>DAIEQA010000023.1:0-1536 GCA_027348115.1 Ignavibacteriales bacterium
CAACTTCCTTAAACGGTGGAGCTACTTTACTCTTTACAATTTTTACTTTTGTTCTGTTGCCCACAACATTTTGTCCGTCTTTCAACGCAGCAATTCTTCTGATATCCAAACGAACGGAGGCGTAAAATTTAAGAGCGTTACCGCCGGTAGTTGTCTCTGGATTGCCAAACATAACGCCGATTTTGCTTCTCAACTGATTTGTAAAGATTACGCAAGTCTTGGATTTGCTGATAGCGCCGGTAAGTTTTCTAAGGGCCTGAGACATTAGTCTTGCCTGCATCGCCATTTGCGGGTCGCCCATTTCGCCTTCAATTTCCGAACGAGGCACAAGAGCGGCAACAGAATCTATAACGATAACATCGAGCGCATTGCTGCGAATAAGAGTGTCGACAATTTCCAAAGCCTGCTCACCAAAATCCGGCTGTGAGAGAAGCAGATTGGTTGTATCTACGTTTAACCTCTTAGCGTAATTAACATCAAGCGCGTGTTCAACATCTATAAACGCTGCAAGTCCGCCCTTCTTTTGCGCCTCGGCAATTATGTGCAAGCACAATGTCGTCTTGCCGGAGGATTCCGGTCCGTATATTTCTACAATTCTTCCGCGCGGTACACCGCCGATACCAAGTGCGAAGTCGAGAGTAAGTGAACCGGTGGATATTGATTCGACGGGATTAATCACACCGTCGCCAAGCTTCATTATTGTTCCCTTACCGTATGTTTTTTCCAGGTTGGAAATTGTTTCGTCAAGGATTTTCAATCTTGCGTCTTTTTCAGCGATCATTTTTCCTCCATCAATTTTTCAGTATAAAACTTTTTATTGGTTTATATATTGAACCGCTCGGGAGCAGTTTGCTTTCAAAAAAAATTACCTTATCGGCAGTAAATTTTATTTCGGGGAGAATTACCTTTGCCAAAGATAACACTTTTTCGGAATCTTCATAACCTCGAAATCTTAATAATGTGATATGCGGTTTGAAACCTCTCTTCTCCTCTTCAAAGCCAAGCTTGACAGTACCATCGTTTATTTCATCAGCGAAATTTTTCAATGAATTATTCTGAAAAAGTCCAATCCATAAAATTTTGGGATCATTCCCTTTTTTGAAGATGCCAAATTTCTCAAATGATAATTCGAATGGTTTGTATTTCAAACAAGCGGATTCCAACAATTCGCTAATTGAGTCGATAAGGTTTTCATTTGTCTCACCTAAGAACTTAATTGTCAGATGAAGCTTATCAACAGGCTCCCATTTTGCTCTGAAATTTTCTCCCAAAATTTTATTTCGGAAATCAATAATATCTTGAAGCGGCAACTTAGGGATCTCCAGTGCAATAAAACTTCTAATCGGCATCCGATATACCTAACAGATTTCTTCTAACCATCTCGAGCGCTGCTTGAGAAGTTCTATCTTTATTAAGAAGACGGTCATCACCAAAACGAAATTCTTTTACATAACTTCCTTTATCGTCGCAAATACCTATGTAGACAAGCCCAATCGGTTTTGTAGCGGTTGCGCCAGTTGGTCCCATAATTCCAGT
>DAIEQA010000048.1:0-2459 GCA_027348115.1 Ignavibacteriales bacterium
CAGTGTTTCCACTCCTTCAACAACATTTGATTCCTGTCCCGACGTTAACACTCTCTCAACACCAAGATCAATCAAATCATCAAGAGCTTCAAACGGATTGCGCGTCATATCGAATGCGCGGTGAAAAGTGATTTGCATTGGCCGCGCTAATTGAATCAGCGTTTTCGTTCTTTCTTTGTCAACAGTTCCGTCTTCACGCAAAATTCCGAGAACAATTCCGGCAACGTTAAATTGTTTGATAAATTCTATATCGCGCTTCATCTCATTGAACTCAAGATTCGAATAGAAAAAATCGCCACCCCGCGGTCTAATCATTACCATGATTGGAATGTTGACATGGTTGCAAGCAAGATCAATTGTGCCGGCGGAAGGCGTTGTGCCTCCCTCAATAAGATCGGCGCATAATTCAATTCTATCCGCGCCGCCTTCTTGAGCCGCTAACGCCGATTCGATTGAATCAACACACGCTTCAAATAAAATTTTTGTTGCAGACATTTTTTCTTTAATGATTATTGGAGATTGCTTTCTAGAGAATAAACTGTTTTTGAATCTAACGTTGTTTTAACAAAACCAATGCGCCGTAGATATTGTTCATGCTTACTATTGCCCGGTTCGCTGTAGATTTTTTTCACTTTTCGTCTTTCAAAGATTTTTGGAAAGACATATTTCCCTACTTTAAGATCCCGGTAGCCGGGCATAGCGTAATCAAGATTAATAAAGAGATGATCTTCGTCATGATATTCCGCGCAGACAAGTCCGGCGGGAACAGTGTCTCTCAACACAAACAATACAATCCAATGTTCGCTCGGTTGAAAAGAGAAAGTCGGTATAAATTTTTTTATCTCCTCGGCATGAAATTCTAAAAAATATTTGAGGTATTCGGAATCGTGCTGAACTTCCAGCACCCGGAAATATTCCTTTGTAGAAAAGATTTCGATGATGTAATAAATATCCACGAACGCTATAAATCCGTTAAGAAACCCGACCGGCAGCGCGCCAATTATAAATCCGTATGTTGAAAAAACAACCGCGCCTATCAAATTTATTATTCTGAGTTTTACTATCGAGCTCATCATTAAAGAAACCGCGACCAGCACCGAGCCCGCGTAACCAAAGATTTCAATTGCGTTCATCTGTTAACTTCTTTCTCCATTATTTATTGAATGTAAATTACATTTATATTTTGGTGTTAACTTTATTTTTCGTTATTTACTTTACTTCCCGCCGCCAAAAACAGATTTTAATCCATGCGTTATTATATAAGGAATCATTGTGTAATGAGTCTCGTTCTCCCCAATTTCGGTTTTTAAATTCAGTCCGGTATAATTCTTCTCTTTCATTTTTGAGATGAACCGTTTCCAGGGAAAAACAATTGTCCCGTCTTCGTTTGAGCCAATTGCAGTATAGACATCCGTGCTTAATGATTTATGATTTTCGGAAAACTTTTCTTCCTGTTTCAAAACAAATTCATCATCCCACAATAGCGCCGGGCTAACGGCAACATATCTATTAAACAATTTCGGCTCCCGGAATAACGAATAAAGAACAAAAAGACCGCCTAAAGAATGTCCGGCTAAAGTTCTATCCTCCGGTTTAAATCTGTATTTCGATTCAACGAGCGGTATTAATTCTGTTTTGATGAACTCTAAAAATTTTTCTCCGCCTCCAGAAGTCGGGATTAATGAACGGAGTGCTTCCGGTAAATTTTCTTCGGGAATTTGCGTCGGCGTATAATCGCGTGAGCGGTTGTAAACAAATTCCTTTGATCCTCCTTCGGATGAAATTCCTACTAAAATTATTTCCGGCATTTCTTTATCCGATGCAAGCAAACGCGCCATCTCGGTTACAATTCCGAACGAGGAATAAGCATCAAGCAGATAAACAACCGGATATGTTTGGCTGGAAACAAAATAACTACCCGGCAATGCAATATTGATCGGGTAAGTATGACCGTTAAGAGCCGATGTTATTTTAATAATCTCCGTCCGGTGAAGAGTTACCGGAGTATTTGCTTCTCCTTTCGTTTGATTCTGTGCCGGCGTTTGCGAAGAAGAACAGATGACAGAATAAAAAATAAAAATTAGAAAATATGTTATTGGCTTCGTCTTCATATTAACCTTTCGGTTTCTTTGTTAAATTGATAAATTTTTTCGCCCGTGAATCAACTGATATTCTTCAATCATTTTATCCATCAAGCGATCCAGATCATTATTTACAATTTGATTTTCCTTATGCGAATACCACTCAACTATTTCCGTCACACCTTTGGAATATGGAATTTCCACTTTGAAATCCGGAACAATCTTTTTGATCTTGGAATTATCAAAAACCGTATCGTAACCTTTATCGCCGAATAAATTATATCCCCACTCTTGATCATGCTTTGAAATAAATTCGGAAGGCAGGTGAGCTGCTTTAAATTCCAATCCGGCAGCATTCGCAATTGTTTCTGCAATTTG
>DAIEQA010000072.1:0-16041 GCA_027348115.1 Ignavibacteriales bacterium
TACCACCCTCCAATATCAGTTTTACCGCTGATATCTTAAATTCCTTGTCGTAACTTCTTCGTGTTGACATTGATTTCTCTCCTATATTTTTCTCAAATATAGTTGCTTTTCTTCTTGTCTACAATTTGGGGGTAGGATCACATCGAACACTATAGAGAATAACAATAATGGTTTAACTGTTCAGATGTATTGTACGCCGACCCTATTCTGGGACAATTTAATAAAGGATAATACTTATTATGGTATATATTCTTACTATTATGGAACGGTTAATGCCGAGGCTTCAGGTTTCAACTCATTTATAACATCAACCGGGTATAATAAATATAATGTGTATGCAATTTATTATTCCCAAATATATGCCTCTAATAATTATTGGGGTGCTGATCCGCCGGATGTTAGTAAGTTTTATATAGATGCAACAAGTTCATTTGATTATAGCAACTGGTTATCCAGTGACCCTGGCGCCGGATCCTCTCTTCCGAAAACTGGTAAAAAATCCGATTTGCAAATTGCATACTATGAATTAGCTTTAGGTAGGTATAGCAACGCTGAAAGGTTATTCAAAAAAGTGATAGATGAAAAAATTGACAAGCCGGAATCTAATTATGCTTTATGTGGTTTAATGACATGTTACCAAAAAAGTAAGAAAAAAGAATTCGGCAAATATTTGGAAGAGGAATTGAAACCTAGACTTGTGAATACAAAGAGCGAACTATATAGGATGTACCTGGAACTTCAGGCTAAGTATCTAATTCAAGATGAAAAATATGATGAAGCGCTCAATAATCTGAAAACTATAGTTGACAATTATAAGATTGACAAGGAATCACGGAAAGAATTAAACTTCCAGAAAGGTGTAATCAGTCTTATTTATAAAAATAATCTTGAGGAAGCTAAATCAATATTTGAAGAAATTAAAAAAGATTTCCCCGACGAACGAACAAAATTTGAAATTGATATTTTAATGCAAGCATACCAGAACGGTAGTTTTGCGTCACTTAAAAATGCCGGATCGATGGAGAATTTGAACAAAGATAATAGCGGCTCGCAAGAACTCTTATTCGATTTTGATTTAGGTCAGAATTATCCCAATCCTTTCAATCCTTCAACAAATATCAGTTTCAGTATTCCGCGAAAGGACATTGTTACAATTAAAGTATTTGATATCCTCGGGCGGGAAGTTGCACTTCTTATAAATGATCTTTATGAAGCAGGGAAATATGAAGTTGAATTCAACGCTTCATCCGTCGGAGGCGGATTACCAAGCGGAATTTATTTTTATAATTTAACTACAAGCAACGGTTCCATTACCAAAAAGATGATACTGGTTAAATAGAATTTGGGAGATAGGAGTTAGAAGATAGAAGAAGGCGGTTCAACATAAGCCGCCTTCTTATTTATAGGGTACTACATATTTCTTATAAGTTATAAATATAAAGTTATCTGATAATTTATAGAATCATATTATATCCCTCGCCGATTTCATTCATTTATTTATATTTACACCACTAAAAAACTTCTTTAGATAATTATTCTGCAGAGAGAAAATTTTATGAAAAATTTTGAATTCTACGATCAATTCGTAGATCGTCACATAGGGCCTAGCAAAGAAGATATTACTAAAATGCTTTCCGCAATCGGTATTTCATCGCTTGATGAACTAATTGATAAAACAGTACCTTCGTCAATAAGACAAAAACAAGAATTAGAATTAAACAGTCCGCAAACCGAAATTGAGTTTCTCGAAAACCTGAAGCAGTTAGCATCCAAGAACAAAGTGTTTAAGAATTATATCGGGCTTGGTTATAATCCGACAATAACGCCGGGAGTAATCAAAAGAAATATTCTCGAAAATCCCGGCTGGTATACACAATACACTCCGTACCAAGCGGAAATATCGCAGGGAAGACTGGAAGCCCTGCTTAACTTTCAAACGATGATAATCGATTTAACTGGAATGCAGATTGCCAACGCTTCATTGCTGGACGAGGCAACCGCCGCCGCTGAAGCGATGACTATGCTTCATTCTATGAGAAAAGCCAATAAGAAAAATTCAAATGTGTTCTGGGTATCGGATGAAGTCTTCCCGCAAACAATCGATGTATTAAAAACAAGATCGGAACCATTAGGCATTAAGCTTAGAATCGGAAGTCTTAAATCGTTGTATCTCTCCGATGACATTTACGGCATATTAGTACAGTATCCAACCGCAGACGGCGAGGTTCATAATTATATAGATTTGTTTGAACAAGCGGCGCAAAAGAATATTTTTAAAGCGGTTGCGGCAGACATCTTATCATTAGCATTGTTAACACCTCCGGGAGAATTTGGAGCCGATATTGTCTTAGGTTCTACTCAACGCTTTGGCGTCCCGATGGGATTCGGTGGTCCTCACGCCGCTTATTTTGCTACCAAGGACGAATTCAAACGTCAACTGCCCGGCAGAATTATAGGGGTTTCCGTTGATGCTAAGGGAAGAAGAGCTTTGAGAATGGCTCTTCAAACCAGAGAGCAGCATATAAAACGTGAACATGCTACGAGCAACATTTGTACGGCGCAGGTTCTTCTTGCTATTATGGCTGGTATGTATGCTGTTTATCACGGACCAAAAGGAATTAAAGCTATCGCGCAGCGCGTACATAATCTTGCTTCGCTAACTGACAAGATGTTTAATGCGTTACAAATTAATCAAGTTAACAAAAACTATTTTGATACATTAAAAGTTGTTCTGAATACACCTGCCGAAGCCGAGAAGGTTAAATCTAAAGCTGTCGAGAACAAGATTAACTTTAGATACATTGATAGTAAAACTATCGGTATTTCATTTTCGGAAGTCGATACGGTTAAAGATGTTAATAAGATTATCGGAATATTTACCGAGGCGCTTAACAAGAAATTAGAAAGCAAAAAATTTGATGAACTGTTTGAAGCCGCATCTTCTTCTTTGAGTAATGAATTGAAGCGTCAATCCGAATATCTGAAACATCCGGTTTTCAATTCTTATTACTCCGAGACCGAGATGATGCGTTATATAAAGAGTCTCGAGAATAAAGATTTATCGTTAACCAGATCTATGATACCTCTTGGATCATGCACGATGAAATTGAACGCCGCAAGTGAAATGTTCGGCATAAGCTTGCCGGAATTCACGGATCTGCATCCTTTCGCACCGTTAGATCAAGCGGAAGGATACACTAAGTTGTTCAGTGAATTGGAAAATGATCTTGCAAAGATGACCGGCTTTGACGCTGTTTCTCTTCAACCGAATTCCGGCGCGCAAGGAGAATATACAGGCTTGATGGTAATAAGAGCTTACCACCACGCAAACGGAAATTCTCAAAGGAACATTGTCTTAATTCCTTCTTCGGCACACGGAACCAATCCGGCCAGCGCGGTAATGGCCGGCAGCAAGGTAGTGGTTGTTAAATGCGACGATAGGGGAAACATCGATTTAACCGATCTGAAATTAAAAGCTGAACAGTACAAAGAAAATTTATCCGCGCTTATGGTAACTTATCCTTCCACACATGGAGTTTTTGAAGAATCCATAATAGAGATTTGTAAAATCATTCATGATAACGGCGGATTGGTTTACATGGACGGCGCTAACCTGAATGCCCAGTTAGGATTAACAAGTCCCGGCTTAATTGGTGCGGATGTTTGTCATCTTAATCTTCATAAAACTTTTTCAATTCCTCACGGCGGCGGGGGACCCGGTATGGGACCGATTGCAGTTGCGAAACATTTAACTCCTTATCTGCCAGGTCACTCGGTAGTCAATGTCGGAGGTAAAAATTCAATAAGTGCGGTCTCGGCTGCTCCGTGGGGAAGCGCGAACGTGCTTGTTATATCTTACGCTTACATTAAAATGATGGGCGGTGAGGGATTAACATTTGCTACAAAGGCAGCTATATTGAACGCGAATTATATCAAAGCCCGACTTCAATCTTATTACCCGGTTCTTTATACCGGAACGAATGGATTTGTTGCGCACGAATTAATCTTTGATTGCCGTGCTTTTAAAAACTCTGCCGGAATTGAAGTTGACGACATTGCAAAACGATTAATGGATTACGGATTTCACGCCCCGACAGTTTCTTTTCCGGTACCCGGAACTTTGATGGTGGAACCAACGGAAAGCGAATCTTTGTTTGAACTCGATCGATTCTGCGATGCGATGATTTCGATTAAAAACGAGATAAACGAAATTGCCTCCGGCATTTCAAGTAAAGATGATAACGTTCTTAAAAATTCCCCGCATACTGCAGAGGATGTCATTTCTGACGAATGGAATCATGGTTACGCAAGAGAAAAAGCCGCATTTCCGGTAGATCTTGTTAGGCAAAATAAATTCTGGCCTTCAGTCGGTAGGGTGAATAACGCTTACGGGGATAGAAATCTTGTTTGCAGTTGTCTGCCCATAAAAGCATATGAAGAGGAATCGGTTAAGTGAAAGAATTGACAGAGTTAAAAGATATTTGCGATATACTTAAGAAGGCCAAGACAATTGCCGTAGTTGGGCTATCCGATAATCCGGGGCGTACAAGCAGGCAGATAGCCGAATCATTAGTTGATAAAGGTTACCGGGTGGTTGGAGTTAATCCGAATATTAATAAATCGGGCGAGATCGAGGTTTATCCTGATCTCGCCTCGATACCTTTTACGATAGACATAGTAGATGTCTTTCGCAGATCGGAGACTATTCCAGAATTGATTCCGGACGTATTGAAAATTAATCCCAAAGTTCTTTGGCTGCAATTAGGAATACGCAATAATGGAGCAGTACGCCCGGTGATGGAGAAAGGCATTTTGACTATCCAAGATAAATGTATTGCCGTATATTACAACATGTGCAGATCAAGCCGAGAAATTTAACCCCTCGTAAATGACAGCGCTTGCTAAAACTAAATATGTTTTATTTGTCTGGGCAGTAGGAAATATTTTTTTCCTACTGTCCGCTCATGCTGCCGAAGCCGATTCAATTTCCATTAAAGATAATGAAACCATAAAAGTTGATTCGGTGGTTATTTCGGGTAACGCCACAACTCAGGATTTCATCATTCTAAGAGAACTTACCTTTGAAGTTGGAGACACTGTAAGCGGTAAAACTCTTCGGTATGATAGGGAACGTATTTTTAGTCTCGGACTTTTTACGCGTGTGGATTTTATTTTGCGAGCCGAATCAGGCAAAAATATTTTGGAAATAAAAATCTCTGAAAGCTGGTACATTTACCCGCTGCCGGTGTTCTTCAGTCAAAACGGGGATTTCAAAAAAGCTACTTACGGAGTCAGTCTTCTCTACAAAAATTTTCGGGGTAGAAATGAAACCGTCAGGACTTCGGTCGGTTTAGGGTACGATCCGTTTTACTCAATCGCTTACGAAAACCCTGCATTAAGTTATACGCATGATATCGGTATAAAATTCTTCTTTTCATATTTGCACCCAACAAATAAAAGCCAGGCGGCTAAATCATTAGCCGGCTACGATTATCAAAGCAAAGTTTTTTCTCAAGCAATCTCGCTTAGCAAGCGATTAGATCAATACAATCTGTTAAGTGGATTGCTGGGTTTTGACTATATCGAAGCGCCGTTTGCAGTTACGGGTATTACTGCATCCGGACAAAAAATAGACCGCGAGCTGATCCTAGGTTTGAATTACACGCACGACTCACGCGATCTAAAACAATTTTCCCGTGACGGACTCTATACCTTTCTGCAATTTCAGCATAAAGGTTTTGGAATAGATAACATTTCTTACAGCAAATTCGATTTTGATTATAGAGAGTACAGAACTTTAATAGGTCATTTGGCGGCTAAGTGGCGTTTAAATTGGAGTACTTTATTTGGCGGGGTAATTCCGTATTACGATTATTCCTATTTAGGATATTTCGAAAAAGTGCGAGGGCATTCGGGCGATATCCGGGAAGGAAAGAGTTATTTGTTGACCTCTTTGGAATTTAGCTATCCGTTACTAACCGAATGGAATATAAATTTCAAACTTCCGTTACTGCCTAAAAGTTTAACAACTTACCGAATCGATATTTATGTTACGACTTTTTACGATGCCGGCGAAACATACAGCAGCAACAATCAAATAGCATTGCCAAATTTCTATTCCGGTTACGGTTTGGGATTAACGTTTTTAATATTACCTTACAATGCCGTAAGAATAGAGTATGCTAGAAACGAATTAGGCAAAGGAGAATTTTTAGTTGGCCTCGGATTTTCTTTCTAACGTAGAATTATATTATTGTGCTTATCCGGTCGTTGATAAAAATATCACGATTGATGGAGAGGAACATCATCATATTGTTGATGTGATGAGGCATAAAACCGGGGATCGAATTTATGTAACGAATGGTCAAGGGATAATATTTACTGCAATAGTAGAGGAGGTAGCTAAGAAATACCTGCAGGCATCTATAGTTGAGAGCAAACCATATAGACATGAATTTTCCAAGATTACTTTTTGTATACCAAGATTGAAAAACTCCGAGAGATTAGAGTTCGCCCTCGAAAAGTGCGTTGAACTCGGGATAACAAATTTTATAGTCTTTGAATCGGCGCGATCGATTGCCAGGGGAGAAAAGACAGACCGCTGGCAAAAGATTTTGCTATCGGCAATGAAACAGTCTCTGCGCGCATGGCTTCCTAAAATCAGTTATATTAAACACTATAACGAACTATTGAGAATTCCGGGTAAAAAAATTGTGTTTGATCAATTTGCTGCCCGAACATTTCATAATTATTTATCTACTGACAACGAGCTAATGACATCTGACAACTACTTTATCTTTGGCCCAGAAGGAGGATTGACAGAAGATGAATTAGAGGAGCAAAGAGCGGAATGTACAGGGCAAAGTGAAATTATAAAAGTCAAATTGACGGAGAACCGTTTACGTTCCGAAACCGCCATTGTTGCTACTGCTACTTTACTTTCGCTTAATCTACAATAGTTTTGTACCGATTCTCTATCGCATAATTAACAAAAGTCATTATTATGAATTCTTCAAATCGGCCGTTCTAATTAATCAAATAACTGCTTTTTTGCCCTAATCTTTAATTTTGTTGTATTAACATGATTTTAGCTCTAATTCGAAAAACCGTGAAAACAGCTTAAAAACCTACTTCGGAGGTGGGTAGGGGTATCTTAGAACAGAACGCAGCTAGGTAAAAGCTGAATGCGGCTGGTTCAAAACAGAACGCGGCTAGGTAAAAGCTGGGCGCAGCTAGATCAAAGCTGAGTGAGGCTAGGTAAAGACAGAACGTTTGAAGCTCCAAACAGAAATTGTTTATGTTCCGACAAAAACCGTTTAGTAAAAAATAGAAAATGTTTCTGCCGGAATAAAAGCCCTTAGGTTTGGACATAAATGCATTCATTCTAAAATAAAGTGCTTATCTAGAATAAATTTATGAAGCATCCAGCGGGAATAATAAGAATTAGAAAAAGGAGCCTGAGATTTTTATAATAACTCGATAGTTTTCTTTACGAGCCGTTCAAAATCTACTTTGACACGCTCGGCAGTTTCCATTACTTCCCGGTGAGATAATTTTTGAGGGGAAAGACCGGCCGCAAAATTTGTAATGCACGAAATCGAACCGACCTTTATTCGTGCCGACGCTGCATAAACTGCTTCATGAACCGTGGACATACCGACGGCATCTCCGCCAAACTTGCGAATCATTTTAATCTCGGCGGGTGTTTCGTAACTAGGCCCTTTTGTAAACCAGTATGTTCCTTCTTTTAAATTTATTTTTTCTTCGATTGCCGCCGATCTTATCGCCTTATTCAATGAGGAAGAAGGGAAATCAAGAAAACTGTTTTTCTGATCGAGCGAACAGATGCCAAGCACAGTTGCTATTTCTTTTTTGATATTCATCCCGTTCATTGAAGAAACGAGCATAAGATCGCCGGGATTTAAATTTGCGGATACACCACCGGCTGCATTTGTTAGTATAATTTGTTTGCAATTCAATTTTATAGCCAGGTGAACCGGAAGTATGCATTGTGAAAGAGAATAACCTTCATAAAAATGAATTCTGCCTTGTACAATCAGAAGTGTTTTGCCGGAGTAAGTTCCAAAATGAAAAAATCCGTTATGACCCTGAACGGTGGATTTTGGATAATCGGGAAGAGAAGCAGTAGAAATTGATTTATCTATTTTGATCTTGCCGGCAAATTCGCCCAGACCGCTTCCTAGCACAATACAAATTTCCGGTTCGTACGGAATTTGTGAGGCAAGAGCCGCGAAAGTTTTCCTGTACTTCTCGTTGAGATTAACAATCAATATAAAACTCCGGCAATAGTTGCAGTCATCCAGGTAGCAATTGTTCCGCCGAGAACGGCCTTCAATCCGAGTTTTGCAATATCACTTCTTCTATTTTCAGCTAGTGGACTTATACCGCCTATTTGAATTGCTATAGACGAGAAGTTTGCAAATCCGCATAATGCATAAGTAGAAATTATGATTGACTTCTCGGAAAGCTGGTGAAGCGAAATGATATCCGACATTTTAGAGTAAGCAACGAATTCATTTAAGACAAGTTTTATTCCCATTAAACCTCCAACATTCAGGGAATCTTTCCACGGTACACCGATTGCAAATGCTATGAATTGAAAAACCAATCCGAATAAAAGTTCAAGCGATAACGGTTTGCCGAAATTCTGCATACAGTAACTATTAAGATTTGTCCAGTTGCCTACATTAATAAGTATAAAGTTGAACAGTGCGATAAGGGCAATGAAAGCGATGAGCATTGCGGCAACATTTATTGCAAGCCGTGCCCCGTCGCCTGCGCCTGCCGCCGCTGCCTCAATAACATTTGAATGTGTCTTTTCAATTTTTAGCCGTACTGTTCCTTTAGTCAGAGGTTCTTCCGTTTCGGGAATCAAAATTTTTGCGATCAGCATTGTTGCCGGAGCCGACATTATACTTGCCGTGATAAGATGACGGGCAAATAAAAGTTGAGAGGCGTCCAGCCCAAACCCTTGAGACTTTGAGTATGCCATACCCAGCATTTGAACGTAAGCCAGCATTACTCCGCATGAAATGTGAGCCATGCCGCCGATCATTATGGTTAATAATTCGGATTGAGTCATCGACGCAATGTACGGGCGAATCACAAGCGGGGCTTCGGTTTGACATATAAAAATATTTGCTGAGACGGATAATGATTCGGCGCCGCTAGTTCCCATCAGTCGCGCCATAACCCAGGCAATTCCCTGAACAACCCGCTGCATTATACCTAGATAATAAAACACTGACATCAAAGAGGCAAAGAATATTATAGTAGGTAATACCTGGAAGGCAAAAAACATTCCCATACTGCCTTGAGTGCCGGGGCTTTTTGCCAATGACCCGAAAACAAATTGCGCGCCTTCGAGCGCAAAGTTTAACAAATAAACAAACACGGAGCTTATGCTGCTGAATATATCTCGGCCAATATTTGTCTTCAAAACAAAAAGAGCGAAGAGTATCTGCATTGTAATTCCGCTGCCCACAAGTTTCCAATCGATCTTTTTTCTATTGTTGGAAAAAATTACAGCCATGGCGATTAGAATAATTAATCCAAGTATACCTCTGAGCAGGGAAATCAGAAAATCCATTGGAACCTCACTTTATTCCGGTATGTAGTGACATTTTCTGCAGCGCGCTTCGTAACTATCCGAGGCTCCAACAAGAACACGTTCTGTTGAAATAATTTTTCTTTGAGTTTTGTCGGCGGGATTTCCACAGACTACGCAGATAGCTAAAGTTTTGGTTATATATTCTGCTACAGCTAACAGCTGCGGCATTGGCTCAAAAGGAATTCCGCGATAGTCTTGATCAAGCCCGGCAACAATAACGCGTCTGCCTTCACCCGCAAGCTTATTGCAAATCTCAACAAGTTCCGGTCCGAAGAATTGCGCCTCGTCAATTCCGATTACCTGGGCATCGTCTATCTTTTCCAAAATTTCGCTTGCATCGGAAATTAAGATTGAGGGGAGCGACTGTTCGCTGTGTGAAACGATATCGCTCGTTGAGTACCTGTTATCAATCAACGGCTTAAAAATTCTAACTTCCTGTCTTGCTATCTTGGCTCTCCGGAGCCTTCTGATTAATTCTTCTGTTTTGCCGCTGAACATGCAGCCGGCAATTACTTCAATCCATCCGGTATTTCTTGGCATCGAGTGTGGTGTGAAGTCGGTCATATTATTTTAGAAATTCTTCTCCAAACGAGAAGGGGATTAATTCACCGAGGGTGAATTTTTTCAATTCGTCTTTTTGATTAATCATTATCACTTCAAGATTTTTTCCGCAGAGATCCAAAAGAACCTGTCGGCAGGATCCGCACGGAGGGCAAAATTGTTCGGCATCGCTGGCAATTGCAATCGCTTTAATATTTCTCTCGCCTTCAAGCACGGCATGAAAAACTGCGTTTCGTTCTGCGCACATTGTTAAGCTGTAAGATGAAATTTCCACGTTGGCTCCCTGGTATACTTTCCCTTCGTCGGTTATAAGGGCTGCACCTACGCGAAAATTGGAATAAGTGGCCATCGCTTTGTCTTTGGCTTCAACAGCTTTTCTCGCTAATTCTTTTGCGTCGAACATTTTGTTTTCTTTTTTCTTTTGTCAAAGATAGTTGATTGAAATCTTAAATCAAATTAACCAGGCGTGCAGGTAAATGCGTTAAGGTTCTTCCAACAGCCATTGCTCGGCCATATCTTCTTCCACTCCTTCGATGAAGCGAGACGGTTTTGAAAAAGTAATTCCGTTGTTCCTGTCGAAGATGTGCATGGGGTAACAAACATATAAATTTTGCTTGGCGCGCGTGGAAGCCACATACATCAATCGTCTTTCTTCTTCAAGCGTTTCCAATTTTTCAAATGACTGCGATGAAGGGAAGAAACCTTCGATGGCATGAAGAATAAAAACCGAATGCCACTCCAATCCTTTGGCAGAATGAATTGTCGATAAAGTTAAGTACTCGCGTTCTTTGTCGGGAGAATCTACATCGATTACGCTGTCCCGCGGGGGTTCCAAAGCCATATCGGTTAGAAAACTTTCGAGACTCCGGTAGTTCTCGGCAATGTTAATAAAAATATCCAGATCTTTTTTCCGCTTGTTATAGTCGTCGTACTTTTCAACGAACAGGGGCTCATAATATTTGTAAGCTAGTTCGGCTTTATCTGCCGGTAGTTGATTCTTTGTATGAATTTCGTGAAGGAACGTAAACAGATTATAAATCTTGTCGCTATATTTTTTATTTACTACAGCTTCCGGTTGTCCTTTAATCGTCAGTTGGTTTGCGGCAATTTCATCCATAATTGCCTGCGCTTTCTTTGGACCTATTCCTTCATGCAACAGTAATATCCTGTACCAGCTTACAAAGTCGTTGGGATTGGCAGCGATTCTAAGAAAGGCGAGCAAATCTTTTACATGGGCCGTTTCAATAAATTTCATCCCGCCGAATTTCATGTAAGGAACGTTTGCTTTATTAAGTTCGATTTCAAGATCGAATGAATGGAATGAAGATCGAAAGAGAACTGCGATATCGCACAAAGGAACACCTTCTTCTCTGAGCTCCAAAATTCTCTCCACGATAAAACGCGACTGCATATTTTCGTTTGCTGCGGAAATTATTCCGGGTAATTCGCCGCCGGTTTTTCTTGTGAAGAGATGCTTGGGATATTTCTCAACCGCACGTTCAATAATGTAATTGGAGAAATTTAATACCTCCTGAGTGCTGCGGTAATTTTCTTCCAGCGTAACAATTTTTGCTTCGGGAAAATCTTTGGGGAAATCCATTATATTTTTAAAATTGGCACCTCTGAAAGAATAGATCGACTGCGAGTCGTCGCCAACAACCATTATGTTGCGGCGAAGCTGGGTTAGACCTTTTATCAATTCTGCTTGAAGACGATTAGTATCCTGGTATTCGTCAACCATCACAAAATTTATTGTTGATAAAAACGATTTAGAGGCAGGACTGAAATCTTTTAGAAACTTCAGCAGGTAGATAAGCATATCATCGTAATCCAGCAGGGAATTTTTCTGCTTGTATGCGGCGTATATCTTGCGAATGTCTAAAAATTTTTCTGTGTACTCTGCAAAGTGCGGGTAATCTTCTTCAAGGATTTCTTCGACCGTTCTACCTGTATTGGCACTTAAGCTCAGTACTTTGAAAATTGTTGCCTTGTTTGGAAATCTTTTTTTATGCTGCGCAAGATTCATTTGCGAGCGGATAAGATTAATTACGTCCTCGCTATCGCCTTGATCTAGAATTGTAAATCCGTTATCGAGATTAACCGCTTTAGCATATTTGCGCAGAACAATATTAGCAAAGGAATGAAATGTGCCGCCGTTGATTTTTGTGCACCGATTATCGAGCAGCATCGCCGCACGGTCCATCATTTCCTTTGCTGCCTTGCGTGTGAATGTAAGAAGAAGGATAGAAGACGGATCGTATCCAAGTTCTGTAAGTCTTGCAACCCGGAAAACGAGCGTTCTTGTTTTTCCGCTTCCGGCGCCGGCTATAACCAAATACGCGCCTTCAACCGCGCTCACAGCTTCGAACTGCGCCGCGTTCAATTGTTCACGGTAATTAATTCTGAAACGCGATTCGTCTAGCTCAGGTTTCTTAACCGCAATGTCGGAAGTTCTTGTGAGGACGTATTTTTTTGCCATTACCTGCGCAGCGCTTTTGGTTTATTTAGGATTTCGGAAATTAAATAGAACTCTCTTAACGTAGAAGGATTTTTTATTTTGTACTTTAATTCTTGTGTGCGTGCGTTGCCGGATGCTAAGCTGTACTTGATTTGATCCGGTGAAGCCGAACTTGTTTGGTTACTGTCCATTGGAGTAGGAACGCTGTCTTCCGAAATCTTTACATCTGTTATCCCCGTTTCGATAACAGGAGGTATCCAAGTTGAACCGGTATTTGGTTTCGGTTCCTGATATTCGTTATTTGTCTCGCGGGTTTTATATCCGAGCATCTCTTCCAATAAATCTGTAGGGGGGGAAGAACGGGAAGATTTTGTGGAACCTTCTCCTTCAGGTTTACCCGGAACATTTGCGCCCGTTCCTTGCGTTTTCTTTTTCCCGAAGATTACATTAAAGATCGAATAAATGATAAAAAGAAAAATTAATAACTGAAAAAGATTATCCATTCTTACTTCTCTTTTTTCTCTTCGGGTTTTGCGATTGCATTTCTCATTTCCGTATCCGACTGAACATTTTTAAGATGGTAATAATCCATCACGCCAAGATTGCCGGATTTAAACGCTTCAGCCATGGCCCTCGGAATTTCGGATTCAGCTTCCACAACTTTGGCTCGCATTCTTGCAACTTCGGCGCTCATTTCCTGTTCGAGGGCAACTGCAGCGGCTCGTCTTTCCTCTGCCTTAGCGCGCGCAACTTTAAGATCGGCTTCTGCTTGATTGGCCTGCAGAATAGCGCCGATGTTGTTTCCTACATCCACGTCTGCAATATCAATCGAAAGAATTTCGAATGCTGTCCCGGCATCTAATCCTTTAGATAGAACTACCTTCGAAATTTTATCCGGGTTTTCAAGAACTTCTTTATGCGAATCGCTTGATCCGATTGTCGATACAATTCCTTCGCCTACGCGGGCAAGAATTGTTGCTTCACCCGCGCCACCGACCAATCTTTCCAGATTTGTTCTTACGGTAATACGGGCGATAGCTTTTAATTGAATACCGTCTTTGGCAACGCCTGCTATATTTGGCGTCTCAATAACTTTTGGATTGACGGACATTTTTACTGCTTCAAGCACATCGCGCCCGGCAAGATCAATCGCTGCCGCTTTTGCAAATTCAAGATCGAGATTTGCTTTGTTGGCAGAGATTAACGCGTTTACCACCTTGGTTACATTTCCTCCGGCAAGAAAGTGAGCTTCCAAAAGAGAAGTATTAAGCTGTATGCCTGCTTTGGTAGCGGAAATTAAATTCCTGACAATTACTTGAGGAGAAACCTTGCGAAGGCGCATGCCTATCAAATCTTTGAATATCCTGACCTTAACGCCCGAAAAATATGCGGTGATAAATAATCCGATAGGAACGAAATAAAGAATTAGAAACAATGCGATAATTGCTACAACAATTATCATAATTGAAACACCGGTTACTGCTTCCATGAGATACTCCTGATAGTCTAAATGTACACAAACGCAAAATATTAATAACAGCCGACTATTACAATTTTTACTAAATCGCCGTTGTTAAAACAACCCGGATTATGTTCCTTGATATCAGGATAATCAAATTATATATTTAAGAAACATTTTAAGGATGTTTTCTGTTTAGCGTATTAGAATAAACAAGGATTTCATATGGAAGGAAATTTTTCCGAAAGAGTGCAGGAAGTAATTAGGTTAAGTCGCGAAGAAGCTTTACGGCTCGGTCATGATTATATAGGTACCGAGCATCTGCTGCTTGGCATTATTAGGGAAGGACAGGGCGTAGCAGTTCGTATTTTACGTAATCTCGATGTTGATCTTGTTAAACTCAAAAAATCCGTTGAAGATACAGTTCGTACTTCCGGAGGAACACTTACAATCGGCAATATTCCTCTTACTAAGCAAGCCGAGAAGGTTTTAAAGATAACCCAGATTGAGTCTAAAATATATAAGTCGGATGTTATAGGCACTGAACATATTTTATTATCTCTTCTGCGCGATGAAGACAATATAGCAACTCAGATACTTCATCAGTTCAACGTTACTTACGATAACTCACGCGCCGAGTTAAATAACATTTTAAGCAGTAAGGAATCCGGGAAAGCAACTCAGCAGCAGTCCTTTACCGCGCCGAAGAAAGTTGAGAAAACTAAAACTCCGGTACTCGATAATTTTGGCCGCGATCTTACCAAACTTGCTATTGAGGATAAACTCGACCCTGTGATTGGAAGAGAAAAGGAAATAGAAAGAGTGGCGCAGGTTTTAAGCCGCAGAAAGAAAAATAATCCGGTATTGATTGGGGAACCGGGCGTTGGTAAAACGGCTATTGCGGAATGATTGGCGCTGCGAATAATTCAAAAGAAAGTGCCGAGAATTCTTCAGGAGAAACGTGTTGTTACTTTGGATTTAGCCGGATTGGTTGCCGGAACAAAATACCGCGGCCAGTTTGAAGAGCGAATGAAAGCATTGATGACCGAACTTGAAAAAGCCGACGATGTAATTTTGTTTATCGATGAACTACACACAATTGTAGGAGCCGGAGGGGCTTCCGGTTCGCTTGACGCCTCAAACATGTTTAAACCGGCCTTAGCCCGCGGCGATATTCAATGCATTGGCGCCACCACTCTTGATGAGTACAGAAAATATATTGAAACCGACGGCGCTTTGGATCGCCGATTCCAAAAAGTAATGATCGATCCGCCTTCGGTTGACGAGACAATTCAAATTCTCGACAGCATTAAGTTCAAATACGAAGAACACCATCACGTTAAATACTCGCATGAAGCGATTGAATCAGCCGTTAGATTGAGCGAACGATATATAACCGACAGACATTTGCCGGACAAAGCAATCGACGTTCTTGACGAAGCGGGTTCGCGCGTTCATATGGGCAACTTTACTGTCTCTGAAGATATTTTAAAACTGGAAGCCGACATCGAGAAGATTAAGCAGCAAAAAATTCAAGTTGTTAAGCAGCAAGATTACGAGGAAGCTGCGCGGCTAAGAGATACTGAACGTCAATTGCAATCCGATCTTGAGATTGCAAAAAGGGAATGGGATGCTAAAACCAAAGACATTATTTATGATTTAAGCGAAGACGATATGGCAACTGTTGTTTCGATGATGACAGGTATTCCGGTGACACGAGTTGTTCAAGCCGAATCCGAAAAACTGATGAAGATGGAAGATGCTCTCAAAGGAAGAATTGTGGGACAGGATGAGGCGGTATCAAAATTAACAAAAGCCATTCGTAGAACAAGAGCAGGTTTGAAGAGACCGTCTAAGCCAATTGGTTCATTTATATTCTTAGGCCCAACAGGCGTTGGTAAAACTGAATTGGCAAAAGAACTGGCAAGGTAC
>DAIEQA010000073.1:0-9897 GCA_027348115.1 Ignavibacteriales bacterium
ATTCCCTCGACGTATTCAGATTCACATACTGGACATATCATACAACCTCCTCTTTCTTAAGCGGTTAGCTTGTTATAGTTTCTTTTTATGAAAAGAATGTATGAAAAGAAAATGACCGATAAAACTGCAAAACTTATCAACTGCGGAACAATTTGTATTTTTTGTCCCACACTGGTATTAATCAGTTCGTCGCTCCCCAAGATCATGAACGCAACCACGGAAATAAAATTATTCATGAAATGAAGAGACATGGTGACAAAAATAGAATTTGACTGGTATGCGGCATAACCGAAGTAAGCTCCCAGCGCAACGAGCGCTACCAATCCGTAAGGATTAAAATGATATAGACCAAAGAATAACGCCGTGATTACTATACTCCACAACGGTCCAAGTTTTAACTCGAAACTTTTTTGCACAAGTCCCCTGAAAAGCATCTCCTCGCAAATGGCCGGAATTACCGCAACTATAAAAATTATGAACGACCCTTCGAACATGGAATGAGACGTTAAAAGACTGCCGTAGGTTTTGTCGACAAGCTTGTCAATCTGGTCGAGCATGTCGAATATTTTTTTCAGGAGTAAATTTGACGAAGCTAATTTTTGAATAACAAAATTTTGAATCGAAAGGAAATTTTGGAGAAGCGGCATTAGAAGAATCAA
Source organism: Ignavibacteriales bacterium (assembly GCA_027348115.1). Lineage (GTDB taxonomy): Bacteria > Bacteroidota > Ignavibacteria > Ignavibacteriales > Melioribacteraceae > Fen-1258. The sequence continues at coordinate 660 of DAIEQA010000073.1, forward strand.
ACCGAATATGAAAGCGCCTATCTCTTTAAATGTCGGAATGCGCATGCGAAGGATGAACGAAGTATTTTCATGGTAAACAGCTCTTGCAAAAATTAAAGTAGGAAGAAGAATTAAGAGAAGCTGACCGCCCATGGTTAGAAGCCGCAGCGCGTTCACATCCGCCTTCTCAAAATTTAGCCCGAATATTGCAAGCGTAAGTAATGCGCCGCCCACCTGGTAAAGCAAAAAAATTCCGAACAGCGCTATAAACGCGGTTATTAAAGGAGGCAGTGTTGAAAACGGTTTTGTCTCCTGCGGCTTATCCTCTTGCGAGGATTGCTGATTTTGAATTTCCTCGTTCATTTAATTACAAATATAAAAAAAGGAAGGACAATTAATATCTCTTCTCTTGATGAAAAATTGCGCCGCTTCCGCTGTTTAATTGACTTTCGATTTAAGCTCTCCGGCAAGACCGCTGTAACCGATAAGTTCGGCGTCGATAGCTCCGATTAAAACCTTTGTTCTAACTTTAACGGGAATCTTAAGCTGATCCTCGGTAAGCCAAACAACAATACTTCCGTCGCTTTTAAATAACCCGCCTTCGCGTACAAGTGGCTCCAGAATAATGCATTTAAATTTTCCCGCTTTTACGGAAACCGTTTCTCTTCCCCTAAATACTACGTCGAGAGGATAAACTTTATCCTTGTAAAAATTTTCGAGATGAACTTTATCGCCTTCCTTCATCTTTGAGTAATCGAAAGTGCGGGCAAGGTAGAAAGCGGAAACGATATCGTTAACGTATTTGGGGATGTCGTATGATCCCTCGCTGGTTTTGGCTTTTCCTTTCCGCTGATCAAAGAAAGCTGAGAAGTCGCGGCTGTATCCGCCCTCCCGGATGTGCTGCTCAAAACGCCACGGAAACAACCCGTCAACATCAATATATGTTTCGTAGTGATCGCGCACTTTGTAAAACGGGTCGAATGCCGAAACCGAACTTACGTTGAACATAACGTTGTAAGCGTCTCGTCCCGCTATCTTAACAATTTTCGGTATTGAATACTCTGCTATTCCTGCAGTAACAAATCCGTAGCTTACCTGGAATGTTAATTTCTCGCCGACTTTAAATGCATTGTTCTGAATTTTCCGGAACTCGGTCTTTTGTGCGTAAAGGACTGGAGCAGCAATAATTAAGAACATGAACAAGGGCAAGAAAATCAATGATAAACCCCGCATGGCCGCAACGTGTGCAAATGATTGCAAGAAATTTTTATTCCCGTTAGTAAGCATTCTTCTATTTCTCCGCTAAAATTTTACGAAGTATTATTTCCGAGCTGATCAATACTTCTTCTACTTTAATGCTGTCCATGCAATTTAATTTTTCGCACTGGGAACGGGTGCAGTCCTTGCAATCTATCGTCGGCGAAAAAATAATTTTCTTGTTTGTATACGGTCCCCATCTTTTAGGCGCGCATGCCGCAATCTTTGGATAAAAGCCGATCACATATTTGCCGAGCGCTGCTGCGATGTGAATCGGTCCGGTTGAGTTTGCAATCATCAAATCGCTTTTATTAATCAACGCGGTAAGTTCCGCAAGATTGTATTTGCCGGCAGCATTAATCACGTTATCGCTTACAACCATCGAGTTGCAAAGTTCCTTCTCCGATTGCGAGCCGGTGATTAATACGCCTATATCTAATTTGGACAGCGATTCGACGAGCGCTTTCATTTTTGCCGCCGGGAAATCGATCGAACTTCCCCCGCTGCCGGGGTGAACTATAACAACCGGCTTGGAAAAATTTATTTCCCTCAGTTCCTTTTGCTTAGCGATTTTCATCTCTTCCGCCTGCGAAGGTACAATTCCGAATTCGACATTGTTTTCATTTACCGGGTAATAGATGCCGAGCTGTTTGAGCATGCGGACATTATATTCAAGCTCGTGGCGTTCGCCGTATTTGCGGTGCTCGCGCACTTTATTATTGAAGAGGAAAGAGTACCATCTGTAACCGCTTCCGATTCTCACCGGGATATTCGACATAAAAAGTATTAACGCAATCGGGTAGGTCGGAAACGCAACAACACATGCATCGAACTTGTTTTTAATTTGTGCGATGTTGTCTTTTACAGAGGGCTTGCCTTCTTTTTCTTTCAACGTTATTACTTCATCTATAAATGGATTCCCCTCGGCAAGCGGCCGTGTGTATTCCCTGAGCAGAAAAGTAATTTTTGTATCCGGGTAAAATTTTTTTATGATTGAAGCAAGGGGGAGCGAAAGCACAACATCGCCGATTCGATCGGTCCGGACTATAAGTATATTTTTCGGAAAATTCATTTCTTCGATACGAACGGGTTATCTTTAATGTAATAGCGCCAGGGCAAATCTACAGATTTTTTTATACCGATTCTCGGCGAGACAGCCATATTTATTGAGGGTACCTTGGGCGCATCGCAAATAAAAATTTCGTCGCCGGTCAAATCGGTTCCGTTTTCCTTCCGTTCAATTTCAAACGCCTGGCAAATCTTGGCAGGGCCGTTTGTAATATTAATCAGCTTGCTGCGGCTTAATTCCTTTTTGCCGTAACGGTTAAGCATCATCAAATCGATTCCTTCAACCGGTTCTATCGCGCGAATCAAAATAGCTTTCCCTTCGTTCTCCTTGCCGGTTACTACATTGCAGCAAAAGTGCATCCCATAGGTAAAATAAACGTAAAGCAATCCGCCGGTGTTAAACATAACCTCGTTGCGTTTAGTCTTTCCTCTGAATGTGTGAGCCGCCTCGTCAATAGAGCCGTCGTATGCTTCAACCTCTACTATTCTGCCGGCATACAGCTTACCGGATTTTTTCCTGACAAAAATTTTCCCGAGGAGATCGTGCGCTACTTTATGAAGTTCCCGCGTATAAAAGTTTTGCGCAAGTTTTTTTGTGAAGGCCGTCATATAAAAATAAAGACGCCGGTTCAGCGTCTGTTAAAAATAGAAAATCAATTATCTAAATTTTCTGATGAGACTTTATCCCATCATCATTTTTATTTCTTCAATCCTGTTCTCGTAGAAATCGATCTTTTCCGGTTTGGAAAGCATCAACTCGTTGTAAATGGAAATTGCCTCTTCAAAATTTTTCTGCGAGATGAAAATCTCCGCCATCGTTTCCGATATTATTTTACCGTCGTATTGCGGAAGAGAAAGTTCTTCGGAAGTATTGTTTACTTCTTTCGCGTTAATTTTTGCCTTGCTTAATTTTTCAGCAAGTATTTCAAGCTCGTCTCCGTTCTTTTCGGCCGCCGGTTCTTCTTCTTTTTCCTCTTGAAGAAAGGTAGGACGCTTTGGATGCGCGAGGCCGTTTCTTTCCGAAATAATTTTTTTAATTTGTTCTTCGTAGGAGTGAAACGATTCCTCCGACCCGATGAGATGACTTCCTTCCAAAGCATATTTAACGGCGGAATCTTCATCGCCCGAGTAAGCTTGCGCGAGAGCCATAATAAAATAGGCAGAAGGGTAGCGCGGATGCAAAATCAATCCGTCTTCCAAAATTTTTATTGCATCGTAAACGCTGCCGTGCTCAATTTCGTCTGCCGCTACGTATGCAAACAGGGGCGACCTGTTGTTAAACTCGTAGATAAGCTTAAACTTATCCGCGTTTGTTCCGGATGTTAGACTCACTCTGCCAGCTGATGTTTTTTTGCAGATGCTTGTTTCAAAGACATTATGGAAACCGTTGCAAATCCCGAGAAGAACATCAACTGGAACGGAATAGAGGCGATTTCCAAAAAGTAAATTGCCGCAACCACGCCTATCAAACAATAGACTGCCAGCAGCAGCTCGATGTAAGTTGACGGCTGTACTTTTGTCTTTGCCAAATATTTATTTTTTTGCGAAAGAGCATCTTTCTTATCAACGACTTTAAATTTTGGTGTTCTTACAAATTCGCTTTTCCGGCTCATTAATCCTTCTATAACCGCGCGAGTGTTGTTTAACGCAAAGCCCATACTTCCGGCCATAAAAAGAGGAAAGAGCGCAATCTTTTTTCTCCAATCCGTATGCACGTCTTTTTGCGAGAAAAGATAAAATAAAAACGAACCGATGAAAGCGATAACGAATATTGCCATGAAGTTGAAGAAGCTCCAATACGGCCCGGCATTCTTAATAAAGATTAGCGGAACATTGAGAATACCGGCGAGAAGTATAAACGGGAATACGATATTGTTTGATAAATGGAAAGTTGACTGCAGTTTAACACGAAGAGGGATTTTCGATTTCCAAACAAGGGGAAGAATTTTCTTCATCGTTTCTATCGCGCCTTTTGTCCATCTAAACTGCTGTGCTTTAAGCGCGTTCATTTCTGCCGGTAATTCTGCCGGCGTGGTAAAATCTCTCAGGTAGACAAACTTCCATCCTTTTAATTGCGCGCGGTAGCTAAGATCGAGATCTTCGGTAAGCGTATCAGCATGCCAGTTGCCGGCATCTTCAATACAGTCTTTTCTCCAAACTCCGCCTGTACCGTTGAAGTTGATAAAAAATCCCGCGCGGTTGCGTACAGTCTGTTCAATCACAAAATGTCCGTCGAGTGCGAGCGCTTGAATCTTTGTCAATAAGGAATAGTCTTCATTCAGATGTTCCCACCTTGTTTGAACCATGCCGATGTGGTCGTTGCTGAAATATTTTAAAGTATTGCGCAGAAAATCTTTTTTGGGAATAAAGTCCGCGTCGAATATTGCGACGTATTTTCCCTTGGCGGTTTTCAATCCTTCCTTTAATGCGCCGGCCTTGAAGCCCTGTCGGTTTGTTCTGTGAACATGTTGTATATCGAATCCCAAAGCTTGTTTTTCTTTAACTATCTTGGCAACAAGGTCAACGGTTTCGTCGGTAGAATCGTCGAGCACCTGAATTTCAAGCTTCTCTTTCGGGTAATCGATTTCGCAAACCGCGTTCACAAGACGATCTACAACATACATCTCGTTGTACATTGGAAGCTGGATTGTTACCAGGTCTTCCTCGCTGTCCGGTTTTGATTTGGGAATATTCTTCATGTATTTGTAATGATAATACATCATTATAAAGCCGTGGCTTCCGAAGATAAGAAGAATGCTAAGAGAAATTATGTAAGTAAAAAGTACTATCTCGTCGAATAACATTTTAGTTGTGCCTCAATTATTTACCAATTAGATACTACCCCCAACAGTATATCTTCCGAAATTTTTTCTACGGCGGCATCAATCGCATTTTTCCTGGCGGTTGTAATATCGCCAGTGGACAAATAGTCTCCGTAATTAGAAAAATTTCTTTCGAAGATTGTTTTCTTCTTCACAAGATCTTTATAAACAACTTTAACGGTAAGAGTAATTCTTCTTGTCGTAACATTTTCGCCGCCGGAAACAACGGAAGGCGAATCGTTAAATGAAACAACTGTTCCTTCAAGAAGGGCGTCGGAGTTTAATCTATCGCTCACCGCGAGAGTGTTATCCTCGATAAATCTTTGAATGACCTGCTTGGTTAATTTATCGCTCAAATCAAATTCGCCCGAACCGCTCCTATCGGTGAAAATCGGGATCGAAATTGACTTTAAATATGACGGAACAGACGCACCTGTAAACGAATAATTACACGCACTTAAATTAAACAGCACGATTAAAACAAACAATATCTTCAAAGCTCTTATCATTCTATTCAATGCCGTATTCTTTTAGTTTTCTGTAAAGCGTCCGCTCGCTTATTCCCAAAATCTTAGCTGTTTTTCTTTTGCTGTGTTTGGCAAAATTGAATGCGTCTTCTATAGCTTTCTTTTCCAGGTTTTCAAGAGAGGATACTTCGTTAATATGATTGTTCGTGGTTAAATTGCCGATGTCCCTTCGATTTTTAATTGCGTAGTCTTTCAATTCCATTAAATCTTTTTTGATCTCAATCAACGCCCTGTAGATCATCTCGCGGTCGAGCGATTCAAGCGGCCTGTTAATATGAACAGGAAGATTTCTTAGTTCGTCCTCGGGATGATCGAAGGTTAATAAAGGCGCGAGTGAATCGGCATCGAGCAAACCTGTTCTATTTAATGCGGCTGCTGTCTCAATCACATTTTTTAATTCGCGAATGTTTCCCGGCCAATTGTAATTTGTTAAAGTTTCTACCGCGTCCTTTGTAAGCACGGGTTCCGGAATTTTGTTGATGGAAGAATAATTCTTCAAAAAGTTTTCAGCGAGTTCAAGTATATCACCGCGCCTACTGCGTAAAGGAGGAATATTTAACGTAACCGCTTTCAGTCGGAAGAAAAGATCGCTGCGGAATTTTTTTGAATCGACTTCTTTTTGCAGATCTTTATTTGTGGCGGTAATTATTCTAACATCCACCTTTGTAACCGTTTCCCCGCCGATGCGCATAAATTCCTTGGTCTCTAATACGCGTAAAAATTTTACCTGTGTAGTCAAAGGCATCTCGGCAATTTCATCGAGGAACAGTGTGCCTCCGTCGGCAATTTCAAAATATCCTTTACGATCGTCTATTGCGCCGGTGAAAGAACCTTTTTTATGTCCGAACAATTCGCTTTCAAGAATTCCTTCCGGTATGGCGCCGCAGTTTACGCTCACAAGCTGATTGGCTGCCCGCTTGCTTGAACCGTGAATTGCTCTTGCAAACACTTCCTTGCCCACACCGCTTTCGCCGGTTATCAAAACGGAAATATCGCTTTGTGCTACCTGCATGGTGATATCAACAAGGTCCCGGATCTCTTTCGATTTACCGATAATTCCGAATTTTTTTTGGAATTCTTCTACGTTCATTCTCTTGAAGGAAAATTACTACTGTAAAAATAACTGTTTTTGTGCCATACTTTCATTAATAATTCTTAATGAATTTCTTTAATCATCCCGTCAAAACAAATTTTAATTCCAGCTTGTTCTCCCGGCAGAAGATTGTTGATCTTCGTTTCCAGTACTTTTAGCATCTCGTCGCTGAAATGCATAAGCAGCAGTTCGCTTGAATTCAGTTTCTTAAATGATTTGAATATTTGATCGAGATCGATATGGGTGCATTCGGAAATCATCAAGTCTATTTTTTCATATTCGAACAAAAACAAATCATCGGCAGAACCGATATCCGAAGTGTAAAATACTTTTTGCGAATCAAGATTCAGCATCAAACTGGAAGAAACAAATATTTCAGCCGGGTAATTTTTAAGAAGATTACTTTGAGCCAGGTGAGTGTTTTGTTTCGGCATGAAAGAAATTTTTTCATGGAGTCTTTTCGTAACGCCGAACTCGAAAGGTAAAATGCTCAGTTCAAATCCGAGCTTTTCCTTAAATAAGTATGAAGCAATTAAAAAATTTTCAAATGTGTCGATTAGATTTGAATGGGTGATTATTTGCAGCGGCCGGTTGCGTCCATGGATTTTCATTTGAGTTAATAAAGAAGGCAGCCCGGCAAAATGATCTGCATGATAGTGAGTCAACAGTATTGCATCTATAGAATCGAAGGCAATTCCCGTATTCAAAAGCGCCTTGGAAATTCCTTCGCCGCTGTCAATAAGCAAATTATAATTATCGCTCTCAATTAAAAGCGAGGAATGATTTCTTACGCGGCTTGTCTCGCCGCTGGAGGTACCGATGAAAATAATTTTCATGCCCGTGTTTTAATTGTTTAGCTTAACAACTCTGCCTTTAAGGCCTAAATTTTTTTCGAGATAGTCTAACAACGGAAGAGCGTCCTCTTCCTTTTCAAATTTACCGACGCTAACAATATTTAAATTGCTGCCGCCGATTTCTTTTGTGGTAATTTCCGTGGAGTAGTTTTCTTTATTTAAACGGCTGCATAAATTTTTTGCGTTCTCAATACTTAAAAATGCCCCTGCCTGAATTGTGTAGTTATACACTGCCGGTTGTGCAATTTTTTTCTCAACGGTATCTGTCGTATCCTGCTTGGAAGAATTATCCTTTATCGAAACGATATCCGGTTTATCTTCGGTAGGTAATGTTCTGTCGACGGACTTGAGGTAAGGAGAATCCGGGTAGTCTTTTTTTAGTTTGGTTAAATAAGTCTCGGCTTTTTTGTAGTATCCCAAAGAATAGTAATAAGAAAAAATTCTGTAAAGCGCCGCGTCCGCATATTTGCTTTTGGGATACTTATCTACTATTAGCGAATATTTATTTACCGCATCGGCACCGTCTTTTGTTAAAACTGCTTCCAAGAATTTTATGGAGGGGTCGTCGGGACTATTAATTTTTAGTTCTTTCAGAAGAGTTTCGGCAGCATCAATTCTTCCGCTTTCAATTCTTTGAAGCGCGGTAGTTATATCCGCTTCCTGTGCAGACAGTCTGCATGAGAGCAGCAATAACAAAAAGAAAATCGACGATACAAATTTTAGAATCTTCATTCTATTGCTCGGGTATTGTACGTCCGAAAAATTAGATACGGAAATAATTCAAGCGGATCTAAAAGCTTTGTCCTTAACCGGTTCGATTACATCAAGCAAATCGGCGAATAGAGTGGCCGAAGTTGCGCGGTTTATTCTCACCTTAACATAATCGCCTATCGAAATATTTTCTCCTCGCGGGAAAATAACTACCTTATTAGTATCTGTTCTGCCGGAAAGAAAGTCTTCGCTTTTTTTACTCGCCCCTTCGACAAGAACAACTTCCTCGCTGCCTATTTGCGATTGATTAATTTCGTAGGATATAGTTTGCTGAAGATCGATGATATCGTTCAGTCGTTTCACTTTAATCTCTTCGGAAACATCGTCGTTCATATCGAAAGCTTTAGTCCCTTCGCGCGGGGAATATTTGAACATGTATGCGCCGTCGTAACGGACTTTCTTCATCACGTCCAAAGTCATTTGATGATCTTCGTCGGTTTCGGTTGGGAAACCAGCAATAATATCCGTCGAAAAACTTACACCCGGGATAATCGTCCGCGCTTTATCTATTAAATTAAGATAATGTTCGATGGTGTAGGTTCTGTTCATTAATTCCAAAATTCTGTTTGAGCCTGATTGAACCTGGAGATGAATATAGTTGCAAATGTTCGGGTGTTCGGCAATAGTGTAAAGAAGTTTATCGGATAAATCCTGCGGGTGCGAGGTTGTAAAACGTATCCGCATCGATCTGTCTATAATTGCGGCTGCCGCAAGAAGATCGGCAAAATCTCCGCCGGCGGCAGACCCGTTGTCGTCATACGAATTTACGTTTTGTCCCAGCAGCGTAACTTCGCGGAAACCTCTTTGCGAAAGCTGCTTTATCTCGTCGGCAATGGAATTTAGCGAACGGCTTCGTTCTCTTCCTCT
>DAIEQA010000084.1:0-9985 GCA_027348115.1 Ignavibacteriales bacterium
GCCTGTCCAGGTAGATGAAAATAAAATTATGGTCGGAAATAAAGAATATAAAGGCGATGATTTAGCATGCCTCTTGGTACGCCCAAGACTCGACAGCAAAATTGCTTGTGTTGGCGCTATTACCGGAACCGGTGTTGAAGGGATGGAACTTGTGAACCTCGCCCAGTATTTCGATCAGTACCTGGGTTTTCCAGATGTTGTGATTTACAATTCCGGAATTCTTAAGTCCGATGAAAAAGGAATTAAATTTGCCGGATATTTTGGAAACGACTGGAGTATGGATAAAGGCGAATTTATCAGTCAATAAAAATCTGGTTTGTCTAACGTCTAATTTTTTTTATGCTGAATAAAATCAGGACGGTAACATTTTAATCTATAGATAAAAGAAATGATTGATAAGTTGAAAGATCGGTCAAACAGGAAAAAAATAATTTTATGAAGGAAAGATTACTTTTGAAATTAACGGCGATGATCATTTTAGTCCTCGCTGTTAATCCTTTTCCAAGTAATTTAATGGCGGATATTCCGCCAGCCGGTAGCAATAAGGTTGCGTATTATGTTTTCGATTCGCACGGACCCGATCACTTGCCGCTGACGTCTTTTACAGACAAAGCAAATGTAGTTGTAATATTCGAAGGGACTCTTTGGGAATTAGCGGACTCAGCGCATTACTCAACCGGCTGGATGAAAAATGTTGTGTACCGGCATTACAAAGAAATTTTACGCGACGTTAGAATTTTGCAGGCAAGGGGAGTAAAGGTTTTAATGAATGTTGATGATGCCGCTTCATGGAGTACTTCAACACCTTTTACTACTTATGACGGAGTTAAATTAAACTATCAGCAGTTTGCGGAATTTATAAAGACGTGCGCAATCGATTCGCTTCACCTTGACGGTATATCTCTTGATATAGAACACAAGGCAACTGGAAACGCAGCGTACATTTCGCTTCTTAAAGAAATAGGAAAGTACTTCGGTCCCAGGTCTTCAAACAGCAGTTTGGTAATGTACATCGCCGCAATTTATGCGGGATATTATGGACAGCCTGCCGCGGTGATTGGCAAGTCCAAGGATGTTTCTTCGTACTTCAATTTTGTGATGGACATGGCTTACTTCAATTCCGATTATGTTGGCCGCTTTAACCAGTGGGCGGATTCTATCGGCGCATCAAAAACAATGATTGGGGTGCTGAACGATAATAATGATTTAACGTTTTCAACTTCGGTAGCAAAATGGCAGCCTGCTTCTTCATCTAAAGCTGGAATAATGGTTTATGCTGCGAACAATCTTAAGTCATACACAGATTCCGTATTCAGCGCACTAGTTGTTCCTGCAACGGATGTATCCGAGCAGGATATTCATGATATGAAAATTCCGAACGAACCGATGTTGATGCAGAATTATCCTAATCCGTTTAATCCGTCAACAACAATTTCTTATCAGATTCCCGGCAATGGATTAGTAACTTTGAAAATTTACGACATACTCGGAAATGAAATAACAACTTTAGTAAACGGAATTATGAAACCGGGTTACTACACATCTTCATTCTACGGTTCGAAATACGCAAGCGGATTTTATATAGCTCGCCTAACCGTTCGGATGAATGAATCAAAACCATATTTCAAAACAATCAAAATGTTAATGATCAAATGAGAACATCAAACAAAATATCCTCGCCTAACGGCAGTTCGTTATTTCATTCTAACACTAAAAATCATGCTTTACCTTTATTTAGCGGATTAGTAAATGGAATAATCATATTAATTCTTTTAACGACGAGTATAAATTTATTTGCTCAAGTAAAATTGACGAGCTATGTAAATCCGTTTATCGGTACTGACGGGCACGGCCATACTTTTCCGGGAGTTTCACTTCCGCATGGACTTGTACAATTGAGCCCCGATACGGATGTTGAGGGTTGGGACTGGTGTTCAGGATATCATTATTCCGATAACAGCATAATGGGATTCAGCCACACTCATTTAAGCGGCACAGGGTGCGCGGATTACGGTGATATTCTTTTTATGCCCACAACCGGGGAATTAAAAACCGAACCAGGTTCAAAAGATAAACCGGGATCGGGTTACCGCTCGCGCTTCAGTCATAAAAATGAAATTGCTAAAGCCGGCTACTATTCTGTTTATCTTGACGATTATAAAGTGAAAGCCGAATTAACAGCTACATGCCGCGCAGGGTTTCATAAATATACATTTCCCAAAACGGACGAGGCAAACATAATTATAGATCTTGTGCACGGAATCCAGGATAAAACGAAAGACGCGCAAATAAAAATTATAGACAACAAAATAATCGAAGGTTACAGACGTTCAACCGGGTGGGCAAAAGATCATACCGTTTATTTCTATGCTGAGTTTTCCAAGCCGTTTAAATCTTTCGGAGTAGTTGACAACGGTAAAGTTGAAACCGGAAAAGATTTTGCACAAGGAGAATTTGTAAAAGCTTTTGTTCGTTATGCTACTTCTGCCGATGAAGCGGTTTATGTTAAAGTCGGTATTTCTCATACAAGTTTGGAAGGGGCAAAGAAAAATCTAGCGGCAGAAATTCCGGGTTGGAATTTTAACACCGTTGTAAAGAAAGCCGACGCGGCCTGGGAAAAGGAACTTAAAGCAATTTCGGTTGGAAGCGGCAGCATGCAAAACAAAACGACATTTTACACGGCATTGTACCATTCACTGCTCAGTCCAAATGTGATGTCTGATGTCGACGGAAAATATACCGGCATGGATCATAAAATTCATACTGCGAAAGACTATAAGATGTATACGGTCTTTTCTTTGTGGGATACTTTCAGAGCAGAACACCCTTTATTTACGTTGATTGAAAAAGATGAAGACCGCGACATGGTTAAATCTTTAATTCAGAAATACGGAGAATACGGTTTACTTCCGGTTTGGGAATTAGCATCGAATGAAACCGGGACAATGATTGGATATCATTCCATTCCGGTAATAGCCGACGCATATTTTAAAGGCATAAGAAACTTTGACGTTGAAAAAGCATTTGAAGCAATGAAGAAAAGCGCTATGCAGGATCAACTCGGTTTGAAATATTATAAGGAGATGGGATACATACCTTCCGATCTTGAATCTGAAAGCGTTTCCAAAACTCTTGAGTATTCCTACGATGACTGGTGCATAGCTATGATGGCTAAGGATCTCGGTAAGAAAGACGATTATAACTATTTCATTCAGCGGGCAAAATATTACGTCAATGTTTTTGATCCTTCCACTTCTTTAATGCGCGCTAAGAAAAATGGAATGTGGTATACACCGTTCGATCCTTATTCCGTAAGCGGTAATTATACCGAAGCTAACGCATGGCAATACAGCTTTTTTGTTCCGCAGGATATCGATGGTTTGATAAATCTGATGGGCGGCGATAAAAATTTTATTTCTAAAGTTGACGAACTCTTTACAACAAAGCCGGAACTCACCGGAAGACAGCAGTCCGATATTACCGGAATGGTAGGACAATACGCTCAGGGAAACGAGCCGAGTCATCATATGGCTTATCTATATAACTATGCGGGTCAGCCGTGGAAGACCCAGGAATTGGTTCACAAAATTGTAACTACATTGTATTCCGACAAAGCCGATGGACTCTGCGGAAATGACGACTGCGGCCAAATGTCCGCGTGGTATGTATTGAGCGCGGTTGGATTTTATCCCGTATGTCCGGGAGACAATAATTATATTTTTGGTACGCCGCTTTTCGATAAAGTAACCCTTCATACAAGCGGGAAGAAAAATTTTACCGTAGTTGCCAAAAATTTGTCGGACAAAAATTTTTACATCCAATCGGTTACACTCAACGGAAAGAAATATCCATATTCTTATATAAAGCATTCTGATATTTTGAAAGGCGGCACACTTGTGTTTGAGATGGGACCGCATCCAAGTAACTGGGGCAGCGATGTTAAAGCAAGACCCACTTCGTCAATCAATATCCCGTTTGTTGCGGTTCCATATGTTACCTCCGGTGAAAGAGTTTTTAGAGAACCGATAACTGTCGCGATTTCATCGGTAGATACTAAAGACGTTATTTACTTCTCCACCGATGGAACGGATCCACTACAAAGCAAACAGGTTTATCATGAACCAATAAAAATTAATTCCACAACAACGGTAAAAGCAGTCTGTTTTAAAGACGGCATTTACAGCAAAGTAATTTCCGCGAGTTTCAATAAAATTGCGGACGGGCGCACCATTAAGTTGAACACAAAATACAATCAAAATTATACCGGCGGAGGCGCGTTCGGCTTAATCGACGGAATTAAGGGCACGGATAATTTTCATACGGACGCATGGCAGGGATACGAAGGCAACGACTTGGACGCAGTGATCGACCTCGGTAAAATTCAAAAAGTGTCCTTGATCGGCGCTTCGTTTTTACAAAACACAGGATCCTGGATTTTCTATCCGGCTTCCATTGAATACTACGTTTCTACAGACGGTAAAAATTTTACAAAGGTATATGAAGCGCAAAATATTCCAGACGAAAAAAACAGCGGCGACGGAATAAAAAGCTTCGATAAAAAAATGACAGATACCGAGGCGAGGTACGTTAGAGTCTTTGCAAAAAATGTTGGAGTATGCCCGTCATGGCATGTTGCCGCCGGTGGTAAGGCCTGGTTGTTTACGGATGAAATAACAGTCGAATAAAAGAAAAATCTTGTTTATAATTGAATTTATAATATTGTAGGATAAAAATTTAGAATGGACGAAAGGAAATTATTTTCATTTCATGCCAGGGTAGTTAAGGATATTAATGAACAGCTGGTATTAAGATTAATCCAAGAACACGAAATTATTTCAAGCTCCGAGTTAGTTAAAATAACCGGCATGCGGCCCTCGACGGTGTTTAATATTTTAAAAGAGCTTTCTGCAAAATCCTTCGTATCGTTCTACGGCAAAGGCGAATCGACAAATAAAGGGGGAAAGAAACCTTACATCTGGGCGCTGAATAAGGAAGCCGCCTATGTTGTTGGGCTGGATATTGAAGTAGGTGAAATGACCTATGTAATTCTGGATTTCAGCGGAAGCATAATTGCCAAGAAAATTTTGAAGATTGAAACCGGCAGGACGGTAGATGAATTAGCGGCAAACATAATAAACGTAGTCAACGAAATAATCGTTAGAAATAAAATTGATCGAGATAAAATTTTAGGGCTTGGCGTCGCCTTCGCTGGAATAGTGGATTGCCAGAAAGGCATTGTTGCAATGTCGAGCGTTATTCCCGAAATGAATTTCCCGCTTCTTGAAAAACTTAGCGACCTTAATATTCCTGTTATGATTGAGAACAATGCCAACGCTGCAGCAGTTGGTCTTAAATGGAACGGCAACGATAAGACTAAAAAAAATTATCTCACCATCCTTGTGGAGATAGATAAGAATGTAAGCGGTCTTGGCATTGGAATAGTCATCAACGGCGAACTTTACAGAGGTGCCTCTTATTGCGCCGGTGAACTTTATCCGCACCTTCCTTCTTTGAAAGAAATATTATCTACCATACGAAGCAGATTTGCCGAAGGCCATATACTTCAAAATTACGTTTCATCGTTAGAAACAATTGATATTGATATACTTCTGGATGCAGCTAAGAACGGCGATGAAATAGCAAAACTTGCTTTTTCAATTATAGGAAATATTGTCGGGCAGACAATAGCGCCGGCCGTTGCTTTGTTAAATCCGGATACGCTCATTATAACTGGAGTCATTTCGGAATTGGAGGATATAATTATCGATGCGGTGAAAAAAGAAATTGAAATGAAAGTTATTTCGATTTCTAATAATGCACTTAATATAATAGTGGATAGGTATCATCACTATTCGGTAGCTGTTGGGGCAGGTTCTTTAATTCTCGAAGATTTCTTCCGGCTTCCTATTTCGGTATAAAACCCTTCTTGCTTTGTGTATAGAAATAATTTCTCTGATAGTTTGGGTTCGTCTCCGATGAGTAATGCCACATCTGATAATTTTACCAAGAAATAAACTTTCTCGCTATTTGTCCTAAATATGCATAAGAATGAATGAATTTATCAATTATTTATTTGCTATTTGTAGGATAAACTTTAATTTTTGTGTTAGTTAATTTCAAAATAAAATAAACATTGAGTTAGTGCGGATTTTTGTTTCCAATGGTTATTGTTTAACCGAACAGCTTAAAAATTTATTTCATCGCTGAAGTACCCGGCAGCGATTGTAACGACTGATATGATGGAATAAAAGTGGTAATCTTTTGTGGAGAAGATTTATGAATTACGGAAATTTTTCGGAAGATGGTAAAGAGTATATTATTACGCGTGTAAACACTCCGACCCCATGGATCAATTATTTATATAACGATAATTATTTTGCAACAATATCCAATAACGGCGGGGGTATTAGTTACTTTAAAAATCCGCTGCACGGAAGAATTACTCGATACAGAATAAACGATGTGCCTCCAGATCGCCCGGGGAAATACATTTACCTAAAAGATATCGAAAGTTCGGAACTATGGAGTCTTTCATGGCAGCCGGTAGGTAAGAATCCTGACGCATATAAAGTTACCCACGGCTTCGGCTACACTTCTATTGAATCTGAAATTGATGATATAAAATCATCCGTTACTTATTTTGTTCCCCGAGAAGAACCTAGAGAAATTTGGAAAGCGACAATTAAAAATACTTCCGGAAGAAAACGTAGGTTATCGGTTTTCGGTTACATAGAATTTGCGCTTGGACACGGATTGATCGATTTGATAAACCAGTGCGACGATCAGCATTTTAACAGGGTATATTTTGATAAAGAAACAAATACTCTCTTTGCAACCAAAACTTACTGGGTAACTAATTCAAAAGGAACACAGCAGCAGGAAAACCAAGAGTGGGACCAATGGGCTTACTTTACGGTTAATCATAAAGTAAGCAATTATGAAACGCTGAGGGAAAGATTCATCGGGCGTTATAGAAACGAAAATAATCCCGAGGCGATTGAGAAGAATAGTTTAACCGGCAAGGATACGGATTTTGGCAACGCAGTCGGGGCTCTCCAGATTAATATAGATCTGGAACCCGGAGAATCCAAAGATGTAATTTTTTCATTAGGTGTTATCCCTAAAGAAGAATTTGAATCGGAGAAAAAAATTGTTCCTCTTAAATTTAATGATTTAGATACTGTTGAAAAATCTCTCATAGATGTAAAAGCTTACTGGAATAATTTTTTGTACCATGCGTCAACGGAAACGCCCGATGATGTTGCAAACACTTTTATGAATTATTGGATTCAATACCAGGCAAAAGTTGCTTTCGATGTAGGAAGAGTTGCAAGCTTTTATTATTGGGGTATAAGCCGCGGCTTTGGATTCAGAGATACATCGCAAGATGTAATTGCAGTTACAATTTCCCAGCCGCAAAAAGCATACGAACGTATAATGTTTTTGGCTCGCCAGATGTTTACAGACGGACGGGCATACCACCATTTTTATAACGAGGGAGACGGAGAGTTAACAAAACACTGCGACGATCCGCTTTGGTTCATACTCGCTGTTACGGAATATATCAAAGAGACCGGAGATTTTTCAATTCTTGATCAAGAAGCGCCTTTTGTCGATCAAGAAAAAGGTACAATCCTCGATCATCTTTATGCGATTGTGACATTCGTAAAAAATAATTTGGCAAAGCACAATCTTCCTGTTTTCGGCAGAGGCGATTGGAACGATACACTTGATTACATCGGCGGCGAAGACGGCGGCGAGAGCGTTTGGGGCGCAATGTTCTACGTTGCCATGCTCAATAAATTTATTGAACTGCTTGGTACCTTAAACATTGATTCTCCTGAAATCGTAGAATTAAGAAATACTATCAGCGATAGTATTGATAAATATTGCTGGGACGGTGAATGGTACATCCGGGCTTTCGGAGGGCACGATAGAAAAATCGGATCGAAAGAAAATGAGTACGGCAAAATTTTTATTAATACTCAAAGCTGGCCGGTTATTGCAGAACTGCCGGATCGGAAGAGACTGCTTACATCGTTAGACAGCGCAAAAAAATATCTCGATTCCGAATATGGTCCAAAAATTTGTGCGCCTGCTTTCCGAGAGATTGATCCGAACATTGGTCTTATTACAAGATGCGTCGCGGGTAAAAAAGAAAATGCGGCGGTGTTTAATCATCCAACAACCTGGTTGATTCAGGCTGAATGTCTTATGGGAAGAGGCAATCAAGCATATGAGTACTTTAAAAAGCTCCTGCCTAACAGAACGGATTCCGATATCTATGAGGCAGAACCTTACGTTTATTCTCAGTACATAACAAGCGACGAACATCCCGGCGCGGGCAAAGCAAGCCACTCCTGGCAGACCGGTACTGCGGCATGGATGTTTAGAATTGCTTTCGATTATATCTTGGGCATAAGACCAACTTACGAAGGGCTGCTTATCGATCCTGCTATACCATCGGAATGGAAATCTTTTAAAGTGAGTCGTATTTACAGAGGAACAAAATATTCGATTGAAGTTCTGAACCCTGATAATGTTGAACACGGCGTTAAAAGCGTCTGCATCGATGGCGAAGAAATTGAGGGAAATATAATTCCTGCTTCCGGAAAGAAAGTAGTTAAAGTGAAAGTTGTAATGGGCAAAAAGAATAACGATAATAAAAAAGTAAAAGTCGCTTGTGATGTCGAAAAAATTTGAAGAGAACTAGGTGCTGAAAAGAAACCACATTAATCCCGTTGTAACCAGGGAAAATATTCCAAGCATTCCGCCTCTGGCGGTTGATGTATCATCTGTATTTAATCCCGGAGCTGTAAAATTTAACGGTAAATATATTCTTCTGCTGCGCGTTCAAAACAGAGGAAGGGAAACCTTCATAGTAAAAGCGGAAAGCCTGGACGGCGTGAAATTTAAAGTCGACAATAAGATTGTGGATTTTAAAGGAATTGAAAACGTCAAAGAAAAAATTTATCACATCTATGATACACGCATCACAAAGATTGAAAATGAATATTATATTATGTTCGCAATGGATATGGATGCCGGATGTCAACTTGGACTAGCTAAAACTATAGACTTTGAAAATTTTTCTTTTCTTGGAATTGTTTCCGATGGAGACATTCGCAACGGCGTATTATTCCCGGAAAAAGTTAACGGCAAATATCTCCGGTTCGATAGGCCCAATAAAGTTCAGCTTGAATCAGGACCCTCTTCCGGTAATACAATCTATTTATCGGAGTCGGACGATCTTTTAAAATGGAAATCCGTTGGACCTGTAATGAGCGGAAGATTTCATTACTGGGATGAAAATATCGGTTCCGGTCCGCCACCGGTAAAAACGCGCAAGGGTTGGCTGCATGTTTATCACGGAGTAGCAATGCATTTTGCAAGCTCAAATATTTATCAAGCCGGTGTTGCTCTGCATGATCTTAATGATCCATCCATAGTTTTATATCGTGGAAAATATAATATTCTTGAACCAAGAGAATTGTATGAATTAACTGGCCAAGTTCCGAATGTTGTTTTTCCGTGCGGAATGGTTGTGGAAGAGTTTGATGAAGAAGGATTTGCTTTACCCAAAAGCAAAGTAATGATTTACTACGGAGCCGCCGATACGGTTGTTGGTCTGGCTTACTCCACAATAGAAGAATTGATAGAAGACGCAAAACTTTAAATCCACTAGATAAAGAATCGTCATGCTAAAAATATTTTTACTGCTTTTTGTTGTAGGCATAGTTTTAAATTCACAGCCGCTTCAAATTCCTCAAATTAAATTCTCGCCTAAAAAGTATATATGCTACAAAGCCGAAAGCCCGATTTTAATTGACGGAAAATTGGATGAATCTTCCTGGGCAAAGGCCGAATGGACCGACGATTTTGTTGATATAGAAGGACCTGTTAAACCTGCACCGAGATTTCGCACACGTGCAAAAATGCTTTGGGATGAAAATTATTTGTACGTAGCTGCCGAGCTTGAAGAGCC
>DAIEQA010000117.1:0-8553 GCA_027348115.1 Ignavibacteriales bacterium
TCCTATTTTTAAAAATTTTTACTTTTTGGACAACCTCTCATTGTTTAAGAAATTTTTATTTCTCCCATGCTAAATTACGCACCATCTTTTTTGAATCCCACGGCGCCGGATCACCTCCAAGATATTTATGAAACCATTCTAAATGAGCATTATAGTAGAGCGGCATAGACTTCAAATTGTTCGGCCAGTGCCCGTCGTTCTTAAAAATAATCAAACGCGAATCAATTCCTTTCAATTTCAATTCCGTAAAGTATCGTATGCTTTGTGAGTAAGGAATTCTGTAGTCGCGTTCGCCGGTGATAATTAATGCCGGGGTAGCAAAGTTTTTAACATATCTGCTCGGAGACATTTTTTCGTAGGCATCCGGATTGCTCGATTTAGTTTTCAAGTCCCAATTGGCAAACCATAATTCCTCGGTATCTTCCTTGAATTCAGCAAGATCATAAATGCCCATCATTGAAGCGAGACATTTGTATCGATGAGTTTTTGCCTGAAGCAAATTCATAAAATATCCGCCGTAGGACCAGCCCATTGCGCCGACTCTATCTTTATCAACGTATGGAAGAGTTTCTAAGTAATCGGTTACCTTCATTACATCCTGGTATACTTTGCCGTCCCAGTCGCCGGAAATCTCTGCGGTGTAAGCTTGACCGAATCCAGTTGAACCGTGAGGATTTGGAAACGCAACAACATAACCTGAACCGGGATAGACTTGCCAGTCCCCTCGAAAAGAATCCATCCATTGCATTTGAGGGCCGCCGTGAACATTTATCACAAGCGGATATTTTTTGTTAGGATCAAAATTGTGCGGCTTAACAATAAATACCTGCACCGGTGTTCCGTCTGCGCCTTTAACCCAAGCTTGTTCGGCGGGACGAATGTCGACATGCTCTTCCAATTCTTTGTTGAAGAATGTAATGTCTTTGCGTTCTGCAGTTTTCAAATTAAAGAGTGCAAGGTCAGTCGGTTTATCTACCCGTGAATAAGAATAAATTACAAAATCGTTTTTAGGGGAAACAACAAAGCTGAATATCGCGGCGTTGTCGATTACTTTTTTAATCTCAAGTGTATTTATGTCGATGTTGAATAACGGTTGGTATCCCTTCTCGCTGCCGGTAAAGTAAATCGATTTTGAATCGTCGGCCCATTCAAAGTCGTCTACCCAGTTGTCAAATTTATCTGTGATGATTTTACTTGTTCCGTTTGCACGATCGTACAATGCCAATCTAATTCTATCCGATTCGTAATTCGGAATTACCTGTGTTAAGTAAGCAATATACTTTCCGTCGGGAGAGTATTTGGGATTGAAGTCAGCGCTTTGATTTGCAGCTGTTATATCTTTCAAACCGGAGCCGTCACGGTTTACAATCCAAATATCGGAATTGGTTGATTCTTCCGGGTTGGCAACTCTTTTAGAATCAAATGCAATTTCTTTTGAGTCCGGCGAAAAAACATAATTGCTGCTTCCTCCCAGGGCAAAAGTAGGAGAGTCAAAATATCCTGGAGTTACATCGGTATATTTTTTTTGATCAAGACCGTAAACGAATACATGAGTATACTGCCCGTCTTCATAGTCCGTCCAGTGACGAATAAATAGACTATCGGCAAGGTGAGCTTGAATTGGTCCGTCGTTCATTGCCTCGCTGATTTTTTTATTGCAGTCTTCATCGCCGCCGCATTCGGGAAATACTTGAGCGGAGAACAATAAATATTTACCGTCGTTGGAAAGTTTGGGTGATGAAATTCCCAGACTGTTGTTAGTTATTTGAGTCGCCTCGCCTCCGGATAGGGGCAAATAATAAAGTTGTTCCGAACCGCTTCGTGTTGATACGAAATAAATGCCTTTGTCGTCCGGACTCCAGATAGGATTGTAATCCGCCTTTGGATTTGTAGTTAATTGCCGGAGGTTGCTTCCGTCCGCATCGACCAAATAAATATCAGTGTTGGATTTGGATTTATAAAGGTCGTTTGTTGTAACCGTAAAAGCTAAGGTGGCGCCGTCATGCGACAAGACCGGTGAGCCAACACCTTTCACTTTGTAAAGATCTTCAATAGTGAATGCTTTTTTCTGCGCCGATAACGGAACCGCAACAATAAATGAGAAAAAAAGCAACGATAAAAATTTTTGTTTCATTTAATTCTCCTAATCAATTTTGAAAATTCTTTTGCTCCAAAACTACTGCAAAATTATGATTTATAACCAAATCGATTTAGGGTAATCATTTTCAAATTTCAAATAAGATAATGATGAAACTAAAGAATACAAAAGATTGTTTTGGAGACATAACTACTAATTGTCATTTATAAAAATGAATTTTGAAATGAGGTTCCCATGATAAAATTGTTTGCAGTGTTTTTTCTGCTAACCGCAGTTGCCGCTACGGCGCAAATTAAAACAGAAACAGTTGAGTACAAAGACGGCGATACTGTTTTGAAAGGATTCATAGCTTATAATTCAAAAATAAAATCGAAAGCCCCGGCAGTAATGATTGTTCACGAGTGGTGGGGATTAAATGATTATCCAAAGATGAGGGCAAAGCAGTTGGCGGAGATGGGCTACTTTGCTTTTGCGGTTGATATGTACGGTGAAGGCAAGGTTGTTACAACTCCTCAAGAAGCCGGCAAGTTAGCCGGCGAGGTTAGAAGCGATATTCCGAAACTCAGAAAAAGAATTGTTTCGGCTTTAGATTTTATAAAGAAAGATAAAAGAGTCGATCCAAACCGGGTTGCGGTTATCGGTTATTGTTTTGGCGGGGGAGTAGCTCTTGAACTTGCTAGAACCGGTGCGGACATTAAAGGTGCGATTTGTTTTCATGGCGGTGTAAACACACCTCACCCAGAGGAGACAAAAGATGTTAAGGCAAAAATATTGGTTTGCCTTGGAGCCGATGACAAATATGAAACGCCGGCAGACGTTAAATCTTTCGAAGATGAAATGAACCGTTTGAATGTAGATTGGCAGCTGAATTATTACAGCGGCGCTGTTCATGCATTTACAAATCCCAATGCCGGCAATAATCCCGCGTCCGGAGTTGCCTACAATGCCAGGGCGGATAATAGATCATTCGAAGAAATGAAGATGTTTCTAAAAGAAATTTTTGAAGGGAAATGAGTCCGTCTTTATAAGCTTATTTTAATAGGGGGAAATGGATTTTGAACTATAATAAATTTATTTTGTTGTTGGAATTAGAAAGTATTTATAATTCTAAAGAAAATTTCACAATGAGAAACAATTCGGAAAATATTTTACCTACAAAACTAAGAACCGCGCCTCATGTTCGGTTTAATTCCGTTTTACCTCTCGGATCTACCTATCCCTGTTGTTGCTGTTGCTGCTGACATAGCAAACGCTTTTCAATTTAATTATTACATAAATAAACCCAAATAATTTCTATGAAAACACAGAATGATAAAAACATTATGCTATTTAAATTTTCGGAATCGCTGCTGAGCAAACGGCAAGCGCATTCCTGTACATCATCGCTGAAAACAGAAGCGATCGAATACGTTAACGAACTGATCGATTTTCTGTTCCCTCATTTTTCAAGTAAGGTTTATTATTCGCCGGAAGACGTGATAGCAAAACTTCAATTAATGGAGAGAAATCTAATCAGTTTAATTAAGCAGTTGAACGGCGGTTACGAAGGCGACGTATTAAAAACGGCAAAGGCATTTGTGGAGAAGATCCCGGCTATTCACGATATGCTTTGGGCCGATGCTGAAGCGATTTACAAAGGCGATCCGGCGGCTGAAAGCATTGACGAAGTTATTCTTGCATATCCAGGATTTATGGCTATTGCAATTTTCAGAATTGCTCACGAATTGTACCTGCTGAATTTGCCGATCATTCCGCGGATACTTACCGAGTACGGCCATGAAAAAACCGGCATCGATATTCATCCCGGCGCGACTATCGGCTCGCCGTTTTTTATCGATCATGGCACCGGCATCGTTATCGGCGAAACTTCCGTCATTGGCAGAAACGTAAAGCTTTATCAAGGAGTAACTCTTGGTGCGCTTAGCGTCGATAAAAAAATGCAGTCAACAAAACGTCATCCTACAATAGAGGATGATGTGATAATTTATTCGCAGGCTGTTATTCTTGGCGGCGAAACGGTTATAGGTTCAAACAGTGTTATAGGCGGCAATGCCTGGGTAACCAGCAGCATAGCCCCAAACTCAATTGTATACAACAAAAGCGAAGTAAGGGTAAGAAGCAATATCGAAATGGAAAACACTATCGATTTCATAATTTAAGGAGAAAAAAATGAAAGCAAAGAATATATTAGAAACAATCGGCAACACTCCTCACGTTTTAATCAACAATCTTTTTCCCGGCAATGAAGTTTGGGTTAAGCTGGAAAAAGCTAATCCCGGCGGCAGCATAAAAGATAGAATCGGTTTGGCAATGATCGAAGATGCAGAAAAGAAAGGCATCCTAAAACCCGATAGCATAATTGTTGAACCAACATCCGGAAATACTGGAATAGGATTAGCGATGGTTGCCGCTGTAAAAAAATATCCTATCATCTTGGTAATGCCGGAATCAATGTCGGTTGAACGAAGAAAACTGATGGCGGCTTACGGTGCTAAACTTGAATTAACACCAAAAGAACTTGGAATGAAAGGTGCTATTGCCAGAGCAAATGAAATTGCAGCAGGAAATCCGAATGTTTGGATTCCTCAGCAGTTTGAGAATGAAGCGAATATCCAAGTTCACATTGATACAACCGCTCAAGAAATTTTGAAAGATTTTCCCGAAGGTGTTGACTATTTAATCACAGGCGTTGGTACTGGCGGACATATTACCGGAGTTGCGGAAGTATTGAAAAAGAAATTTCCGAAACTGAAAGTCTTTGCTGTTGAGCCGGCATTATCTCCAGTAATTTCCGGCGGTCAACCCGGGCCTCATCCGCTTCAAGGATTAGGAGCTGGGTTCATTCCTAAGAATCTTCATACCGAGATTTTAGACGGTGCAATAACAGTAACAAAGGAAGAATCGTTTGAATACGCACAGCGAGCCGCAAAAGAGGAAGGTCTATTTATAGGAATCTCATCCGGTGCCGCTTTAGCTGCAGTAGGTAAAAAAATTAAAGAGGTCGGAACAGGTAAACGCATACTTACTTTTAATTATGATACCGGCGAAAGATATCTTTCGATTGACGGACTTTTCTAAAAGAACTATTTTGAACCGGTTCTCAATTTAAAACTGGGAACCGGACTATATTTCCATTCCCCCACATTTTTTTCTTGACAAAATACATTCGGCAATTTATTTTTGAATAGTGATTCATTAATAATATGTTATGCGTACAAAAGAAGGAAATAAAGATAAAGATATTTTGGAAGCGGCTGTAAAAGTTTTTGCCTCCAACGGGTATCACAAAGCGAAGATCTCGAAGATTGCCGAGGTTGCCGGTGTAGCTACGGGAAGCGTTTATGTTTATTTTGATAACAAAGAATCTATACTGCTGAAAATATTTGAACAGCTCTGGGGAAAGTTATTTATAGAACTAAAGATTGTCGCCGAAACTCAAAACCTATCTCCCCTCGAAAGAATTGACGCAATGATCGATCTCGTATTTGATGTATTCACGGAAAACCCTTCATTAGCAATAGTTTTTGTTAACGAGCAGAATCATCTTCAGCAATCCAATAATTCGGCATTTACGAATTATTATGAAAAATTTCTTGACCTGGGCGAGGATGTGATAAAAGAAGGAATGAAAAATGGATTGTTCTCTCCCAGCATCGATCTCAACGTATTCAGATATTATTTGCTGGGAGGGATAAGAAATCTTCTTCAGCACTGGGCTCAGGATCCAAAGGAATTTCCTTTGAATAAAATTCGCCAGAATGTAAAACTTTTAACGAAACACGGAATACAGAAATAATTTTTTTGTCTATTAATGAATAATGATTCATTATACAGCAAGGTAAATATGATACAACGTTCAATTTTAACATTTTTTTTACTGGTGCTTGCCAGCATTTGCATTAATGCCCAGCAAGTTAAACTCACCCTTAGTGATGCTGTCTCGATTGCGTTGGAAAAGAACGACAAGATTAAGCAGTACCAAGAAAAACTAGCAGAAAAAGAAATTGAAGATAAATCAGCTATCGGAAATTTTCTTCCTTCAATAAATTTTGATTTAGGTTATACGCATTTGAACGATAACATGGTTATCGATCTCAGCCCGATACACGACGTAATTATAAGCGCCCAATCTTCCAACCAGGCAGAGCTAACTAATATTTATAACATACTTGCCGGCGGCGGAGCCCTATCTAATGTTCAAAAAAATGCGGTGAAGAATCAAGCCGCTGCATACTTAAACGGTGCAATTCCGCCATTTACAGAAGTATTCAAGAAGCAAGATTTCAAAAGCGGAACATTCACTGCTGTTCAGCCGATCTTTCTAGGCGGCAAATTATTAGCCGCAAAAAAATATGCGTCGGCTGAAAAGATTGCCGCTTCATTCGAATTTGACAAAACAAAAAATGAAGTTGTTTCCGAAGTAGTTGACGATTACATGATGGTTCTCTTGCTTGATGAAGTGGTTAAGACAAGACAAGATGTTCTAGCCGGAATGCAAAAACATAAAGCCGATGCAAAAAGACTCTTTGATGAAGGTTTGATTGCGAATTATCATTTGCTTAGGGCAGAAGTGGCAGTTGCCGAAGCGGAAAGAAATTTATCGAATGATCAAAACAATCTTGTGTTGGCCAAGCTTGCTCTTACACATGCAATGGGATTAAATGATGGTGCTGAAATTGAGCTCAATGATTCGCTAGTATTCAAGAATCAAACTGATTCTTTAGGTGCATGCAGACAACTTGCCAACGACAACCAGCCGATTTTAAAATTACTTGAACAGAAAAAAATTGCTTCAGAACAAAATTATAATGTTGCGCGCTCTTCTTTTTTACCGCAGGTAGGCGCCTTTGGTAAGTATGATATATACCCGCAATATCTATCAAGTATTGAACCTCGTTGGGCCGTTGGTGTGCAAATGAAATTAAATATTTTCAACGGGTTCAAGGACTATTTGAAACTGCAGTCGGCAATTCATCTTGAAGATGAAGTAAAATATTTGCAAGCCGATACAAAAAGAAAAATCGATTTGTGGATTAACAGAGCTTACCTAGATGTAAATAACGCAAAAACAAGGTATCAAAAGTTAACGGCTACATCCGCGCTTGCAAATGAGAATTTACGTCAGAATGAAAAACGATTTGAGACAGGGCTCGGCACTTCGCTGGAAGTAATAGATGCACAGCTTTCGCTTGAGAAGGTTCAAATAGAAAAGTATACGTCGCTTTACCAATACTATGTTTCATTAACCGATTTGTACCAGGCGTCGGGTAATCCCCAAGAAATTTTAAAAGTATGGTCCAACCAGGAGATTTCAAAATGAAGTTCGAAAAGAAAACAATAATTTATTCCTTGCCTATACTCATTGCCGTTATAGCAATCGCGTTTCTTCTTTTCAAGACGGCCGAGCCGGATAAAAATATAGTTACGGGAATTGTAGAAACGACCGAAATAGATGTCGCATCAAAGATTCCGGGAAGGATTGACAGCGTATTCGTAAAAGAAGGAGATAAGGTTAACAAGGGAGAAATATTGGCGACGCTTGAAAGCAATGAATTGGATGCAAAGGTTGAGCAAGCAAGAGGAGTTATGGATGCCGCCCGTGCTAAAATGGAGATGGTTCAAAAAGGCGCCCGCACCGAAGAAAAAGATGGAGTTGAAAAATTATACATGCAGGCAAAATACCAGTATGAATACGCGGCAAAAACCTGGAAGCGTTTTCAATCACTTTACAAGGACAGCGTAATATCTACACAGGAAAAGGATGAAGTAGAGTTTAAATACAATGCCGCAAAAGCGCAGATGGATGCCGCGAAATCCAAATACGATATGGTTATGAAAGGCGCACGCCCAGAAGAAATAGAAGCGGTTCAATCGCTGTTTCATCAAGCTGAAAATACTTTTAACGAGGCGATGGCTTATCATTCCGAACTGCAAATTAAAGCTCCCATAAGCGGTGAAATAAGCAAGAAAATCAGCGATCCCGGTGAAATAATAAACAGCGGCTACCCGGTTTTTTCAATTCTTCAGAAAGAAGATTCCTACGTAGTACTGCAGATACGCGAAGACAATATGAATGAAATTAAGATGGGAAAAACTTTCACCGGTAAAATTCCGGCATTGGGAAATATGAAAACAGAATTTGAAGTTTCGTACATAGCACCAATGGGCGATTTTGCTACCTGGAAACCGACAAATCAAAAAGGCGAGTTTGATCTGAAGACATTTGAAGTCCATCTTCGAAGCAAGAAACCCATTGACGGAATGCGTCCCGGTATGACTGTTAATGTTGAACTGTAATTTCAAACGAAACGAATCATGAAACACGGAAGAGCATTACATAAAGTTATTAAAAGAGAATTCGCGAGAATAGCGGAGAGAAAAACTCTTTACCTGCTTTCAATAATTCTGCCGATCGTTTTGTTTTTTATTTCCTCCTTGATTTATAAAGAAGCTCT
>DAIEQA010000129.1:0-5712 GCA_027348115.1 Ignavibacteriales bacterium
TTAAGAGCAAGAGCATGAATTATTTAATTTATGCAGCCGGAATATTTTTCAGCGCTTCCGTTAGAAGACTCCAGAATTTTTCAACGGTGCTTACCTGAACTTTTTCATCCGGTGAGTGCGCGCCCATTATTGTCGGTCCGAATGAAATCATATCCATTTCAGGATAACGCTCCTTAATTATTCCGCATTCCAGTCCGGCATGAATTGCTTTTACTTCCGGATCTCCGCCGTAAGAATTTTTGTAGACGGATTTAATTACCGACAACACCGGAGAATGAATATCCGGCTTCCAACCCGGATAGCCGTCGCCTTGCTTCACCTCGGCTTTTGCCATTTTAAAATGAGCCGCCACTGCATTGGATATTTCTATTTTCTCGGACTCAACAGAACTTCTTTGACTTAAAATAACTTCTACCGTTTTGGCTTTTGTAACCACAACAGCAAGATTGGTAGATGTTTCGACCAATCCATCAATATCCGCGCTCATCTTGATTACTGCGTTTTGAACGGTGTACAAGGAGTCAATCAAATTTTGAGCGGTGGTTTTGTCCATTACTTTAGCTTTGGATTTTACTTCCGCGGCGACAACATTAAGCTTCGGTTCAACGGACGACAATTCGCTTTGTACAGTCTTGTTATATTCTTCGATGAATGCAAGTGTATCCGCAGCAGCTTTTTTAGGCACCCGAACAACGGCAAAGCATTCGCGGGGTATTGCGTTGTGTTTGCTTCCGCCGTTCAAACTGGCAAGACGAATTCCGAATTTGTAATTCAAATTGTGAAGTAAGCGGGTCATCAACTTAATTGCGTTTCCTCTTCCGGTGTTGATATCGAGACCGGAATGACCGCCTTTCAATCCCGTTACTTTTATTTCGATTGCAACAGTGTTTGCCGGAATATCTTTCGCGTTGAATTTAAATTTCACATAAGTGTTTTGACCGCCGGCGCAACCGATATACAAAGCCCCGTCTTCTTCGGAATCGAGGTTCAATAAAATTTTTGCATTTACAAACCCCGACTTCAAAGCCTGCGCTCCGAACAATCCTGTTTCCTCATCGAGAGTGAAGAGAGCTTCTACGGGTCCGTGTTCAATTTCCTTTGATTCCATAACGGCAAGCGCTGCGGCAACACCAATACCGTTATCGCTGCCAAGCGTTGTTCCTTTTGCTTTTACCCAGTCGCCGTCAATATAAGGTTGAATCGGGTCTTTGTCGAAATCATGAGACACGTCTGCATTTTTCTCGGCGACCATATCGAGATGGCCCTGCAAAACAACCGGCGTTAAATTTTCCTTACCAGGTGTAGCCGGTTTGCGAATAACTACATTGCCGAATTCGTCGCGCGCAAATTCAAGATTGTTTTTCTTTGCGAACGATACAACGTACTGAGCAACTTTCTCTTCCTTTCGGGAAGGCCGGGGGATGCCGCAAATTTCTTCAAAATGTTTCCAGAGCAAATGCGGATTAAGATTTGATAAAACTTCTGCCATGTTAATCTCCTTTCAGTTCTTCAAATGTGATTAACCTATGTTCATATAATTGAGTTAAATACTTAGTCAGCCGTTGTTCAACCGGCTGAATTTTATCACCGAATTTTTCGATAAGCTCATTTCCGATTTCATAGACATTTTTTTTACCGTCGATTGCCAGCCACGACGCCGATCCCAGTTCATCTAATTTTAATTTTATTACCGGCGATTTAAGAATCGGTTCAAAATACTTTTTTGCAAATGAGTGTGTGAATTTGGGGATTAATACCGTAACAAGATTATCCGAATCAACTTCTTCCTTCATATTCCGGATCGGTCTTAATTCGAGGTAATTTGCGCCTTTAAGTTTGGATCTTCGCTGGAAAAAATTCATAGTCTTTCTTCAAGAAAAAAATTGTCCCGATAAATTAATACCGGGACAAATGAAATATTGAATTACATCGATACTGCCGGCGGTGCCGGGTCTTCCGGTCTTCCTGCGTTCTTCAGCGGAATATAAATTAATGCCCAGGAAATTACCGCAAGAACTAAAAGACCAATTGCGATAGGCGGTTCCGAAAAGATTTTTAGAATTTCTACTTCCGCAATCTTAAACGGTGCGAACGCCAAACCGGTTAAAGCTTCGCCGGCAATTAATCCTGCCGCTATAAGAATACCAACATTTTCAACTCTTGCTCTTTGAGCATCATTATAATTTCTCTTCTTGCAATATATATCTACAATACCTTTTACTATACCACCGACAAAAATAGCGAATGTAGTTTCGAGCGGAAGATACATGCCTACGCTGACAAGCATCGGGCTCTTAACCTGCATCATAATAAAGGCAATACCCATGAGTATGCCGACAATGATCAAAGGCCAGGACATAGCCCCGCCGACAATTCCTTTGGATAACATTGCCATCAAACCGGCTTGAGGAGCGGAAAGTTTTGGACTGCCAAAGCCGCCTTCATATCCTTCCTTAATTCCCTGTGCAATATCTGCTTGATTTAAGAATACGAGAACATAGAACATGACAAGACCGGCAACAACAACACCGATGATATCGCCGATCTGCATCTTCCACGGCGTACCGCCGAGGATGTGTCCGGCTTTCAAATCTTGAAGCATCTCGCCGGCAACCGCGGCTGATACGCAAACGATGGCCGCGACTCCAAGAACAGCGGCAATGCCTCCGTGTGTCGCGTCAACTCCCATGCTTACAAGTATAAGCGCAGTTACAACAAGCGCGGTTAAAGTCAATCCGCTGATGGGATTGTTGCTTGAACCCATAATGCCTACTAAGTAACCGGAAATTGCTGCGAAGAAGAAAGCAAGAATAATCATAACAGTAGCCGCAACAATTGCGGGAAGAAGATCGGTTCCGAAAATAAATTTTGTGATTAAAAAAGTAGCTACTGCAACCAATGCGATTCCGATAAGTATCCATGAAAATTTCAAATCTTTTTCTGTTCGAATTGTACTTACTTCGCTGCCAGACGCTGCCTTCTTTACATCCGTAATCGATCTGCCGATTCCGGCTGCCAAACTTTTTCTCATCTTGAATAAAGTATAAAGCGCGCCCATCAACATTCCGCCGATGGCAATCGGTTTAACAATAAATTTCCAAATTGCATACATCTGGAAAACGGGGTCGCCTACTCTTTCCGTTGCTGTCTGAAGCGTTAACGATTTGTCTGTCGTTGTTAAATACTGCGCCCAGTTTGTTAAGAAATCGTGAGTGAAATATGGCGCAATAAAATAAAGTATTAACGGAGTCAATAATCCCCACGCCAATAATCCGCCGCTAAAATTTAACGCGCCCAATTTGGGACCGATGATATATCCAACTCCCATATAAGCCGGGCTAATTCCGGGCGAACTTGCAAGCATACCGCCTTCCGCAGGAATTGTTGTTCCGGTAATTGTTTGTTTAGAGAAAGCAATGAACTTTTCCCACGTCTCAGGGAAAAGTTTGAATTCGGCAAGAGCTTTAATTGCGGCACCGCTGAACATGGCGCTGAATAAAAATTTGGATCCGGTTCCAGAGGAACGGCCTGTCTTATGAATTTCCGCCGCAGCTATTGATTCAGGAAAAGGAAGCTCGACATCTTCAACCATAACACGACGAAGCAAAGCAACAAACATAATACCGAGTACACCACCCGCAACCAAAATTAACGAGGCCGTTATATAATGCCCGGGTGTATAGAATTCTTTCCAGATGCCGGAAATAAAAAATGCGGGAAGCGTAAATATTGCGCCGGCGGCAACCGATTCACCAATTGAACCAACCGTTCTCGCAAAATTTTCTTCCAACACAGATCCTTTAAGCGATTTCAATATTGCCATGCCGATAACAGCAGCGGGATAAGTAGCAGCTATTGTCATACCTGCTTTAAGTCCCAGATACGCATTTGCTGCCCCCAACACAACTGCCATTACCAAACCGATAATAAGAGCACGGACGGTAAATTCGGCCATGTTTGTTTCTGCAGAAACAAATGGAACATGTTTTCGTTGTTCCGCCATGATTTTCTCCTGTAGTGATGAATTATTTTGTTATAAGAACATGCATCCGACAAATTTTTAACGCGACGACTAATATATAAACATGGCATTAGTCGAGCAAACAGAAAATTTTTACTTCATCTTTATTTTCTACCAAAGCTTTTCTAATTCGCGTTAAACACTTGGATAAACTTCCGTTAAAACTTCATCTTTCTCATGCCTATATGACAAATGGCAAAATCGTATTTAAACGGATCGACAGCATCGAACTGTTTAAGCTTGCCGGTAATCTCTTCGGCCATAAGCCAGGAAACCGTTTTGCGCTTTGTAAGTTTTAATTGCTTGCAAATTTTTGCCACGTGCGTATCCACTGGAATGATTAGCTGTGAAGGTGAAATTTCATGCCAAATACCAAAATCCAATTCGTCATTACGAACCATCCACCTGAGAAAAAGATTCATCCTTTTACACGCGCTTCCTTTGAAAGGATCCGGAAACATAAATTTTAATCCCGGTGTAATATTTCCTTTTTCCGAAGCGATTTCGAGCATGTGATTCGAAAAGAAAGAAACAGCATCTTTTAAATTGCTGTCGTTATCGAAATAATAGAGAAGAAAAAAATATTTTAGCGAACCGTAGGTGATATATATTTTATTCAGCGCATAAAAAAATCGGGCAATGTCTTTTCCGGTATAGAAACGATGTACTACATTTTCAAATTTATCCCCGTAGGATTCCAGCTTAAACTTCCGCACAAATTCATACGGCTTATTGTTCATTATCTTATGAATTTTTTCCAGTGTATTATTGATCTGCTTTACGTTGCCGTATGCAAAAACCGATGAGATAAAAGCGCTTATCTCAACATCAGGATAATTCTTAAAGCGGTGCGGAAACTCCAGCGGGTCGGGAGAAATTTGCGACAAGTCAAAATATTTGTAATGGTAATCTAATTTTTTCTTAAGCGACAAATCTTTAGACAATAGAGGCAAAATTTTCACTGACCTTATTTGATCAATAACATTTTCTTACTTGCAATATAATCATTTGCTTCTAATCTGAAAAAATATACTCCGCTGCTTAAATTCGATCCATTGAAATTAACAGTGTAACTTCCGGCAGATTGAATTTTATTCACAAGATCAGCAATTTTTTCACCCAGCAGATTATAAACGCGAAGTCTGACAATGCTTTTCTCCGGCAATTGATAATTAATTAGCGTTGAAGGATTAAAAGGATTGGGATAATTTTGGTCCAATGAAAATGTAGATGGGATTGGATTAATATTTTTTGAAACGGTGGTTGCCAATTGCATATCTTCAATAGGGGCAGTCCATATGCTCATAATGTTATTGTCGCAACGCATCCATATAGGAAAGATTTTTCCGTTATATGCCGAGATATTTATATAATCACCAAAGAAAACATTTTCATTTGGAATAAAACTGCTCTCACTGATTTTATAATTTTTAAAAGTTATACCACCGTCGTTCGAACGAGCTAAATAAACCTGGGTGGATAAATCGCTTGGGTTTAAATTTTCACGCCTATCGTAAAAAACTATATAGATTACTCCTGTAACTGGATCGGTGCACATCCATGTAAAAAACTGATCGCGTCCTGATGCATCATTGTTAACTATCTTTGGTGCACTCCATGTATCACCTCCGTCGGATGATCTTGAAAAATAAATATCCGTATCACCGTTTTTCTGATCGGACCAATTTATG
>DAIEQA010000139.1:0-3692 GCA_027348115.1 Ignavibacteriales bacterium
GAAAGTATTCACAATGATAGGTTCCCGTTCTTCGTTTCTCATGATTAACATTTTAACAATGATTATCGGAACAGTTTTGCTGTTCATTTTTCTAATTATTCGTCTGCTGTACAATCCATTTCTTTTCATAATAGGTATCATGATTTTATTTGCGTATTGCTTTTTCGATTCCAAAAGATGGCTCCGACAAGGAATTCAGATGGTGAAAATAGATGAAGGCGGTATTACTATTTATCGAGGTAGTCAAATGAAAGCGACTAGAATTGAAAAAAAGAATATTACCGATATAAATGTTTTCAAAAAATTGAACAGAAGAATTGTGAATATACTTTTGTGCGGGTATGTGGATTCTTCTATACCGGGTGTTGCGTTTTTTTCTGGACCAAAAGTTAAAATTACCAATGATGCTTTCAATAACAACGAGTTCAACGTTTTTATTCAAAAGGCGGAAGAACTTGCAAGACGATGATCATTAATTGATTTAGGAGACGCAAAATGCTACGAGTTAGATATTTGGTTATCATGCTTTTTTGTTCTGCTGCAATCTCAGCACAAGGCAATGATAATCTTTTAAACAGCGGAAAAGAAAAATACGGAAGAAGTGATTTTCAAGGAGCGGTAGTAGATTTTACAAAATTAATTTCGCTGGAACCGGAAAACTATTTCGCATATTATAACCGCGGACTTGCTAAAGTAAAACTCAATCAAGCCGAGTCTGCGCTGGAAGATTTCAACAAAGCGATTGAGTTAAAAACCGATTATGCGGCAGCATATTCTTCCAGACTAAAAATTTATCTTCGCGCAAAAAAATATGAAGATGCGTTGGCGGATCTTAACACGATAATAAAATTGCAGCCAAATCTGGTTGAGGCGTACATGACGCGAGGAATTCTTTTATCCGCACTCGGTAAATATTCCGAAGCTGTGAATGATTTCAGCAAGATTATCGAGATAAATCCATTGGTTGCAGAAGCTTATGCTTATAGGGGTAAAGCTTACGAAAAATTGGGAGAGAAGGAAAAAACAAAATTCGATTTTGATACTGCCGAGACACTAAAGAAGAAATAACTCAACTGTTGGAGGATTAATATGAAAACTTCCACATTTCTTTTGCTGCTGCTTTTAATCTCAGCTAAAAGTATCGCACAATATGATTGCGGCTCGTTTGAGGGTTGTTACAACGTCGGTTACGGAGCTTATGAAGAATCAAACTTCGAGGGGGCAATCGGATATTTATCGAACGCTATCAGTCTGTGGAAAAAAGAAGACGGAACTCAAAAATTAATTTCGGCATACGAATACAGAGCTAAATCTTATTTCGAGAATTTTTCTTTCGAAGAAGCGATTAATGATTGCAACAAGATAATCGAACTCGATAAGAGTTATGTTGAGGTTTATCGTCTGCGTGGGAGTGTTTATGAAAAGCAAGCAAGTTACCCGGATGCAATTGCAGATTACACAAAAGCTATTGAAAGGGAAAACCAAGCCGGTGATTATGCCCTCCGTGGAATTGCCTATGGCAAATTTGAAAAGTTCGATGATGCAATTAAGGATTTATCTAAAGCGATAGAATTAGATTCAACTTGGGTAGATTATTATTTGAAGCGCGCGCAGGTATTCATTCTTGCCGAAAAGTATGAGGATGCTTTGAACGATGCTTCCAAAGCACAAGATTTAAATGCAATAATACCAGATCCTTATACTATCAGTGCAACGGCATATATAAAGATGGGAAAGCTTGATTTAGCATTAGAGCAAATTGAGAATGCTATAACATTTGCGCCGGAAGAAGCTCAACTTTATGCAACTCGCGGACTGATCAATTATAAACTCAACAAAAACGAAAACGCCATTGCCGATCTTAAGAAAGCCGCTGATATGGGCTTTGATGAAGCCAAAACTTATCTTAAATCTCTTTTCAATATTGAATATTAAGATCAATCGGAGAACAAAATGAAAAAAATCTGTACAGTAATCTTCATCATAATGTTAAATCCCATATTCTTCTTCTCTCACGCTCAAGGAATCGTTAATTCGCAACGGCTTCTTCACGTTCAAGTTGACGGCGTTTGGGGGTTTATTAATCTCTCCGGAAAAATTGTAATCATTCCGCAGTTCGATGCAGCGGAAGAATTCTCGGAAGGATTAGCAGCGGTTCAAGTTGGAGATGCGTGGGGTTATACAGATTCAACCGGATTAATAACCATCAATCCAGAATACGATTACGCCGGGAAGTTTGCTGATGGTTTAGCGGTAGTTCAAGCCGAAGGGAATTTTGGATACATCAACAAGTCCGGTGAGCTCGTAATCCCCCTCCAGTTTGTTTCCGCTGAAGATTTTGAAAATGGGATCGCGGATGTAATGGTAAAAGTCGAGAACCAACCTGGACCAAAACATTCCTACATTAATAAAACCGGAAAACCAATTACGGAATTCGATGTAGTAACTCTTCAATCCGAAGGGTTGATACTCGTACGGAAGGAATATAAAAAAGGTTTTATAGATACTTCCGGCAAAGTTGTTATACCCATTCAATTTGATGATGCAAAACATTTTAAGGAAGGATTTACCGCTGTAAAAGAAAATGAAAAATGGGGATGCATCGACAAAACCGGCAAATTCATTGTGCCCCCAACATTCGATTTAATGAAAGATGAATTCTCCGAAGGAATGATCGGCGTAAAAGTTAATGGCAAATGGGGTTTTATAGATGCAACCGGAGAGTTGAAAGTTCTGCCTCAGTATGATGATGTCGGTTACTTTTCGGAAGGATTAGCGAGTGTGCTTAAAGAAGGTAAGTACGGTTATGTGGACAAAACGGGCAACATGGTAATACAATCATCATTCTCGAAAGCGTTCAAATTTGAAAATGGAATTGCAAGAGTCGTCGGCAGCTTTGAAGCTAAAGAAAACGATCAAACAAAAATAAAAGAAGGGTGGATTCTGATTGATCAGAATGGAAAACCCGTTAGCCAGGTAATGTTTGTGAAAGAGATAAACCGTTTCGAGGAAGGAATTGCGAGCGTTAGAGGTTTGGATAACAAATATTCTTACATAGATCAAAAAAGAAATTTTTTAACAGAAACAAAATTCGACCGAGCCGATCCTTGGTTTAGAAATGGAATCGCAAGAGTATACGTCGGCAAAAAGATGGGTTACATTGACAAAACCGGAAAGTACATCTGGGAGCCGAGTGAATAATTGAGAGTGGCAAATTGAAAATTAGTTAAAGGAGAAATTAAAATGACAACAATCATTAAACGAACAGGACAAAACTTTTCCACCGCATTTCTTTCTTGGCATGACGGCGTTGATGCGATGTTAAAACCAACTCCCGACAGTCCCATGCCCAATGTTCTTATTCATGTTGCGAGAATGGTTAACACTCCGCTTGGAATTTGCAGCGCGGGAATGATTCTGATCAATCCGCAAAATAAAGAAGTGCCGGATTTCTTCGGCTTTGTTGCCGAGAACAAAGAACTAGGACAATACTACGGACCAAATATTTTCAAAGGAACGCCTTTCGAACAAGCGCCGGTATTTAAAGCAGAAATTTCTTTGAAGATTGATTTCCCGAACAAGGTGAAAGCAAAAATTGTCGCGGTTAAACATACTATTGAACTTGAGCTGAGCGACTTTGATGCGGCACAATATTATGACAGACCGGGAGGAATGCCGTTTCATCAAAATGT
>DAIEQA010000188.1:0-18631 GCA_027348115.1 Ignavibacteriales bacterium
AAAAGTTGGGGCTATTGTTGAGAAACCTGATTTCTATTTATACTTAAGCGCGTATAAGAATTTGGAAATTCTCGGAAAAATTTCCGGCGCCGATACGTCGCAGAAAAAGATAATGGAAATGCTCGAGCTCGTGGGGTTGGATAAAAGGTATAAGAGCAAAGTAAAAACTTTTTCTCACGGCATGAAGCAGCGTTTGGGAATCGCACAGGCCCTGCTACACGACCCCGAATTAATAATTCTTGATGAGCCGACTACCGGGTTGGACCCGCAGGGAATGAAAGAAATTCGCGACCTAATTGTTTATTTGAGCAGCACGAAGAATAAAACAATATTTCTCTCGTCGCATATACTGCGCGAAGTTGAATTAATTGCTTCCCGCATGATTATTATAAGTAAAGGAACAACTCAGGTAGAAGGTACGGTAGACGAACTTCTGAAAAGCGATAAGGTGAGTGTATCTTTTGAAGTGGATAAACCGGGAGACGCTGTTTCCGAAATAAATTTATCGGCATGGAAAGACAAATTTGTTTCATCAAATAAAGATTCGCTTACTTTCGAGCTTGCCAAGAATGAAATCCCCGAGCTAAACAAATATTTGGTTAAGAAAAATTTTGCCGTGAGCGCCGTTATCCCCGTTCGTTCGCTGGAAGATTTCTTTCTAAAAATAACAGAAGGGGGTGAAAAATGATTACGCTGGTATGGCTTGAGCTACAAAAAATTTATAAAAAGTGGCGAACTTACATTGGCTTTATCGCCATCTTTCTTCTAACTACCGTGGTTCAAGTTTCGCTTTACTTTACGGGCGAGCATTACATAAAGGCCTTGACACGCGGTCTATCGGATTCGTTCATGATGTTCGGTAATTTATTCAACGGCTATCTAATCGCAAACCTTGTTCTCCAGGGATTATTTATACACGTGCCGTTTCTTATTGTGCTTGTAGGCGGCGACCTTCTTGCAAGCGAAGCTACCGCCGGAACATATCGGATGCTTCTTACGCGTCCGTCATCCCGACTCCAGGTTGTAACGGCTAAGTTTATCGCGGGAATTATTTACACGCTCTCGATAATATTTTGGCTGGCCTTGTTAAGTCTGGGAGTAAGCATTCTTATTTTCGGAACCGGCGAACTGCTGACGGTGCGTTCACAGATAATAGTTTTTGCCGCTAATGATGTTCTGTGGCGATTCGGGTGCGCGTATGCTTTTGCCGCGTTGAGTATGACAACAGTTATGGCTCTTTCATTTTTCTTTTCATCAATGGTTGAAAATGCCATCGGACCAATCGTAGCCACGATGGCGGTAATAATAGTATTCTTAATTCTGTCTTCCCTGCCGGTTGATATCTTTGTTACATTGCGTCCCTACTTTTTTACCACCCACATGGTTGAATGGTCGGCTTTCTTTAACGATCCGGTAGACATGAAAGAGATTGGAAATTCGGCGCTGGTTCTTTTGGCGCATATTGTCGGTTTGTATTTGATAACAACTTACATTTTTATAAAGAAAGATATTCTTAGTTAGCATGGAGACGAAATGAGAAAGACGATATTTTTGATACTGATTATTTTTACGGCAAGTTGCTTTGCGCAGGCAAAGAATCCTACAAAAATACTTGACGCCGTTAAACAAAAATTTGAAAAAATTCATGATTACCAGGTGGATGTTAATATCCATGTTGATGTGAATTTTATTAAGATGCCGGATAGAAAAGCAAAAATTTATTTCAAGCAGCCGGATAAAGTAAAATTCCAATCGGACGGTTTTGCGCTTCTGCCCAAGCAAGGATTTAATTTCTCGCCGGTTCAACTTTTAAAGGGAGATTACAATTCCATCTTTGTACGCACTGATAAAATCGACGGCAAAAAGCTCGACGTAATAAAAATAATTCCCAACAACGATACCAGCGATGTGGTCCTTTCAACCTTGTGGGTAGATGAAACGGATAATGTAATTAATAAAGTAGAGACAGTTGGAAAAAAGAGCGGCAATATTTCAATCGATTTTAAATACGGCGAAAATAAAACTCTCCCTTCCGAAGTGAAGTTTACTTTTAACTTCGGCGATGTAGCTGCCCAGCCAGCCGAACATGAAGGTCAAAATAATGCCCCGGCTATGAAGCCGATGGGGCGAGGACCGATTAAAGGCACCGCGACCTTGACTTATACTAATTACAAAATCA
The DNA here is from genome assembly GCA_027348115.1 of Ignavibacteriales bacterium. Lineage (GTDB taxonomy): Bacteria > Bacteroidota > Ignavibacteria > Ignavibacteriales > Melioribacteraceae > Fen-1258. The sequence continues at coordinate 2,180 of DAIEQA010000188.1, forward strand.
ACCAAGGAATAGCTGATAGTTTCTTCGCAGAGAAGAAAAAGTGAAGTAAAAAAATTTACATTGCAATATTTTGAAGATCAATTTATTTTAATCCCGTAATTAACAATTCATATTTAAAGGATAAGTATAGAAAAAACATTACGGTAGAATTACACCGACCGGTTATTATTCCGGCCGGGAATTAATTATTAACCAAGGGGCTTAAAATGAAATTGATAAGCAAAGCGTTTTTTCTGATCCTTGTTTTATCTTCCGTCGTATTTTCTCAAAATAATCTTTTAATCTCGGGCAGACTCGGAATCATAAAATCTTACGGTACAGCCGAAGGTTTTGAGATCAGCGCGAAGCGAATGATTACAAACAATTTCCTGTTTCAATTTACTGCCGGTTATTACTCGTGGAGCGACTCAAGGGATTTGAATAGAATGAGCTTGGGCCGGGTTTCAAACAACGTCACAAAAAAAGAGATGGATAATTTAATCCCGGTGAAAGTCGGGTTTTCTTATTTATTCGGAGATCAAACTTCGCGGCCGTTTCTTTCTATCGAATGGGCAGTTAACAGAGCCAATTTAAATTATTATGAATCGCCCAACATTCTTACGAACTGGAGCTATGTCCCAACCAACAAGTATTCGCAATCTACATTATATGTTTCAATGGGATTCAGCATGGGGTACGTGTTTTCTCTTGTAGAGAATATGAATTTATTAACCGGAGTGTTTTATCAAACAGGAAGCGGTCTTACTTACAACGGTTTGATTGCCGGCTTTGAGTATGATTTGTAATTTTTAGATGACGTAATTGCCGGATCTTATATTTTGTTGGACCCGACAATATTGACTTTTACATCAACATTTTCGGCAACCTTGCTGCCTATAACGTCGTTGTCAATGTTGTAATCCGAAAGCTTGACATTAAATTTTGCATGGACGCCCAGCAAATCTCCCGGAGCTCTTGTGCGTGTCTGATCGTTCTCATCAAGATATGTCGCTTCGGCGTCCACGGTAATTTGTTTTGTAACCCCGTGGAGCGTAAAATTACCGGTAACCTTAAATTCAAGCTTGTTGTCGGCAGTCTGTTTTAAATCGGAAACGGATTTTATTTCAAAAGTAATATCCGGGTATTTGGATGCGTTCAGCCAGTTTGCGCTTTGCAGATGATGGTTTCTTAGTTCGATGCCGGTATTAATTGACGCAACCTTAACAATTATTTTGCCCTTCAGTGTTTTGGCAAAATTATTAACATCGAAGCTTAGCGAGCCGCTGATTGCGTTTGCTGTACCAGTAAAATCTTCAAGCGGGGTCGAACTCGAAAATGCTGCCTGATTCCTGCCGAGTTTATCCTCGAAGTTAAATGTCTGGGTTCCTTTGGCTTTTACTTTGAAACTCTGCGGGAAGACGGATGCGGCAGAAATGAATAAAACGGTAAGCAGAACAAGCATATATTTCATCTTTACTCCGGGAATTTTAAATCGTAACCAAAATATTCCTAAGAAAGTTCAGAAGGATTTTTTTTGGTACGAAATAGAAATATCAGCGCTACAGAGATTACCGCGGTGATGCCGCTTATTAAAAGACTAAGATCGAGTCCCCAGACAAACTTATTTACCCATTGTCGTTCGTTCCAGCCGAACAGGGGATCCTTTTTTTCAACCAGCACTTGTGTCTTGGTAAATATTTCACCGCCGTATAGAAGCCAAACAATTAAGGAAGCTACGACAATTGCGAGCGCAAAATAAATTACTCTTTTCTGTTTTTTATTCATATCAAGATTCCTTAATGATATCAATGCTAATAACAACTTAACAAGTGTTTCAGTTCAAAGGCGGTGTTTAAATTGAATCTGACTCATAAATGATTTAATTTTTCACACAATAACTAATTATTTTTTTTGCTGTTAAAAATTTAAAAGGTCATTTATGAAAATACACGAGTATCAAGCCAAGGAAACTTTGAAAAAGTACGGGGTTCCGGTTCAGGATGGAATAGCCATAAAAGAAATTACTGAATTTGATTTTGCTATAGCCGAACTTAAATCCCGCGTAATAAATCAATTCGTTGTAAAATCTCAGATACACGCCGGCGGAAGAGGTAAAGGAAAAATTTACAATCCGGAAAACAAGAATGAATTAATTCTTGAAGGCGGAGTAAAATTTACGACTTCTGTGGAAAAGGCAAAAGAATACGCTTCTAAAATGCTTGGTAATCTTTTGGTTACGCACCAAACCGGACCGGAAGGAAAAATCGTAAAGACTCTTTTTATAACGGAAGGATTGGATTATAAAAAAGAACTTTACCTCGGCATTCTTCTCGATCGAAATGTATCGATGAATGTTATTATGGCATCCACCGAGGGCGGAGTTGAAATTGAAAAAGTTGCCGAAGAGACTCCCGAAAAAATAATTAAGGAATGGATCGAACCATCGGTAGGTTTGCAATCGTACCAGGCACGGAACCTGGCGTTCGGCTTAGGGCTTCAGGGAGAAGCTTTCAAGAGTTTCCAGAGCTTCATTAAAAAACTGTACAAAGCTTACGAAGAAACAGACGCCTCATTACTGGAAATCAATCCCCTAATAGTAACCAACGACGAAAAAATAGTAGCCCTCGACGCTAAGATGAATTTTGACGACAACGCTTTATATCGCCATCTCGATATAGTTGCCTACCGAGATTTAGCTGAAGAAGATCCTCTCGAAATAGAGGCTTCAAAGTACAATCTGAATTATATCAAACTCGACGGCAATGTAGGGTGCATGGTAAACGGCGCCGGCTTGGCTATGGCCACAATGGATATTATAAAACTTGCCGGGGGTGAGCCCGCAAACTTTTTAGACGTTGGCGGCGGAGCTAATAAAGAGACAGTTGCAAACGGATTTAGAATAATTCTGTCGGATAAAAATGTTAAAGCAATTCTAATAAATATTTTCGGCGGCATCGTTCGCTGCGATAGAGTGGCTCAAGGAGTTATAGACGCGGTTAAAGAAAGATCCGTTCAGGTTCCTGTTGTGGTTCGCCTGGAAGGTACAAATGCAATTGAAGCAAAGGAATTGCTCGAAAATTCCGGTTTAAACTTTGAAGTGGCTACAAGTCTTCAGGAGGCGGCCCAAAAAGTTACATCGGTTTTATCCATTGAAACTGTTGCCTAATAAGATATGTTTAAGAGATGCCGGCCGGACAATTTTCCGGGTGAAAGTTTCCGGCTGGTAGAATGAAATTAAGCGGTTGATAAGTATATGATAGAAATAAAAATTACGGTTGACGCTGCGCTGGGTCTTCTTCTTGAGCGTATGAAATTCGAACTGCTGATCCGTCAGAAAAGCGGGCTTATATCCGATGGGTATAGGTTGGAAAATCTTTCCTATAAAGAACTCAAAAGTATAGTTGAATTTGCCGTTTTTGATACAATCTTTCTTCTTCCTGTCGAGATAATTTGCAACGAAACAAATCTTGCTCAAATAGTCGGCGGTGCGGTAAGAGCTTTATCAAAAGTTTTGCACAGGGAAGAATTTCAGCTCTACTCTCAAAACGATGCTGCAAAAATCATTTCGCTTATCAGAAATTACTTTGAGAAAAATCTTTCCGAGTCTGCTTTAAATCAGAACTAATCCTTTCCTAAAATTACTTAATGCAAGTTTATTAACGATAAATTGGCTGAAAAGGGAGATTTTTTTTATCTTTAATAAGACATTTTCATGCTTTGCTCTGTTTAAATACTAAAACTGATTTTGCGGAGATAATCGATATGATAGGCAACGGCGGTAATCAGAATATCTTAAAAGTCGTTAAGTTGTTCGAAACCATCTACGGAGACACTTCCGGGGCTGTACTAAACATTAGCCCGGCAAGTTTAATGCTGTTGGGCGACCACACCCATTATAATGAAGGAATCTTAATTTCCGCTTGCGTCGACCGCTATTGGATTTTTCTGATCAAAAAAAGAAAGGATAAAGAAATCAATATATTAGCTGCCGACTCGAGCGAGATAATAAATTTTTCGCTGCTCAATATAGACGGCGTCAACAAGGATTCCTTTCGACTGCTTAAGGGTATAATAAAAAACTTAAAAGAAGAAGACCTTCTCGATTTCGGTTTCGATTGCGTCGTTTTCTCGAACGTGCCCGAGAATCTCGGTCTTGGTTCAAATGCGGCAAGACAGGTCGGGTTTTTAAATACAATTCGAAAATTATACAGCATCGATATAGATGATAAAAAGCTGCTGGATATTGTCTTTAAGAATGAACTGAGTCTCATCGGTAAAATTTCCAACATGGCCCATCATTATGCGGTTCAGTACGGAAAAGAAAATAAATTGTTTGTTATGGATTTGCGGACGAAAGAGCATAAAACCGTTTCTCTTCACGAAGAAAATTACAGCATAGTAATTTGCGATACCGGTCAAAAAATTCTTGAACCGCAGAAAATTTGCAACGAGCGGATTGAAGAATGCGAAATAGGCGTTAAAGGACTGCGCTTGTACATTTGGGGAATCAAAAATTTGCGCGATGTTGAATCCGACTTTTTGCTGCGGCATTATCACATGCTGCCCAAAAGAATTTTTAGCCGCGTACTTTATAACGTAAACGAAAGGCAGCGAACAGAGGAAGCAATTAAATTTCTCCGAAAAAAATCGATTGAAGAATTCGGCAGTCTAATTACAAGGTCGCACTGGAGTTTAAATGAGGATTACGATCTCCCGTATGAAGAAAGTAATTTCCTGGTCAGCGAAGCTTCTAAAATCGAAGGGGTAATCGGCTCCAAAATGATAAGTTGCTCGCCAATCAAGAGCACGTTTCATATTGTAAGAAACGATAAAATCGAAAACTTCGCAAATGTTATTAAAGCGTCTTACGGTAAAAAATATAATTCGACGCTTAACACCGTGGTGCTTAAACTCACAAACGGGGTAAAAAAAATATCGTATAAAGAATTTGAGTTTAGTAATCAGTAAAAAACAAACATTCCGGTCGACAAAAATCTCTTGTTGAATTTCAACTTGATTTTCACTTTTGTTAGATATACATTTTCCGGCGAATTAAGCGGGAGTATTAATGAGTTTTTCCGAAGGTTATTATAATGATGAATACGATTCGTTATATAATGAAGAAGAAATAAAATTAAAAGTAAAAAACTGTAAAGAATATATAGAAAGCGGCCATACCTTTGCGCACCTCGATACAATAGATGAAGTAATTCAACTTTGTTTGGAATATGATCTTGTTGAAGAAGGACTTTACCTAGCCAATGCCGTACTTGAGGTTGCACCGTATAACTCCGAAGCGTGGCAGTACAAAGGAATATTTCTGAACAATACTTTTGAATTTGACGAGGCCTATCGAAGTTTTGAAAAAGCTTTATCGTTGAATCCCAACGACGTAGAGACGTACATAAATAAATCGATCTCGGAAGACAATCTTGGCTTTTATGATGAAGCTGTTGAATCTTTAAAAAAAGCTTTAACAATCGAACCGAACAACGAAGAAACATTCTTCAATCTTGGAGTCTTATACGAGAAGAAAGAAAAATTTGCCGAGGCGATAGAGCATTTTCTAAAAGCGGCCCAACTGGATCCGGAATATTCCGAAGCATGGTATGAGCTCGGCTACTGTTACGAAAATACGGACCGGCTTAACGACGCTTTGATCGCTTACGATAAATATCTTGAGATCGAACCGAATAGCTTTACCGGCTGGTATAACAAAGGAATTGTTTACCTCCGTTTGGAACAGTACGAAAAGTCGATCAACTGTTTTGAGTTATCGATAGCGCTGAGAGAGGATTTTGCGAGCTCATGGTTTAATTGCGGATTTGCTTTCTACCGGCTTAACCGTATGAACGACGCGCTGAAGTCGTATAAGAAAGCTTACGAGATTGACCCGAACGACGAAACAATTTTGTTTAACATGGGTCAGACCTATGAAGAGCTCGGTTCGTTTCCGCAAGCTATAAGATGTTATACGCAGGCAATAAAACTTGATTCCGAATATTACGAAGCGTTTCTTGCGCGCGGTTATTGTTACGATGTAGTAGGTAAATACCAGCTTGCGCTAAGAGATTTTAATCAAGCAGTTTCATTAACAAGCAACCCCGAAGACGCATGGTTTGCAAAGGCAGATCTCGAATATTCGCTCGGCAATCTGCAGGAATCGATTAACTCGTATTCAAAAGCAATCGAATTGAACCGCGATAATTTTAATTCGTGGTCGAAGCTGGCTGAGACATACATCGAAGTAGGTTTATGGCTCGAAGGACTTAAAGCTTTTGACGAATGCATTAGGATAAATTCCAAGCATGCCAATTCTTATTACGGGAAAGCGAAAATTAATTTTCTGCTCGGCCATACTCAGGAAGCAATCGATAATCTTAAAGTGGCTTTCGAATTGGATCCGAACATTAGAAACGAGTTTACCCGGGATTATCCAGATGTTAAGACTTCAAAATTATTTATCAAATTACTGGACGAGAACAAATCGTAACAATTATGCAATCTCAGAATAAATTTAATCACAATACAAAGATAGTAGGAGTAATCGGTCATCCTATTAAACATTCTTATTCGCCTTTAATGCACAACATTGCTTTCGAGCTCTCGAATTTAAATTACATTTTTCTTCCGTTCGACGTTCCGGCATCATCGCTTAAGGATGTATTGAAAGGAATGATCGCTCTCGGAATAAAAGGTTTCAACGTAACGCTTCCTTTAAAAGAAAAAGTTCTGCCTTTGCTTAAAGACGTTTCCGAAGAGGTTAACATTATCGGCGCGGCAAATATAATTTTAAATGACGACGGAATTTTGCGCGGGTACAACACCGATGTTCACGGCATTGTTGAGTCTTTGAATCCTTATAAGGATGAATTAGCCGGGGCAAATATTTCTATTATCGGCGCGGGCGGCGCCGCCAGAAGCGTGATTTATTCTTTGATTAGATATTTTAAAGTAGGGCATATTAATATTATTAATAGAACCGAACAGACAGCGGAATCGTTGAAAGAATATTTTTCTACAAAAATGTTGTTCGGCGAGTTCAAAGCGTTTCAGCTTGTTCCCCCGGATTTGATCGAAACCTTCCGCGATTCAAAACTTATTATAAATACCACGTCTATGGGAATGTTTCCCGACATCGATGATTCCGCCACGACAATTAAGGAATCTTTTATGAAGGGACAAATTGTTTTTGACGTGGTTTATAATCCGGTAAAAACAAAACTGCTTAAGCTTGCCGAGTCCCAAGGCGCAACAATAATTACCGGACTTAAAATGTTTGTTGAGCAGGGCGCAAAATCATACGAGTTATGGACCGGCGAAGAAATGCAGAAAGAAAAAGTCTACAGGGCTATTGAATCTTACCTTGTAAGCTAAGGTTTTATTTACTAGGAGCTAAGTTGTTCTTAATTGTGGGGGATTTAATGAAGCATTCAATTCTGAATTTAGATAATTCTTCTAGAAAAACATTTCTTTTCATAATTGTTTTTTCTCAGTTTTCACATATAGTATATCGGCTCAATCTTTTTCACTCGGTTTTAAAGCAGAACCTTTCTGTTTGATTTCTTCGGTCAATTCACAAACAGAAGTAAATTTATTTACTACCAGTTTTTACTTTCTGCTTGGAGTTCAAGTTACTCAAAAATTCAAAGTTGAGTTACAGCCGGGGATTATTTATTCTGAAGATAGAAGATACAACGCGATTCCTGAAATCGGAGTACTCGGAAAATATTTTTTGAGAACGGGTAAAGAATATCTTCTATTGGGCTTAATTAGTCATAGTAATTGGAATGGATCTTCAAATTCAATTCAAGCAGCCGGTAAAAACTTATTTCTGGGTTCAATAGGCGTCGGTACTAAAACAAGTAAAATAACATTGTTGGAATTATCTTATCAATTTCCAATCGGCAATAATGAATATTGTCTACAGAGAGAATACACAAACGGTATACAGCGATTTACTTCGGTTGATTTGGTAGGATTGCTAAAATTAGGTTTCGGAATATCGTTTGATCTTTAATTCAAATCATTTTATAATTTTTTAAGATAATATTTACAATTTCCTAAATTAATTTCTTCAGCGCTTTTTTAATTCTCTTTGCCGCTTCGGTTAGGTTTTCAATTGAGTTGGAATAAGACATTCTAAGATAACCTTCGGTACCGAAGCCGCTGCCGGGAACGGTTGCTACTTTTCCTTCATGCAAAAGATACATAGCAAGATCAAATGAATTTTCAATTATACCTGAAGATGTTTTTCTTCCAAAGTAACTGTATACATTTGGAAAGACATAAAACGCGCCTTTGGGTTTTACGCATGTCACGCCGTCTATTGAGGTGATTAAATCATGGAATATATTTCTTCTTTTCTCAAATTCTTTTTGCATCATTGGCACGTAATCTTGCGGACCGTTTAACGCTTCAAGCGCCGCCGCTTGAGAAATTGAAGACGCATTGGAAGTGCTGTGGCTCTGAATTTTGTTCATCGCTTTAATAATTTCTTCCGGTCCCGCCGCCCAGCCAATCCTCCATCCTGTCATCGCGTAAGTTTTTGAAAATCCGTTGACAACAACCGTTCTCTCTTTCATTTTTCCATTAACAGCGGCAAAGCAGGTAAACTTGTTTTCGTCGTATATCAAATGCTCGTAAATATCGTCCGTTACTACAAAGAGATTATGCTTCTCAACAACCTCTGCAATCTCCTCAAGTTCTTTCCTGCTATAACTTGAGCCGGTAGGATTAGTTGGATAACCCATGATCAGAACTTTTGATTTTGGTGTAATTACTTTTTCCAATTGTTCGGCGGTCATATTAAATCCGCTCTCTTCAGTTGTTGCGACGATAATAGATTTACCGTTTGCCAAGCTTACCATCTCAGGGTAAGAAACATAATACGGCGAAGAGAATATCACTTCATCGCCGTTGTTTACAATAGATAAAATTGCGTTGTACAAACTTTGCTTTGCGCCGGTAGAAACGATTATATTATTCGGGGAGTAATCAAGTTTGTTTTCGAGTTTTAGTTTCTTCGCAATCGCGGTTCGTAGATCAATCCTTCCCTGGTTGATTGTATACTTTGTTTCGTTGTTATCGAGGGCAAGTTTGGCAGCGTTTTTTATATTCTGCGGAGTAGGAAAATCCGGCTCGCCGACAGATAAATCAATAACATTCTCGCCGCGAGCTTTCATCTCTTTTGCTTCGGCGTTGATTCTCATTGTAGTTGATACGCGAATACTATTCACACGATCGGATGTTATCATGCATGTCTCCGTTTCTGGATCGTTCGTAAAAATTCGGCACAATATAATATTTCAAGGAAAGAATTAAAAGGAAAGTTAAGTAGGGTCGAGACAACCTCGACCCTACAGTATTTTTATTTTATTTGCGAAAGACGTTTCGGTCCGGCATTGATTACTTCCTGCGAACAATCTTTTTCGAACAACTTAAAGTTTTCGATAAAGCGCGCGGCAAGAGCGTCGTATTTTTTCCAGTACTCGTCTTTGTTACCCCAGGAGTTTTCCGGGTACAAAACATCTTCCGGAACATCGGGACAACTCATCGGAACCTGGTAACCAAACAATTTATCCTTGCGGTATTGAACGTTATCGAGTTTGCCTTCGAGAGCGGCGTTGAGAAGATTTCTTGTGTGACGAATGCTGATACGCTTACCGACTCCGAATCTTCCGCCGACCCAGCCTGTATTAACAAGCCAAACATTCGCGTTATGCTTAAGCATTCGCTGCTTCAGCATTGCGGCGTAATCGGAAGGATGACGAACCATGAACGGCGCGCCGAAACAAGCCGAGAAGGTTATCTGCGGCTCGATGCCCAAACCGATTTCTGTTCCGGCAATCTTGGAAGTGTAACCGCTTATTAAGTGATACTGCGCCTGCTCGGGATTTAACCTCGCGATCGGCGGCATAACTCCGGACGCGTCGCATGTTAAGAAAATAACATTTTTCGGATGCGAATGAACATAACCGTCGGCAATCACATTCGGTATAAAATCGATTGGGTAGGAAGCGCGAGTGTTCTCGGTAATTATATCGTCGTCAAGATCGATGTTCCGAGTAACCGGATCGTAAACAACATTTTCCAATATTGTCCCAAAGCGGCGGGTCGTTTCATAAATCTGCGGTTCGTGTTCGGCAGAAAGACGAATTACTTTTGCGTAACATCCCGCCTCAAAATTGAAAACGCCTTCGGAACTCCAGCCGTGCTCGTCATCACCAATAAGTTTTCTTTTGGGATCCGCAGATAAAGTTGTTTTACCGGTTCCGCTCAAACCGAAGAACAACGCTACATCTCCTGCATCTCCAACGTTTGCCGAACAATGCATCGGAAGAACATCTTTGTATGTTAAAAGAAAATTCAAAACGGTGAATACGGATTTTTTTATCTCGCCCGCGTAAAGTGTGTTGGCAATAATTGCCGTTCTTTGATCGAAGTTTAGAATTATCGCTGTGTCGGTCCGCGTGCCGTCGGTTATCGGATCAACTTTAAAACCGGGCACAGCTATTACTGTAAAATCCGGAACAAAATTTTTCAATTCGTCTTTGTTCTCTGTTGTGATAAACATGTTGCGGGCAAACAAACTATGCCATGCTTTTTCCGTGATTATTCGAACCGGCATTTTATAAGCTGGATCGGCGCCGGCATAAACATCCTGAACAAATAATTCCTCGCCCTGAGCCCACGCATGCAAGCGACCGACAAGTTGCGCCCATTTTTCGCGGCTGTAAGGACGGTTGTAAATTCCCCACCAAATATCTTTGTCGGATGATTCTTCCATCACGACAAATTTATCCGCCGCAGCGCGCGCTGTGTGCTTGCCTGTATTAACAAGAAGAGGCCCGTGCTTTGCCAACCTGCCTTCGTTTCTAAAAATTATTTCTTCGTATAGAGCTTCATCAGGTAAGTTCCAGAAGACTCTATCGAGATTTGTAATGCCTTGATTCTTCAATCTGAAGTCGGAAGCAAGTTCCATTGCTTCTTTTGTTGCTGGTGTGTTGAATTCTAAATATTTCATGACCAGTCCCTCACAAGTTTGCGGTCACCGATATAAAGTTCGTTAGGCGAATTTGGATCTAGCGCCCACTTCATTCTTTCGATTCCTTCCGTAATATCTTTAATACTTCCGCAGTAGCTTAATCTTAAGTAGCCGTCCAAACCAAATTCTTTTCCGGGAACAGTAAGAACCATAACCTTCTCAATTAGGAAGCTAGAAATTTTTTGGGAGTCCTTTCCGTAAGCTGAAAAATCCGCGAAGCAGTAAAACGTTCCATCAGGCACGGTAACTTTTACTCCGTTGAAAGATCGAAGCTGATCAATTAAAACATTGCGGTTATTCTGAAGTGTAAGCCGCAAACTTTCTACCGAGGATTGAATTCCATTTAAAGCGCCGACTGCCGCTTTCTGCAACAGCACTGACGGTCCCGAAGTTTGATGACCTTGAATGTTTGTCATCGCTTCAATTACTTTTTTATTTCCAACAGCCCAGCCGATACGGAAGCCGGTCATTGCGTACTGCTTTGATACTCCGTTGATGATTATGATTTTGGAATTCTCAACCGACTTTTTCGTGTAGTCGAAAGCGCTTACCGGTTTACGTCCGTCGAAAACCAAACGATGATAAATATCGTCCATGATTAAATAAAGATCTCTTTTCTCGCAGAAGTCAACAATATCTGCAATAAATTCTTCCGAATACATTGCGCCGGAAGGATTGTTAGGAGAATTAATTATCACTGCTTTTGTGTAAGAACCGACGCGCAATTCAATATCTCTTATGCGCGGGTAAAATGTTCCATCTTCAGGCAAAGCAGCAACGCCTATGGCTCCGCAGAGCTTTGCCATATCCGGGTAGCTAACCCAATAAGGCGCCGGGTAAATAATTTCTTCCTGCGGATTTAATATTGCCTGCATTGCAACCATAATTGATTGCTTAGCGCCGCCGGAAGCAATTACATTTTCGGGGTTAACTTTTCTGTGGTAAAATTCTTCCGTGTAACGGATGATTGCTTTTTTTAATTCGGGAATTCCATCTGCCGGGGCATAACGGACTTCGCCGCTGTTCAATAAATTTACTGCAGCAAGAAGCGCGTCCATGGGCGCCTTGCTTTTGGGCTCTCCTCCTCCAAGATGAATTACGGGGTCTCCTTTTTCTCTTAGAATCGCCGCTTTCTCATTCAAAGCCAGTGTAGGGGAAGCCTTGATCGATCGTGCAATTTGACTTAAACTCATTAAAATTTTCCAGATTATTCAAAAAGTATGTTTATGTCCGAAACTTATTGGCTATTGCCCTGATTAGCAAGAAATTTTTAGAGCGGGAATCCAGATGTGAATGGAGAATCAATTGGAAAGTATGGATGAATAAAATTCGAGTTTGTAATTATCAAATACAAAATGAGGCCGCCGGCTTTCTTTGTTAAAACACTACCAGAATAGTTGGGTAAAACTAAATTACATTTTGAAAAATGTGGAGAAAGAAATAAATACCCAATAATGTAAGAATGATGCCGTACCAGCGTTCCAGGCGGCTTGATTTTGTTTTAAGTGCAACCTTGGCGCCAAGGTAAGAAAATGGAATTGATCCTAGAGCAATTATTCCGGTAACTCCCCAGGAAATATGTCCAAGATACGCATGAACAATAGTGCCCGGTAATGCTAGAACCGCAGAAACAGCCAACGAGCATGCGAAAGATTTTTTGATCGGCTGGCCGAGAAATTTTGCGTAACTGGGGGCTAATAAAAATCCGCCGGAGTTTGCAAGCAGACCGGAAATTACTCCTACAAATGCGGCAACACCGAATAAACGCAAGCGCCAATTAGATGGTTTATTATTCTCCGTTAAATTTGATTGCACAGGTTTGGTTGCGTTTTTTTTGTTTCCATAAAGAAAAGAAATTCCAAAGCCCATAACCAACAAACCGGTTACAATCAATAACGAAGTCGAACCGGTAAAGATTGTAAGCAAAGATCCTATGATTGTTGCCGGCATACCTATTGCGATACTCCATAAAATGATCTGCCAATCAAGAAGATTAGAACGCCAATACTCTGCTGAGGCAACTAAGGTTCCGGGCACGGTTGCCGGTAATGGGGCTGCAACGGCAATAAAGCCCGGAAATCCGAGAATACTTAGTAGAGGCGTCGCAATTGCGCTTCCGCCTTTGCCAAATAAACCTCCTAAAAAACCGATGAAAATTCCAACAAGAAATGCGCCGAGATACTGTAAGTTCATTATCTTCCTTTAAAAATATAACACTGTAAAACTACACATTGTTTGAAAACGATAAAAATTTTGAATGGATTTTTTTAAAAACTATCCAACGACATTCAATTCACACAGAACTAACTTTTCTTAGTAATCATTCATGTTCTGTAAGATTCTCATACTTCATCCGAAAAATACTTAACAGTTAGATGCATAATCTTCTATAAGAGATCAAGATGATTACGACGTATTTCATCCAAACTTTCAAATATGAGACAAAATTTCCATTTCAAAAGAACTTTTTATATATTTCGACTGTTCAAGTAAATAAGTCGAAAAAAATAAAATTATGAACACTGAAAAACTATCAAAAGAGAAGGAAAAAGCAATAATTGATGCCGCCCGTAAACGGTTCGGCCATTATGGATTTTCAAAAGTCACAATGGAGGAAATTGCAGTAGATGTGGAAATGGGCAAAGCTTCGCTCTATTACTACTTTCCAACAAAGGAAGACTTGTTCCGCGCCGTAATTTTACAGGAACAGAATGAGTTGAAAAAAAGTATCGAGTTGATGCTGGAGAAATCGAACACTGCCTCCGAGAAGTTGCATGAATTTGTAGAACAAAGGATGAAATTTTTTAAGATACTCATAAACCTGGGCACATTAAGCGTTCATTCCTACTTCGATATAAAATCGATGTTCAAGAAATTATTCCTCGATTTTGAAAAAATTGAATTGGATCTGATAAGAAAAATTATTGACGAAGGAAAAGCGAAAGCCGAACTCAATCCCGATTTACCCGAAGATACTGCGTTGATCTTTTTGCATATTCTCCAGGGTCTTAGATGCCGGGTTTTGCGTTGGGCAAAAGGGCAAAGTCTTGACGAAGAAACTCACGCCGGTTTACAGCAGGAAATGAAAACCGCAACGGAATTTTTTATCAACGGAATTAAGAAAAAATAATTTTTAAATATTTACTCAAAAAGGAAATTTTAAATGGCACAAAGCGAAGATTTAAAAGATAAAATAAAAGCCGAAGCAAAAGCGGCGGCTTCGAATAACGGCAACGATGAAAGCATAGACGAAGTACCGCTCTTCAAAAAGAAACGAATGATTATTCCGCTTCTCCTGTTGTTAACAGCGGCAGCCATCGGGGGATATTACTGGTATATGAATATGCAGGATTTTGTTTCCACCGACGACGCCTATGTTGACGCAAACAATGTTTCGATCAGTTCAAAAATGCTGGGAAGAGTAATTTACCTCGGAACAGCAGAAGGTGATACGGTTAAAGCCGGGCAGGTGCTTGTAAGACTTGACGACAGCGACCTGCGCGCGCAGGAAACATCCGCAAAGGCAGGTTTATCTTTAGCTCAAAACAGTGTGCCTCTTGCGCAGGTAAATTTAAACAGAGCCCAAGACGATCTTAACCGAGGCCAGCAGGAATATAAAAGCGGCGTAATCACTAAGGAACAGTTCGATCATTTGCAAAGAGCTTTGGAAGCGGCAAAGGCGCAGTACAACATTGAGATCTCAAAAATACCTACGGCAAAAAGTCAAATAGGCGTAATCGAATCGCAATTGAACAACACTACTATTACATCGCCAATGGACGGAGTTGTTGCTAAACGCTGGGTTCTTACCGGCGATGTAGTTCAGCCCGGGCAGCCGATATTCACAATATATGATTTGAAAAATATTTGGATCACTGCAAATATGGAGGAGACAAAACTGACTCACCTTCGCGTTGGCGAACCTGTGGAAATAGATGTCGATTCTTACCCGGATATAAAATTTCATGGAAAAGTTTTTGAGATCGGCAACTACACTGCCTCCGAATTTTCTTTGATACCGCCGAACAACGCTTCCGGAAATTTTACAAAAGTCACCCAGCGCGTGCCGATAAAAATCTCGATTGATGATACCGCTAATGCCGATGGACACAAGCCGGTTTTAAGACCGGGAATGTCTGTGGAAGTTTCCGTAAAGGTGAAATAAAAAATGTTTAGCTCGAAAAAGAAATCTCTTCGCGGCACAGCTGTAAGCCAGATATCTTCGCTTCACCATGAGCATACATCTTACAAATGGTGGGTGCTTGCAAATGTTATGATCGGTACGTTCATGGCAGTGCTTGACGCAACGATTGTGGACGTATCACTTGCGAAAATTATGGCTACATTTGGAATCGGCGTGGATACCGTTAAATGGGTTGCAACAGCATACCTTCTTGTGTTTGCAATTATGCTTCCAACTTCCGGTTGGATAGCGGATCATTTCGGTTATAAAAAAACTTACGCTACCGCGCTCGGTTTGTTTACTATCGGGTCGCTTCTCTGTTCTTTGGCGTGGGATGAATCCGCTCTTATTTTATTCCGCATTATTCAAGGAGCCGGCGCCGGCTTGATGATGCCTGTCGGTATGGCAATAGTTATGAGGGAGTTCCCGCCGGAAAAGCGCGGAGTTGCTCTTGGATTTTGGACGATTGCCGCCGCGGCATCCGTATCGCTTGGTCCAACCCTCGGCGGATACTTGATAGATAATTTTGCATGGCATTCCATTTTTGATGTTAACGTGCCGGTTGGAGTTGTGGGAGTTTTTGCAACGCTTGTTATACAACGCGAATATAAAACTTCGGCCACGCGTTCGTTCGATCTTGTCGGGTTCATTTCGATGTCCATATTTCTTAGTGCGCTTTTAATTGCGCTGTCCGACGGCAATTCGGAATGGAATACAGGCGGCTGGACTTCTCCTTTCATAATTACATGTTTCGCTATCTCATTAATCGCGTTCGTTGTTTTCATGATAACCGAATTAAATATTCGTCACCCGTTGATAGATCTGAGTTTGCTTAAAAATTTTAATTTCGCAATGGCGAACATCATATTGTTCATTTTCGGAATGGGAATGTTCGGCAGCACTTTTCTTCTTCCGCTTTATTTGCAAAACGGACTTGGCTACACTGCATTTCAAGCCGGCTCGCTTTTCTTGCCCATCGGTTTTCTGCAGGCAATTATGTCTCCTATTGCCGGAAACTTTGCAGATAAGATTAATCCCAAAATACCGGCATTCATCGGAATTGTTTTGTTAGCAGCAAGTTTATTTATAAATCATTTTCTTTCGCTCTATTCGGAAACATCGGCCATTATGATTTCACTTTATATACGCGGCATAGCAATGGGCTGGATATTTACACCGTTGAGCACAATTGCTCTTTCCGGAATTCCGAGAGAGCGTATGGCGCAGGCATCTGGTCTTTATA
>DAIEQA010000193.1:0-4216 GCA_027348115.1 Ignavibacteriales bacterium
TAGGAAAACAGCAGTTGAATAATTGAGTAAGCCGTTTGTTTTCCCGAACGGCTTTTTTATTTCTTCAAATTCATAGGAGGAGTAAAATGAAAAACTTAATTATTCTATTCTTCGCTTTTACATTGTGCGTCCATGCGCAAACAAAGGAGTTAAGCGGTAGGATATTAAATCTATCCGACCGTTCACCGGTTGGATTTGCCAACGTTTCAATCCAAGGGAAAAATATTGGAACGACGGCAGATCAAAACGGTTCTTTTTCTCTCAAGGCCGATCTTTCAAGCGGCGATATATTAGTAATTAAACACGTCGGCTTCGAATCCAAAACACTCAACTTGGCAGAATTCATTAACTCGCCAAAGCATGAAATCTTTTTAACAAGCAAGATTATTACGAGCCAGACAATACTTGTGAAAGGAAGCATCGGCGAAAAAGGAGTAACGCCTTTAACATTTTCCAAGTTAGATCAGAGTACAATTCGAAAAACTTACACCGACCAGGACATTCCCGAAATGTTGAGCTATCTGCCTTCTACATCTTTCTATTCGGAAAATGGGAACGGCATCGGTTACAATTATCTTAGCATTCGCGGTTTCGATCAGCGCAGAATTTCCGTATCGATAAACGGCATTCCTCAAAACGACCCGGAAGATCACAATGTTTACTGGATTGACTTTCCGGATTTGCTTGAAAGCACCGAGCTTATTCAAGTTCAACGCGGAGCCGGTTCGGGAATAGTCGGGTATCCCGCGGTTGGAGGTTCAATTAATATTATCACCTCGGCGTTCTCAGATAAACCCCGAATGGAATTTTCCAGTTCGATTGGAAGCTTCAATACAAGAAAATATATCGCCGAATATTCAAGCGGACTGATTTCCGATAAATATTCTTTCTACGCTAAAGTTTCTCAGATACTAAGCAGCGGATACAGAAATTCTGCGTGGGTCGATCTGAAATCTTACCACTTAAGCGCGGTCAGATACGACGACAACCTGACATCGCAAATTAATATTTACGGCGGACCGATTGGCGACGGATTAGCTTATACCGGATTGCCGAAATTCGCTATCGGCGATAAAACTTTGCGCCGCGCGAATTACTCGGATTGGGGTGAAGCCGGCGGCCAATACACTTACACCGTTGAACGAAGACCTTCAGAGATTGAAAACTTTTCCCAGCCGCATTTTGAATTGTTAAACGAATTAAAGTTAAGCGATAACGTAACTCTCAACTCGGCTTTATTCCTTGTTCTTGGCAGCGGTTATTTTGATTACGACGGCTCTTGGGCGGATACAAGTTATTTTAGATTAACACAGCAATACGGATTTCATCCGACTCAAAATCCTTCCAACGCAATGATACGCGCAATGGTAGATAACCGACAGTGGGGCTGGATTCCACGCGTAAGCATTAAACATTATAACGGCGAGCTGATTCTCGGCGGTGAACTGCGCGTTCATAGATCAAATCATTGGGGAAGCATTGTTTATGCCGATAATCTGCCGTCCGATCTCTCGGAAAATTTTAGGTTTTATTCCTATCAAGGCGGTAAAGACATTATTAATTTCTTTGCACACGAAAACTACGAAGTAAACGAGAGAACCAATATACTTGCCGAGGCGCAGCTTGCTTACAATAAATATTACCTTTATAACGAGAAATTTGTAAATACGGATTTCACCGTACCCAATTTGTTTTTCAATCCGAGAATCGGGATTAATTATAAATATTCTACCGAATGGAGTTCTTATTTATCGTTCGCGCGTGTATCGCGGGAACCAAGGTTGACTAATTATTATAATGCGGATGAATCGAGTTACGGAGAGGTTCCTCAATTTGCCAAGAACGCCGACGGCTCTTACAATTTTTCGGATCCGCTTGTTAAACCCGAAACGATGAATGACTTGGAATTAGGAACATCTTATATACGGAAGGGTTTTAATTTATCGTTAACATTTTATTACATGCTTTTCGATAACGAAATTGTTTCTCAAGGGCAGGTCGATCAATTCGGGCAGCCGATTACCGGCAATATGGAACGAACAATACATTACGGCGGCGAACTTTCTCTCGGATATAAATTGAACGACAATATCGAATTGATTCTCAACGGTTCGGCAAGTAAGAATTATATAAGCAAGGGAAGAACTTTTGTGTCATTCACAGATGCGGCAACAGGCGACGAGCACGTTTTCGATATCGACCTGACGAATAATTCCATCAGCGGATTCCCGGGCGCAACAGTTAACGGAATAGTAAAATTAAATTATGATAATCTTTTCGTTCAGCTAAGCGGCAAATTTGTAGGAAGTTTCTATACGGATAATTACGGCGCTAATCTTCCGTCTATAAATGCAATGTATCCCGGTCTTACTGGTTATCCCGATAACAAAGTCGATTCCTATTTTGTCGCTAATATTTTTGCCTCTTACGGATTTGCTTGGGAACCGGTGGCTAAGGAACTTAAAATATTTTTACAGGTAAACAATTTATTTGATAACTTGTATGCGGCTTACGGAATCGGGAAAGAGTTCTTTCCGGCCGCAGGGCGAAACTTTTTATGCGGAATTAAATTAGGGCTATAGTGAAGAACTGCATTATTCTCGCAAACGGTCAAGCGCCGTCGAAAAAGACAATTGAACATTTGAGCCGCATCGGATTCTATACGCTAATATGCGCAGACGGCGGCGCAAACACCGCTTATAAACTCGGTTTGGTACCGGATATAATAATAGGGGACTTGGATTCAATCGATAACGAAGTGTATAATTTTTATGCGCGAAGGTGCAAGATTTTAAAAGTGACGCGGCAAAACGATACTGACGTTGAAAAATGTCTTAAGTATGCTGTCAAACATAATTATACTGAAGCGGTTCTACTTGGCGCTACCGGAGATAGACTTGATCATTCCTTCTGCAATCTTGGTATCGTATTGAAGTTCTTTGACCGGATAAAAATTAGAATCATACATCAAAAATCTATTTTGTATGCCTATATGGGGAGTATAGAATTCGCGACTGTACCGGGAGAAACAATTTCACTCTACGGAGTTGATGGTAAGACTAAATTTAAATCGGAGGGTTTGAAGTACCAGCTTAAAAATATTCCTTTGCCTTTCGGCCAAAAAGAAAGCACAAGCAATGTTGCCGTTGGCCCGGTTGTGAAGTTGAAAATCACCGGTGGAAAAGCATTTGTCATTCGCGATTATGAAACGTTGAAAAAAAATGGTCTCGTTTAGCCCGCTTGATCTTATAATATTGCTCGCGTTCTTTACGCTTTTACTAGCAATTGGGTTCATTCCTAAAAGAGAAAAGCAGGGAGACGCGGAAGGATTTTTACTTTCCCACCGAAAAGTCGGTTTGTTCGTTTTCATTATGACAAACGTGGCTACCTGGTACGGCGGAATTTTAGGCGTGGGAGAGTTTACGTACCGTTACGGACTTCTAAGCTGGGTAACCCAAGGATTGCCGTATTACGTCTTCGCAATTCTTTTCGCAGTTTTCTTCTCAAGAAAGATTAGGAACGCGGAACTCTTTACTATACCGGATAAGCTCGAAACAGTTTATGGAAGATATGTCGGATTGATTTCGGCAATTGTCGTTTTCATTCTTGTTTCTCCGGCGCCGTATCTATTGATGACGGCTAGTTTGATTAGTCTTGTATTAAAAGTAAATCTGTTTACGTCTTTAATTATCAGCGTAATCTTTTCCGGTGTATATCTCTTGCGAGGAGGTTACAAGTCCTACCTTTATGCTGACGTGTTCCAATTCTTCATAATGTTTATCGGGTTTTTCATAATTGTAATTGTCTCTTTTAACAACGTTGGCGGTGTAGATTATCTTGTGGCCAATTTACCCAAAGAACATCTTAAATTGTTCTCGAATGCGTCGCCCCTTTATGTTATTGTATGGTTTCTAATTGCGCTTTGGACTTTCGCCGATCCGGGCTTTCACCAAAGATGTTATGCCGCAAGGACCGGCAAGGTAGCCATGTGGGGAATAATTATTTCCGTGTTCTTCTGGGCGCTTTTCGATTTTCTTACAACGAGCACCGGCTTGTACGCAAAGGCAGTGTTGCCTAATCTTTCCAACCCGGTTTTATCGTTTCCGTTATATGCGGAAAAAGTATTGGGAAGCGGCTCAAAAGGAATTTTTTACGCCGCAATGTTTGCCACAATCTTCTCAACTCTAAATAGTTTTATCTTTCTCAGCGCTACAAC
>DAIEQA010000205.1:0-5362 GCA_027348115.1 Ignavibacteriales bacterium
TTCGAGGTGAGTATTCGGATCGTCAACCGGAACTCGGCTGCCTTCGGTTAACAACATTATGAAAAGCGAAATGACGAGAAGAATTTTAACAAGCGCTGTATAACCTGCGCTCACGTTAAGCATCAAAAATATTTCCGCAAACGAAGTTCTGCCCGTCAGCAGCGAGAGCGAACCGATAACAACAAAAAATGCTGTTTCAATAATTGTAGAAAACGCTGCTTCCCTGCTCGCTCCCATTCCTTCGAAACTACTGCCGGTATCCATTGCGGCAAGCACCGTGAAAAATTTTGAAAGGCCGAGTATGTATGCGAATAAAACAAAGTCGCCGGGGAAATTTATAACCGAGCCGACAACCGGCATAGGCACAATCATCAATGCAAGCAAAACAGCGGCAACATTTAAAGACGGGGTTAATTGGAAAATAAAAGATGTAGTTGTGCTTATCACTTCGCCTTTGTGAAGAAGCTTAAAGAAATTGTAGTACGGCTGAAATATCGAAGCTCCTTTTCTTCCGGCCCAAATTGCTTTTACGCGGTCTATTATACCGAGAAAAAAGAACGGCGAAATAATTGCAAGTCCTATAACAATAAACCTTAACATCTACATAACTCCGATAATCCAAATAAGAAGGATGATTAAAAATAACAGCCCGTAAATAATGTACTGCTGCATTCTTCCGCTTTGTATCCAAGAAAACATATTCATAAACCAACTAAGAAATTTCAGTACCGGCTGGATAAGATGGCGCTCAAGAAAATCCTGAGAGTAACTTTCGAGGCGAGCTTCTTTCGGAAAAATTACTTCATCCTTCCTCAAGTTAATTTTTTGCGGAACTAGTTCCCTAACGAGATGGAGAAACGGCATTGCAAACGAACTGCTTGTATATTGAATTCGGCTGCTCTGAACCTGGTAACCGCAGTCCCATGTTTTGAAATGCCTCACGGATTTTCCTCTCAAAAGAAAAGATCGAAGGAGCCAGAAGAATAAAACCAATCCGACAAATACAATAAACAAATTTGTTACGGTTTCAAAAATAGGTAGTATGTTATAGAAGTTTGAAAATGAATCAGCCGGCAAGAATTGTTTCAACGCATTTCCAATGAAGAAAATTGCATATAATGGCGAGAGACCTATCACAAACATTAACACTGTAAGAAAACCTGTCGGTAGAAGAAAGGAAGCGTTTTTATCATTTGGTTGATTTAGTAGTTCAGTCCGCGGCAATCCTAAAAAGCAAATCCCGAAAAGTTTTGTAAAACATAGTAGAGCCATAACGCCGATAAATGCCAGTCCGGAAAGTCCGAGCAGCGCGGCGATATTCATTGCCAGGCTGTTTATCGAAAAACTTTTTGCAATGCCAAGATAAATTGAAAACTCGCTGATGAATCCGTTAAGAATAGGCATGCCGCTAATGGCAAGAGATGCAATCAAAAACATCGCGGAAGTCGACGGCAAAACTTTAATTAGTCCGCCGAGCTTGTCAATATTCCTGGTATGGGTTTGCGAATAAACAACTCCCGCCCCGTAAAACAAAACACTTTTAAAAACGAAATGATTGATAATATGCAGCAGCGCTCCCATAAAGCCGAGCAATGCTATCAAGTTCATATTATAAACCAATCCCAGCATGCCGAGACCTATACCCATAGCAATGATGCCCATATTTTCAATACTGGAATATGCCAGCAGTTTTTTCAGATCGGTTTGCGAGATTGCGTTGGCAATTCCGATTATTCCCGTGAACAATCCAACCGCAAAAACTACATACGCAATTATCTCGTTAGGTCTTCCGCTCATAAGAATTATTCTAAGAATTCCATAAATACCGGTTTTAATCATCACTCCGGACATTATTGCCGAGACTCCGGTAGGCGCTGCCGGGTGAGCGCGCGGAAGCCAGGTATGCATCGGGACAAATCCCGCCTTCGTTCCAAAACCGATAAAGAAAAGAATGAACAGAAGAATTCCCACATTGTTTTGCTGGCTAAGCACCTGCGTAAACGAATTGAAATCAAGCGAGCCGGAAACTGCGGACGTCCAACTGAATGCAGCGATTAAGAATGCAGCGCCAATCTGCATTGCAGTAAGATAATAGATGCCGGCTTTTCTAACTTCTTCTTTCTCGTTTTCGAAGCCGACAAGAAAAAAAGATGATAAAGACATTACTTCCCAGACGATCAAAAACAGAAGCGCATTTTGAACAGTGACGACAAACATCATCGAAGAGATCATCAATCCAAGGAAGAAATAATAGGATGATAGCGCCGAAGTTCTGCCATGATACATTTTCATGTAGCCGGCCGAATAAATCGATGCAAGCAGTCCGCCAATCGAAATTATAACAACGAACAAAGCCGCAAGAGAATCCATTCTTAAATATGCCGTACCAACCGGTTCGGAAAGAAGCAGCTGAAATTCCACATGCTTTCCGGTTAAAAGAACATCAAGTGCGGAAGGAAGAATAAAAAACTGGGCTATTACCGCCGATGAGATAAGGAAGAACGGTTTTACTTTCTCATTAAAGAATATTGCAGCTAATCCACCTAAAGAAAAAAGAACCGAGCCGAAAAGAAAACCGTTCATTTATTTTGTAGTCTCCTTCTTTTGCCAGTCTTTTTCTTTTAGCTTAATGAACTCAAGGATATTTTCTTTGGCGGCTTGTTCTTTAAGCATGGTTAAGAAAAATTCGCTTTGGCAGAGATAAGATATTTTTGAAAGCACATCGAGGTGCATACGCGGACTTGCCGTCAGGAGTATGAATAATGTGTGAACGGGCTGGTTATCGAGAGCGCCGAAATCGACAGGGTTTTTTAAATAGCAGATTGAAACGCTTGCGTTGCCTGCGCCTGTTACAATCGGGTTGCGCGGATGCGGAATTGCTATTCCTCTTCCAATTGCAGTCGGCATTAATTCTTCACGGTTTATCAGCGCGGATAAAATTTCCTCTTTGGAAAGATTTGTAGGCGTGATAATTTTATCTACGGCATTCTTCAAAACTTCCTTTACGGAAGCGCCTTCAACGTTGGAAATTATTCCGCCTTTTTCCAAAAGAGAAAACAAATGATCGGGAGCGTTTATTAATCCCAAATTTATAAGCGAGGATGAAAGCTCAATCTTGCTGCTCAGAATCCATTCGTTTATTTCCGAACGGTTAAAGCGGTACTGATGATTAATCCTGTAACATGGAATTTTTTTTTCTTTGATCCAGCGATAAACAGTTTTCTCAGATACCTGAAGTAAATCCACGATATCTTTAATCTTTAGATCCATCACATTTTTAAATTAGCCGGTGCAAAAATATCGAGACTTCCGCAAATGTCCAAATATGGTTTGTTATGTCGTAAAAGTGGGGAGAATGTCTAAAGCCGAAGAAGCGAGCACTTCAGACGTTTATCCCTTGAGTAGAAAGAATATCTTCTCCACAAATTTTTACGGAGCCGGTAAAGAAGCAAATTTGTTCAACTAATTTTTGCATGCCCATCTATCAATTCAATAGTTTTTCCCGGCAAGATTCTAGACGATTTCGTTCCGTACTCTTAATCCATCAGATTTTTTCTCGATAATAATTATGATTATTAATCTTTCTTTAATAAATGAATTTAAAATTAAAATCATTAAAAAACTGGAGAACTATAATGAGCGTTGTTTTAGAAAATGAGTTTGTAACTATCGAAGTTGTCCCGGAGAAAAAAACCGTCAAGCACAAATTTCACAAATTCATTCACGGCGAAGTTTTCAGGAATGCTTTACTTGCAGGAAGAGACGCTTTTATTAAAAACCGTTGTACAAAATGGCTTTCAGATGATAGGAATAACACCGTATTAACGCAGGAAGATCTTGAGTGGGGAAAAATGAATTGGGAAGCGGAACTATTTAAAGCCGGATGGAAACATTGGGCACTTGTTGTGCCCGAAAAGGCAATCGGTCAACTGTCCATGAACAAACTGGCCGAGCATTATAAATCGCTGGGTTTGAATATACAAATGTTCAGTAATCCCGATGAAGCCGCGGCATGGCTCGATAAACAATAATTGCAGCAAAACTTTTAAAGCCGCAGAATTATCAACTGCGGCTTTTTTGTTAATGCTGCAAAGCCGACTTCAGCAAATAGTCGTAGCAGTCTAATTACTATTCCTGCCCAACCGTTAGAAAATATTTTTTCCGGAACTTCAGAGCCACGTTGACAAGACTAATTAATACAGGCACCTCTACAAGCGGACCGATAACGGCAGCAAAGGCCTCGCCGGATTTGATTCCGAAGACCGCAATTGCAACCGCAATTGCCAATTCAAAATTATTGCTCGCCGCCGTAAATGATAAGGTTGCGGTTTTCGAATAATCCGCGCCCACTTTTTTCCCAAGATAAAACGAAACAAAAAACATAACCACAAAATAAATTACCAGAGGAATCGCGATACGAATTACATCTACCGGTATTTTTACAATGTATTCGCCTTTAAGAGAAAACATTACGATGATTGTGAAGAGCAATGCGATCAACGTTATAGGAGAAATTTTAGGAATAAATTTTTGTTCGTACCACGGCTTGCTTTTTAATTTAACAAGCAAGAAACGGGTTACCATGCCTGCCAGGAACGGAATGCCAAGATAGATAAAAACACTTTCGGCAATTTGCCCGATTGTAACATCAACTGCAAAAGTTTTTAATCCAAGCCATGCTGGAATTACGGTTAGGAAAATGTAAGCGTAGACCGAGAAGAAGAGTACCTGGAAAATCGAGTTGAAAGCAACTAGACCGGCTGCGTATTCGGTATCGCCTTTGGCAAGTTCGTTCCAAACTATTACCATGGCAATGCAGCGGGCGAGACCAATCATAATTAGGCCGGCCATGTACTCAGGATAGTCCCGCAAAAAAATAACTGCCAGGAAAAACATAAGCGCCGGGCCAATCACCCAATTTTGAACAAGTGAAAGCGAGAGCACTTTTACATTTTTAAATACATCGCCAAGTTCTTCATACTTTACTTTTGCAAGCGGAGGATACATCATTAAAATCAAGCCTACGGCGATTGGAATATTTGTTGTTCCGCTTTGAAAGGAATTCCAAAAATCAACGATCCCGGGGAACAGGTAACCCGAGAAAACCCCTATGAACATCGCGAGAAAAATCCAGAGCGTTAAAAACCTGTCGATAACCGATAGTCTTCCTGTCAGTCCGGCCATTTTAGTTCCTTGTAGAATCTTAAAAATTCGGAATGAATGCTATCTCTTACTTTGCTGAATACTGATTTTATTTCTTCATCAGTTCCCCTTGCCTCGGCGGGATCTTCAAAACCAATGTGTAGTTGGTGTTTAACTTTACCCATAAATGCCGGGCATGTTTCTTTTGCGTTATAGCAGA
>DAIEQA010000028.1:0-1818 GCA_027348115.1 Ignavibacteriales bacterium
CATAGTATCCTGGGAAGAGCGGTAAAACCATCCGGGACGAATAGATACGTCTGTTTCTGCTGGATACCAGAATAATCCATTTGCGTTTTTTATTTTGTCTCTGCTTCCGAGATCTTCGCCCATTATATCGTGCGGTTGATAAATATCGTCTATCGGATTTTTCTCGGCCGCAATTTTTTCATTCATCTTTGAAAGATCAATCGGAATAACGCTCCATTCTGTTTCTCTTCCGTAGCCGGATTCAGTTCCAACCCATCTTATATCCGGCGCCATTCCAAATATTACCGCGTTCGGCTGAAGTTCGCGTATCACTTTGTAATATGATTGCCAATCGTAAACTTGTTTCTTACCGTTAGGACCCTCTCCGTTGGCGCCGTCGAACCAGACCTCGGTTATCTCGCCGTAATTTGTAAGAAGTTCTCTCAGTTGATTACAAAAATATTCGTTGTACTTTGGCGAATCTCCATAACTTGGATTATTTCGATCCCACGGCGAAAGATAAACTCCGAACTTCAAACCGAATTCTTTGCAAGCTTGCGAAACTTCACGAACAACATCGCCCTTGCCTTTTTTCCAAAGAGAATTTTTTACACTGTGTTGTGTGTATTTACTTGGCCATAAACAGAATCCATCGTGATGCTTCGCGGTAAGGATCAACATTTTAATCCCGGCATTCTTAAAAGTACGGACCCATTGCCGTGCGTCAAATTTGGTCGGGTTGAATAATTTCGGATCTTCTTTGCCGGCGCCCCATTCGTTTTCTGTGAAAGTGTTCATACCGAAATGCGCGAAGGCGATGAACTCCATCTTCTGCCAGTTGTATTGCTGCTGCGTTGGAACGACATTAGCGACTTTTGAAATTATTTGTTCGGGCGAGTCGGTTGAATTTATTAATGCAAAGTTTTTGTGTTTATTGTTGGTTGACTGCTGAGGTAGAACGATTGCTAAACATGTGAGTACGAAAACGATAGTAAGTTTTTTCATTACAGTCTCACTGTTTAATATTTACAAAAGCAAAATAGGAAAATAATTTTCCTAATGAATGAATTAACATGGTAAGTAATAGCACACAGATGACACAGATCGAGCGGATTTCCACGGATGAATACTCATGTATCCGTTTCATCAACGTTTAGTCGATAATTGTTACATTTACATCACCATCAATTCTCTTTTCTTCTTCCACATACCGCGTGTAAAATCCGGAAATTTTTGCGGCATCCCTTTTTGTTTTATTGATCTTTCGCTCAACTCACAAACTGCACTGATAACCGCTGCATCATAAACATCCATATCCGGCTCAACACCTTTTAAGAGTGCATTTACTAATCTATAATCTTCTATAAAATCCATTCCGCCGTGTCCCGCTCCTTTGCTTTGTTCTTCAAGATCAACCCAGATTGGGTGTTCGTACTTTTTCATATACTCATCAATTTTTTCCCATGCATCCGGCTTGCCTTCTTCTTCAATATAAATTTTTTGTTCCGGATATTTTCTTACTAATCCTTTTGTTCCCTGTACATAAATATTTCTGCTGTAAGGACGCGGAGAACTGGTATCATGTGTAATAACAATTGTTTCGTCGTTCATGGTTTTGATAAGTGTAGTAACCACATCGCTTAGAACAAATTTTTCTTTTGCTTGCGGGCTGTCTGCGCCAAATCTTTTTTCAGCATAAAGATGAAGTCCGCGCGTCTTGGTACCGAATGATACGAGATAATCAAAATAATTTCCGCGGTTAATATCTAAGTATTGAGCTACAGGTCCTAGTCCGTGTGTAGGATAGAAATCACCGTTCCGTTTCATAGCATGAGCGCG
>DAIEQA010000240.1:0-3601 GCA_027348115.1 Ignavibacteriales bacterium
CGGAACACCGGAGGAAAAAGAAGGGCTTCGATTCCAAAATTTTATTCAGAATGATAGGAATGATTTTTCCGATCGGCCTTTCCAGTTTCAGCAGAAATCGCCGGACCGCAAACCTTCTGCATTAAGCGATGAAGAGGTTGACAGGCTCTTTGACGATCTCAATCGGGAGATTAAATCATCGGCACCTTCATCGGAAGTTATCTCTCCTTTCGATGAAAGACATGCCACCGAGGTTTATCATGAAAGCGCCGAAGCGCAGCAGAATGAAACTCCGTTTTTAATACAACTTCACAATAAATATATCCTTACGCAAATTAAAAGCGGACTGATGATTATTGATGCTCATGTAGCGCACGAGCGCATTCTTTATGAACAAGCTCTTAAATCTTTCGAGGCGAATATTCCGTTTTCGCAGCGGCTCTTATTTCCGCAGACGATTAAATTGGATCCGGCGGATTATCTTTTGTTGAGAGAACTCGAACCTTATCTTATCAATCTCGGCTTTGAACTTAAGTTCCAAGCTAAGAACACTGTTGTGATTGTCGGCATTCCTTCGGATGTAAAGGTCGAACACGAGACCGATACGCTTTTGGATATTCTTCACGAGTTCAGAAAAAACCAGCAGATTAGTCAGCTTGAAGTGCGCGATAATCTTGCCAAGTCGTACTCCTGCAAAACTGCTATTAAGGCAGGGGATAAATTAAGCGAAAACGAAATGAGGATTTTGGTCGATAAACTTTTTGCGACTTCGATGCCGTACGTATGTCCTCACGGCCGTCCGATAGTAATTAAAATTCCGCTTGAAGAATCTGATAAACGTTTCGGCAGGACGTCGTGAATTTTAAATTTAATGCCCCAATAAAAAGTATTCCGTATTGTTCATGATTAATGGGGCAGGTAAGGTAATTAACTAATATAAATTTCCTAAGAAGGCAGAGGTAAAAATGTTTTCAGAGGAGTATTCAGCAGCAAAAAAAATATATAAAGAGAAATTAAATAAGTCGGCTGAAAACGGGATGAAATATACAACCGTCTCCGGCGAACCGGTAAATCCTTTATACGCTCCGGATGATTTAGCGGGAATCGACTTCGCAAAAGAAATTGGTTTCCCCGGTGAATACCCGTTTACGCGCGGAATACATACAAACGGTTACCGCGGTAAGATTTGGACGATGAGGCAGTTTGCCGGATTCGGAACGCCTGAAGATACAAATCAGCGCTTTAAGTATTTGCTTGAGCACGGTCAGACCGGTTTATCCGTTGCCTTCGATCTTCCTACATTGATGGGCTGGGATGCGGACGCTCAAATCAGCGAAGGTGAAGTCGGCATTTGCGGCGTAGCCGTCTCATCTCTTAAAGATATGGAAGTTTTGTTCAGCGGAATTCCGCTCGAAAAAGTCTCTACTTCCATGACTATAAATTCTCCTGCGGCAATGGTATTCGCTTTTTATCTTGCCGTGGCTCAAGAGCAGGGCGTTTCATTCGATAAGCTCCGAGGCACTCTTCAAAATGATATTTTAAAAGAATACATAGCCCAGAAAGAATTTATTTTTCCGCCGAGACCATCGATGAGAATTATTACCGATATGATCGAGTACTGCGCCAACGAAGTTCCCCAGTGGAATCCGGTTTCGGTAAGCGGCTATCACATTCGCGAGGCGGGCTCTACAGCGGCGCAGGAATTAGCTTATACCCTTGCCGACGGGTTTGCTTACATTGAAGCGTGTTTGGATAGAGGTATGGATATCGATGCCTTCGCTCCGCGTTTATCGTTTTTCTTCAACTCTCATCTCGACTTCTTTGAGGAGATTGCAAAGTATCGCGCGGCAAGAAGAATCTACGCCAAACGACTCAAAGAAAAATACGGCGCTAAGAATCCACGTTCGTGGTGGCTGAGATTTCATACGCAAACTGCGGGATGCACCTTAACAGCCCAGCAGCCGGAAAACAATATTATACGTACCGCATTCCAGGCAATGGCAGCGGTGCTTGGCGGAACGCAATCTCTTCATACAAATTCTATGGATGAAACACTGGCTCTTCCGAGCGAGAAGGCAGTTAAGATAGCGCTTCGCACGCAGCAGCTTCTTGCTTACGAAACAGGTGTTATCAATACGGTAGATCCGTTGGGCGGAAGTTATTTTGTAGAATCTCTCACAAACAAAATGGAAGAGCAGGCCAACCGTATCTTTGAAGAGATCGATTCGCTCGGAGGAGTTATACCGGCAATAGAAGCCGGTTATTTCCAAAAAGAAATTTCGGATTCGGCTTACCGTTACCAGCTTGAACTTGAGAAAAAAGAAAAGTTTATTGTGGGCGTAAATGAATTTGTTGAAGCCGATGAAAAGATAGATATACCGATACTGCAAATTTCACCCGAAGTTGAGAAGCAACAAATTGCTCGACTGAGAGAATTGAAGCAAAGCAGAAATAATAATTTGGTTGAAATGAGTTTAAAGGAAATTAGTTTGGCGGCGACAGACGGAAAGAATTTAATGCCCGTGTTTGTGAATGCCGCAAGAAATTATGTAACTCTTGGAGAAATGGTAGACGAACTGAAGAAACATTTCGGCATATATGAGGAATCCGTTGTTTTCTAAAATGGCTGATTATATTAAACTTATCAGGGTAACAAGCTGGCCCAAGAACTTTTTTGTTTTTGTGGCCGCAATTTTCTCAAAGCATTTTTTTGAGGTAGGATACTTTGCAATTTTGCTCGAAGGATTCCTCGCATTCTCTGTTGCCTCAAGTGCAGTATATATCTTAAACGATATTGCTGATGCACCAAAAGACGCATTGCACCCTTTGAAGAAAAACCGGCCTATAGCCGGCGGTAAGATTTCGAAAACCTCAGCCGCAGTTTTAGGAATACTTCTTTTTGCTTTTGTTGTCTTCATTACTACTAAACTGCACTGGCCGTTCATGAAATTTGTATGGCTTTATATACTGATAAATCTTCTTTACTCAACAATTCTAAAAGAAGTTGTAATCGTCGACATTTTTTGCATCGCTTCGGGTTTTATGCTTCGCGTTATAGCCGGCGCATACCTTATTTCTGTTGATGTTTCCAACTGGCTTATTCTTACAACTATATTTCTTTCTCTCTTTCTTGCAATAATGAAAAGAAGAGTTGAAATTGCGAGCAACCCGAATGCAAAGGAGCAGAGAACGGTTCTTAACGATTATTCTCTCAGCTTTACGGATCAGATCGGTGCGATAACCGCGAGCGGCGTAATATTAAGTTATGCTCTCTATTCCGTTGCCGATAGAACCGTTCTTATCTTTGGCTCAGAAAACCTTGTCTATACAACCTTGTTTGTCATTTTCGGAATTTTCCGGTACATGTATTTAGTTTATAAAAAAGATAAAGGCGAAAACGTCATAGAAATTTTATATACGGATTTGCCGATGATGATTAATCTTTTCCTCTACGGCATAACGGTTATTTATATTATTTATTTCAACCGTTATTTCTGATGCGGTGAGGATTGACCATGGTAAACGATTTATTATTGCTTCTTCTTTTGCTTGTTTTAAGCGCGTTTTTTTCTTCTTCCGAAATCGCCTTTATAGTAGCAAACAAGATTAAGGTGGAAGTCCG
>DAIEQA010000242.1:0-2783 GCA_027348115.1 Ignavibacteriales bacterium
TCCAGAGTATTTAACAGTTTTATATCTTTACCGTTAGATACAACACTTCTGGGATGCGGATCGAAAGTAACAACAAAATTTCTTCCGCCGTAACCGGAAGTTTTTTCGATAACTTTCTCTATTATTTTTTTATGTCCAAGGTGAATTCCATCGAAAGTGCCGATTGTTACAACCGTGTTCTTATCTTTTTTTACTTCCGATAAGCTGTCAAATACATTCATAACAAAATTTCATCCAAACAAAAGTCCATAAATATAAGTTTTTTCAGGCTAAAACGAAACATCTATTTATCCCGGCCTCGCTGTTTTGCAGAAAGGGATTCAATTTGTAATAGTAACCATTTTTTGCGCTCTGTTTACAAAATCATCCACCGAAATTGCATTTTCCACCGAATATTCACCAATGTTAGTTCTTCTTAATGAACTTAATAAACCACCGCAGCCTAGTTTAGTTCCAAAATCATCGGCAATTACACGAATGTAAGTTCCTTTTGAGCATTTTATTTCAAAATGAATTTCTGGCAGGGCAATTTTAATTTCAAATTTAGAAACGGTTACGTTTCGCGGCTCCCTAACTACGGTTTTCCCTTTCCGGGCAAGTTTGTAGAGGGATTTTCCACCCAGTTTAACGGCGGAGTACATTGGGGGAATCTGGGAAATTTCTCCGAGAAAGCTGTTCCTAACGTTATAGATCATTTCATCTGAAATATTTTCCAGTGAGCCTTCGGATATTATTTCGGTTTCCAAATCCATTGAAGGCGAAGTTTTACCGAGTAGAATTGTGCCGGTATATTCTTTTTCCCTAGCCTGGTAGTTTGTAATTTCTTTGGTTTTTTTCCCGGTGCAAATAATTAGCAGCCCCGTAGCCAGCGGGTCAAGGGTGCCGGCATGCCCAACTTTCTTAACATTGGCCGACTTTCGAACGTAGTGAACAACTTTAAAAGAAGACCAGCCGAAGGGCTTATCGATTAGTATTGTTTCTCCGGATTGAAAATCAAGTTCTGAAAAATCAATCGTTCCTTTTGTTATCATCTTCGTGAATTTTTTTTATTAAACCTTCAATTTTCTCAACATAATCCAGCGTATCATCAATAAAAAATTTCAATTCCGGTACAAATTTAATGCTTATCCTTGAGGCCAGCTCGGTGCGGATATACCCCGCAACGCCCTTTACCTTTTCCAGAACAAACTCCCGTTTTTCTTTTTCAAAAACAGAAAGATATATTTTAGCGGTTTTTAAATCGGGGCTAACTTTTACGGAAGTAATTGTTATAAATCCGAATGTGGTGTCTTGAAATTTATCCTGAAGTTTGTATAAAAAAATTAAACTTATCTCCTGCTTAATCAAATGCTCAACTCTGTCTATTCTTCGGCTCATAATAACCTTCCTTCTGGCCGGCAATAAAAATAACAAATGAATATTTTCCCGGCTGAATTATGCAGCCGGCCGTCAATATTAACTTTCTTAATTATGCCAGCTTTTTCTTTGTTTCAACAATTTTGAATGCTTCAATTGTATCACCGACTTTTATATCGTTAAAGTTTGCAATGTTCAAACCGCATTCATATCCGGAATCAACTTCTCTTACATCATCTTTAAAACGTTTTAGAGTTGCAATTTCTCCTTCGTGAACAACAATACCGTCGCGCACCAATCTTACACGGCTGTTTCTGGTAATCTTTCCGTCGTGAACATAACAGCCGGCAACGGTGCCGAATTTAGGTACTTTAAATGTGTCGCGAACTTCGAGCGTAGCAACAATTTCTTCGGACAGAACCGGGGAAAGCAATCCTTCCAGAGCCGATTTAACTTCATTTATTGCGTCGTAAATTACGCTGTACAGTCTGATGTCCACATTTTGTGTCTCGGCAAGTTTTCTTGCGTTTAAGTTGGGTCTTACATGGAAGCCGATAATAATTGCTTCGGATGCCGAAGCAAGAAGAACGTCACTTTCGGAAATTCCGCCGACACCTTTGTGAATTACTCTTACAATAACTTCTTCATTTGAAAGCTTCATCAGCGAATCGGATAATGCTTCAACAGAGCCGTCAACGTCGCCTTTTGCAATAAGCGGTAATTCTTTTACGCCGCCTATGCTAATCTGTTTTGCAATTTCGTCAAGAGTTATATGATGAACCTGTTTTTGGTCCTGTTCTCTTTTTAATTGTTGGCGCTTTATACTTATGTCGCGCGCGAATCTTTCCGATTCAACTACAACAAATGTATCGCCGGCTTGCGGAGCTCCTTCAAAACCAAGCACTTGAACCGGTGTTGACGGCGGCGCCTCAATTACTTTATTGCCCCTCTCGTCAAACATTGCTCTTACTTTACCCTGGTAAATACCGGCAATAAACGGGTCGCCTACTATTAATATTCCTTTTTGAACTAAAATAGTACCGGTTATTCCGCGTCCTTTGTCCAGTTCCGATTCAACTACAACACCTCTGGCCAGCCTATCTGGATTAGCCTTTAGGTCCAGAATTTCCGCTTCAAGAAGAATTTTTTCTAGAAGCGTGTCTACGTTTAATCCCGATTTTGCGGAAAGCTCTACGCATTGATATTTGCCGCCCCAGTCTTCAACTAGAATATTACGTTCGGCTAGTTGTTGTTTAATCCTTTCGGTATTTGCGCCGGGTTTATCAATTTTGTTGATGGCAATTACAATAGGTACATTGGCAGCCTGTGCATGGTTAATAGCTTCAATAGTTTGAGGCATTACCGCATCGTCTGCAGCAACCACAAGAACCACAATATCGGTTAATTGAGCGCCGCGTGCTCTCATT
>DAIEQA010000269.1:0-1523 GCA_027348115.1 Ignavibacteriales bacterium
GGAAATCTGGATCCCGATACGTCCGAAGAGATTCTTACCATCCTGAAGAAAATAAATTCGAGAGGCACTTCTATAATATTTGCTACCCACAACTACGAATTGGTGAGAAGAGTGGATTCAAAAATCATCAAACTCGACGGCGGCAAAGCCCTCAAAGTCTTAATAAAGAAAAGAGGGGAGAGCGATTAAGCTTTTTTCAGTTTCTTTAAAATATTATCCTTTACAATCTCTATCGGATCAGTTCCGTCAATCTCAATTATCACCGCATTATCTTTGTAATATTCGAATACCGGCGCGGTTGTGTCGTGATAAACAGTGAGTCTTTTTCTTATCACCTCTTCATCGTCATCTTTTCTTTTATAGTAACTGTCAACACTCCGGCAAACCGGGCATGTGTAATTTTCTGAGTAGTTCGTTTTAACAATTATATTCCCGCACTTGCTGCAGACCAGGCGGTTGGAAAGGCGCGAAACAATAATATCATCTACGGCATCGAGCTTAACTAAGTAGATAGGCTCTTTGGTCAGCTCACTCAAGATTCCGGTTAAAATTTTTGCCTGCGCTATAGTTCTGGGAAAACCGTCGAGTATATATCCGTTCCTGCACCGCTCCTCTTTAAGCGCGTCGCTGATTATTCCACCCATGATATCATCGGGCACCAATCCGCCGCTCTCGACGATAGCTTTAGCTTTAAGTCCGGTCTCTGTTCCTTTTTTAATTGCTTCACGTAAAATATCTCCGGTTGAGATATGGGCAATATTCAGTTCTGAAGCTAAAATTTTTGCTTGTGTTCCTTTCCCTACACCGGGCGCGCCGAAAATTATTATATGCATGGTTTAATAAGGTTGAGTGGTCTGAATAGTGAATTAAATTCTAAAGAAAATTAAACAGATTTGACTAAATATTCCAATCATGAATTATTTTTTGAATTTTCTCTTTTGTTTCTGAAATAATTCTCAAGCAGAGATTTCGACTCATCGGCGTAAATACCGGAGAACATTTTAGGGAGATGGTTGTACTTGCCCGATTCCATAATGTTGAAGAGCGAACCGCACGCGCCGAATTTAGGTTCGAATGTTCCGAAGTAGAGATTATTGATTCGTGAAAGAAGTATAGCGCCGCTGCACATTACGCATGGTTCCACCGTAACGTAGAGATCGCATTCATCCAGAAATTTTGATTGAA
Organism: Ignavibacteriales bacterium; assembly: GCA_027348115.1. GTDB lineage: Bacteria > Bacteroidota > Ignavibacteria > Ignavibacteriales > Melioribacteraceae > Fen-1258. The sequence goes on from DAIEQA010000269.1 coordinate 1,186, forward strand.
GATGGTTCGATGCTGCCGTAAGTGCCAGCATCTCCGCATGAGCGGTGGAATCCTTCAAGGTTTCTGTCTGATTGTATCCTCTTCCGATTATCTGATTATTGTAAACCACTACTGCGCCTATCGGCACCTCATCGGCATCCAGCGCCTTCTCGGCTTCCTTTAAGGCTGCGTACATGAATTTGTAGACATGCTCTGGAAAAATCATATTAATTTTATAAAGTGCGTTTATTTAATCATTTCTAAGTTAAAGATACTTCCTTCTTTGCCATCATTGCAACCTTCGAGGTTGCCGTGCAACGTGGATATATTAAAAAAAATCCCGGAGTGTATTTCTCCGG
>DAIEQA010000017.1:0-18745 GCA_027348115.1 Ignavibacteriales bacterium
AAAGCCGGATACGCTTAAAATAACACTCGAAAAAGTCGAAGCTGAATTTTTGAATTCCAATCTTCAGCTTCTCGCATCAAGATTTAATATTAGCGCTTCGGAAGCAGAAGTTGTGCAAGCCAAGCTTTGGAATAATCCGAATATTTCCATCGAGCAAAACATTTACAATCAGTACACTAAAAAGTTACTTGATTTTACATCCAGCGGTAATACCGGTATTCAGATTCAGCAATTAATAACTTTAGCCGGCAAAAGAAACAAACAGATTAAAATTGCTTCCATTAACAAAGAAATTTCCGAATATAATTTTGCCGAAATTCTTCGGTCGTTAAAGTACGAGTTGCGCACCGACTTTTATGATCTTTACTTCCTTCAGCAATCGGTAATATTTTACGATGAATCAATTCCACCTCTTAAAAAAGCGATAGAATTAATTCAAGGTGCTTATTCTTCCCGTTCAATCCTTCTCTCGGAAATTTTGCGTCTTAAATCCCTGTTATTATCCTTGGAAACAGACAGACTGGAAATAGTAAATCATATTTCCGCGCTTGAAAATGATCTGCGTATATTACAGGCTGGCACAACTCAAAAGGGAAATTACTACGTGCCCGAAGTGGACACTGCCAGTATAAATAAGCTTTCTCTTAACCAATTAAATCGAGATGAAATTATCAATGCTGCTTTAGAAAATCGACCCGAATATTTAATTGCAAAAGCAACGGTTAAAATGGAAGAGACCAATCTTTCATTGCAAAAATCGCTCGCTGTTCCAGATCTAACTATTGGAGGATTATGGTCGCGACAAGGCAGCTACATACCTAATTATTACGCTGTGACGTTTTCCATCGATCTTCCCATTTTCAATAGGAACCAGGGTAATATTGCGGCTTCCGGTTATAATCTTGAAGCAGATAAAAAAACGCTTATACAGACGCAGCTCAACATCGAACGAGAAGTAAACGACGCCTATGACAAAGTATTAACCGTCGATAATCTGTACAAAACATTCGATAAACGATTCACAATAGAATATAAATCTTTAGTGAACGGTATGCTTTTAAATTACGAAAAGAGATACATGACGGTTATTGAGTTTACGGATTTCTACGAATCCTACAGAAACAGCGTGACACAGCTTAATAAACTTTTTAACGATCGGGTTGATGCGTTCGAAAATCTGAATTACACCGCAGCCACAGATATAGTGAAATAGTCTACTAAAATTTAAGGATAAAAAATGAATTCCAAATATGTAAAAAAATTCATGAGTGTATTAATAATCATTCCAATGATAATTACTTCTTTTTCATGCACTAAAAGTTCCGAGATACCTGAAAAAAAAATAACTACAAGCCCAAATGTTTCGGATGACGGTTCGAAAATAATCTTTCCGGAAGGAAGCCCGGGACTTGCTATGATAAAAACAGCAACTATAAATAAAGGGCGCGTTATGATTTCCGTTTTTGCGCCGGCCCGGGTAGTTGCAATAACTTCGCAGGGAAATAACGGGAAAGATAAATTAGTCTTGTTCGATTCGCCTGATATAGCTTCTCTATACTCATCCTATATGCAAGCCAAGGCAAATGTGGACCTTACCAAAAAAAATCTTGAGAGAACAAAGGACATGTTTAAGAACTTGGCAGCAACCGGTAAAGATCTTAACCAGGCTGAAACCGATGCGGTTAACGCCAGAGTTTCGATGGCAGAAATGGAAAGCCGTTTGCGTACTTCTGGATTCAGCCCGCAAGAACTAGATCAAACACCGGTGGGAACTATATGGCTTATCGCCGATGTGCTTGAATCTCAATTGAATGAGGTGGATAAAGGAGAAGCTGTTGATGTTTATTTCAGCGCGTTCCCCGATAAAAAATTTGAAGGGCGAGCAGTTTCTGTAGGCGATGTCGTTGATCCTACAACAAGAACTGTAAAAGTAAGGGTAACTATGAAAGATTCTCACGGTAAATTTTTGCCGGGCATGTTTGCCAAAATAGATTTTGGTGATCCAAAAGATAATGTGCTTTTAGTCCCTCTTTCTTCTGTATGTACGGTTGAAGGGAACGATTACGTATTCATAGAAACCGGCCAAAATGAATTTCAAAGAGAGAAAATAATACTTGGACCGCAAAATAATTCCAACGCTATTGTTTTAAAAGGAATAAGAGACGGCGATAAACTGGTGACAGACGGAACAATGTTATTGAAAGGTCTCAGCTTTAAATTCTAAGCGCCACATATACCATTAAAACCAAAATGACAAATTCATAATCCAATAAAGAATAATTATGATTAGACGACTATTAAGTTTTGCATTAAGCCAGAGATTGGCGACCGTAACACTTGCCTTGGTGTTCATCGGCATGGGAATTTGGGCATGGTCGACATTGAAAAAAGAAGCATACCCCGACGTAGGCGATACAACTGTAACGGTAATAACACAGTTTCCCGGTAGAGCCGCCGAGGAAGTTGAACAACAAATTACTCTTCCGCTCGAACGCGCGCTTAACGGTGTGCCCAAAGTTCTAACCAAACGCTCCAAAACAATCTTCGGATTGTCTGTGATCCAATTAACTTTTGAAGACGGCGTAGACGATTATTTTGCGCGGCAACAGGTCATCGAAAAATTAAACGATGCAGTTCTACCCGACGGCGTGAGCCCAAGTCTTGGACCTTTAACCGGGCCGGTCGACGAAATTTTTCGATATGTGATTGAAGCACCGGAAAATTATACTCCAATGGATTTGCGTACTTTGCAGGATTGGGTAATTGTACCAGGTCTGCTTCAGGTACCTGGTGTTGCTGATGTTGTGAATTTCGGCGGATTGGTTAAGCAATATCATGTTATAACTTCTCCAGATAAACTGCTTCGATACAATCTTAATATTCAAAATGTTATTGACGCCATTACCCAGAATAACATTAACACTGGGGGTAATATTATAACTCGCGGCGAACAAGGATTCGTTGTTCGCGGAATAGGCGCGATTAGAACTAAGGAAGATATTGGAAATATTGTTGTAACTTCAAACAAAGGCGTTCCGGTATTCGTAAAAGATCTTGCAAGCATCGAAGAGTACCCGATGCAGCCAACCGGAGTTTTAGGATACACAATTAAAAATAAAGACGGTTCAATAATTGATGTCAATTCCGGTGTGCAAGGATTAATAGCCATGCGGCGCGGAGAAAATCCTTCGGATGTTATTAAAGCGTTGAAAGCGAAAGTAAAAGAGATTAATGAAAACGATCTTCCCGAAAATGTCCACCTTCGAATTACATATGACAGGAGCCAGTTGGTTAATTACACGATTGACACCGTTTCGAGAACTCTCTTCGAAGGTTTTTCAATTGTAATAATTGTCTTGATATTTTTTATGGGCAATGTTCGTTCCGCACTTATTGTAGCAACAACAATTCCTATTTCAATGCTTTTCGCTTTTGTGATGATGAAGTTAACCGGAATACCCGCAAACTTATTATCATTAGGAGCCGTCGATTTCGGCATTATTGTAGACGGCGCAGTTGTTATGGTGGAAAATATTCTACGTAGTTACCGCGATGCTACCAAGGAAGAAAAAAAATTAGGAATTATTCGGCTGACTTTAAGCTCTGCCCAAGAAGTCGGAAGGGAAATATTTTTCTCTATAACAATAATTATTCTTGCTTACCTGCCCATTTTTTCATTCCAAAGAGTTGAAGGAAAATTATTTTCCCCGATGGCATACACTCTTGCTTTTGCAATAACTGGTTCCATGATTTTAGCATTAACTGTTATCCCGGTCTTGATGACATACATGTATAAAAAACATTTTGAAGCCGGGGGATCGAAAAAAATCGAATGGCATAATCCTGTATTCGGATGGCTTCAAAATAATTACGAACGTTCCGTATCCTTTCTGAGTTTACATCCCGTTAAAACCGTAGCAACCGCTTTTGGTATAGTTGCTGTGGTAGTAGTTATAGGCATGAAAATAATCGGCACGGAATTTTTACCGGAACTTGACGAAGGTTCGTTCAACATCCGGTGTTTTTTTCCGGTCGGAATTTCTTTAAAGGAAGCGGGTAAGTATGATAGCACAATACGCAGTATAATAGCAAAGTACGATCCTGTAAATTTGGTTATAACCCAGCAAGGAAGAAACGACGACGGCACGGATCCGTACGGACCCAACCGTCTTGAAATATTGGTTGGTTTGAAAGATTATTCCACATGGACCAAGAACATTTCGAAAGAAGAATTGTTACAAAGAATGAAGTCAGATCTTGAAGCTTCGGTACCGGGCGCTTTGTTTTCGTTTTCTCAACCGATTTTGGATAATGTTACGGAAGCGGTTACGGGAAGTGTTGCAGATCTTGCCATTCTTATCAACGGTGAAGACTTAAATTTTATGAGAGCAAAAGCGGACTCCATTCTTCAAATTATCAAAACCATTCCTGGTACAAGCGAAAGCGGAATAGAACAAGAAGGCGATCAGGCTCAGTTATCCATTTCAATCGATCGCGAAGCCGCAGCCCGTTTCGGAATTAACGTGAGCGATGTTCAAAGAATGATAGAAGCTGCAATTGGCGGAAGACCCGTTAGCAAGTTATACGACGGCAGCAGGAGGTTCGATATTGTTGTGCGTTATTCATCTGAATATAGGTCATCTGTGGAAGCAATTAAAAATATGCAGCTGCTCAATTCGACCGGTTCGCGCGTTACGCTATCCCAGCTTGCATCAATAAGTCTGATTGACGGCCCGACTATTATTCAAAGGGAAGACGGGAAGAGACAGATTTCAGTTAGAACAAATATTCGCGGCAGGGATCAAGGAAGTTTTGCGGCGGAGGCAATGAAATTGGTTAACGAAAAAATCAAACTACCGAAAGGTTATTCGCTTGAATGGGGTGGTCAATTTGAGAATCTTTCGCGCGCAAGCAAGCGGCTGGCTGTTGTAATCCCGCTTACAATCGTCATTATTTTCTTAATATTATTTTCGATGTTTAAAAACATTAAACACGTTTTCATTGCAATGTCGAGTATTCCCTTCGCGCTTGTAGGAGGCATTCTTGCCCTACTTATTCGAGGATATAGCTTCAACGTCTCCGCGGGTGTAGGATTTATTTCCTTGTTTGGTGTTTCAATAATGATTGGTGTTTTATATGTATCGCGCACAAATAATCTAATCAACGATTTCGGAATGAGTGTTAACGACGCTGTAAAAAAGGCCGCGGCAATTCAACTTCGCCCAAGTCTTATGACGATGATTCCGGCCTTCTTAGGTTTAATGCCTGCCGCACGCGCTACAGGTATCGGTTCGGATGTTCAACGACCGCTGGCAACAGTAATTGTAGGCGGACTTCTAACTGCGCTTCTGTTGACGTTATTTGTGCTTCCTTCATTGTATTTAACATTAGAACAAAAGAAAAAAATAAATCAATAGTGAGGTACTAAAATGTTGGAGGTCAAAATATTTCTGGACGAAGCGGATATATACGATAACAAACCGATGCACGATTACATTATGAGATATTTGATGCATCACAATGTAATCGGGGCTTCTGTTTTTGAAGCTTACGAAGGATACGGGAAAAAACACCATCTCCATCATTTGAAAGGAATTGGTACAGTGGACGAAAGTCCGCTTATGATTCTTTTTATTGATGAAGAAGATAAAGTGAATTTAATACTCCCTCATCTTAGAAAGGTTATTGACGACGGATTAATAATATTAAATAAGGTGGAGCGGTATTAACATGGTACCTTTCCAAAAAATAATTCTTCGAACCGATCGATAGGAATTAATTCAATCACTTTGGAAGCCTAACAGAAAATCCGACGACGCCGAAAAAATCGGTATCGTCGGATACTATTATTGTTCCAAGTGAAACATCGATTTGTATATTTTTTTGATCAGGTAGACTATTCCGGCATCAAGATTATGCTGGGGAGAAAATTCGTTTGTATAATTAGAAAAATATTCCGTGAAGGCACCGATTCGATTCGTCAATTCATAACCAACCGAAGCAGTTAAGCTGTAAATTTTTGTTTTTAGATTGGAATCGTACGCCGCCCCAATATTTACAGCCAAACAAATAAAGTCGTTAATGTTTGGTCAAACGTAAATACTAGCTCAGGTTCAAATGTATCAGGTCTTAATTCTTCTTTGCCGTACGGAAGCGCTAATTTGAATATAATCCCTGCATCTGTTAAGTAAGTTTGATCTCTTCTGAATTGAAACTTGCTGCCAATAAATAAATTCTATATTCCTTCAACATTCGTCGGAATTCCCTGGACAGTGGTTTTACCAATTAAATACTCTCCGCCAAATCTAAATTCCAAGCTGTTGTCTATCCCATATCTACATAACGTTGAACCGAGCGTCAAATTTTCAATTTCCGTGGTAGTATTATTATCAATAAACCTTTGCTTTTCGTAAACAAATCCTGTTTCGATTTGAAAATGATTTGGGGGAATTGCAATTGGCGAATCTGTGAAATAAGGTCTATCCGAAATTAAATCCGGAGAACTTTGAGAATAAATTATTCCTGCCGAAAATAACAGAATTGTCAAAATGAGCTTCTTGATCATATCATTATGTCTGCCTTTTCGATTCCTGCAATGCCCTTTCGCGGTTGCTATGGCCGGTTCTTACTACCAATATCGGAATCTTGATGGAGTGGCGCACATTATCTACTGTTTGACCGAAAATTAAATCGCCGAAGGTTTGATGCCCGTGAGAGCCAAGAACGAGGAAATCGAATCCTTCATCGCTTACTGCCTTTACAATTTCCTCGGAAGGATTTCCAAAGCGAAGCGTTGTTTCAACGGCAACATCGTATTCTTCCACTTCCCTTGCCAATTCTTCCATGTATAAATTATCTTGCCGGCTGTGAAGACTGTCCTCCTCGTTACCATAAATCATTGTGCCGGGAGTGTCAACAATGTGTATCAAATTTAATTTGGCTCCGTATAATTTAGCAAGAGTAAGCGCTTCGGAAATCACTATCGAATCGCCGTCTCCATGCTCGATGGCGACACCGATATTTTTATACTTCCGAGTTTCGATACGTGCAGCTACATCCTTGCTTGCCGTTATTATTCCTTCATCCCATATTAATCCTTTTTTGAATACTGGTTTGAGAGTAATGTAAATAAGCACCGCAAGTAAAAACAAAATAATCGGCAAGGCAATTAGGAATACGCTAGTTTCCGTCTGCGACCATTCGGTAATTGTGTCATAGATCAGTTTAAAATTCAATACTATTATTACCAATGCAACTAACCAGGCAATTATTTTCACCCATAGCGCATTAGCAAAATTTCCCATCTTGTTTTTTTCTGACGTAAAATGAATTAACGGAACTATTGCAAACGGCAGTTGCAAACTCAAAACCACCTGGGAAAGTATCAACAACTTATAAGTGCCTTCATTGCCGCTTAATGCAATTACTATTACAGCGGGCAGCAGCGCTACGCTTCGCGTTAATAATCTTCTTAACCACGGCTGCAGCTTCAAGTTCAAGAATCCTTCCATAACTACCTGCCCGGCAATTGTTCCTGTCAATGTAGAACTTTGACCCGCGGCAACCAAGGCAATACCGAAAGCAATCGGAGCTATGTGGTTGCCGAGTATCGGCATGAGCAGCTTATGGGCCTCCTGGATTTCCGTAACAACTATTCCCCTTGAGTAAAATAAAGCGGCAGCCATAATTAAAATTGCCGCGTTTACAAAGAACGCTCCGTTAAGTGCAATTGCCGAATCAATAAGATTAAACTTGCACGCTTCGTTTTTACCGGTATGAGTGTTGGATACTGCACGAGTCTGAACAAGCGAAGAATGCAAGTACAAATTGTGGGGCATAACTGTAGCGCCGATAATACCTATTGCAATGTAAAGCGCGCCGGAATCGAGATGAGGAATAAAGCCAGATGCTATTCCTCCCCAGTGAGGTTGGGCTAAAAATATTTCGATTATAAAACTTATCCCTATTGTTGTGATAAGCATTATAATAAATGCTTCCATCTTACGAACGCCGAGCCGTTGAATTGCAAGCAGAAGAAAAGTATCGAACGCTGTAACAACGCACCCCCAAAGCAGCGGTAACCCGAATAATAAATTTAGACCGATGATTGTTCCCAGCACTTCAGCTAAATCACAAGCTGCTATAGCTATTTCCGCCAACAGCCAAAGAATAAAATTAATACGCCTGGAATATTCTTTTCTGCATCCTTGGGCAAGATCGTGTCCGGTCACAATTCCTAACCTGGCAGATAAGGTTTGGAGTAAAACAGCCATAAGGTTAGACATCAACAGAACCCAAATTAATGTATAACCAAATCGAGCGCCGCCTTCAATATCGGTTGCCCAGTTGCCGGGGTCCATATATCCAACACTTACAAGATATGCCGGACCTACAAATGCAAAGAGGCGGCGGAACCATCCCCGTTTTTTCACCGACACGGAATTTTCAAACCTATCGATATTAGTTTCCTTTAACATGCTTCTGCCTGTTCAATAAAAATTGTATTGTGAATTCAGTTCTAAAAGTCAAACAATTCAAAATCAATTTAATTCTACTAAAATATTATAGCAAGAATTAGGTACCATCACACCGAGATTAAGCGAGATAATAAAGAGAAACCTATCTCAAATAAATTATGTTTAAGAGAAGTGTGACATAAAAAATTACTATTTTTGAAATCAATTTTTGGAGAATTAATCTTGAGCATCAAAAAAGAATCAATAATTAAAGCCCTTAGTACGGTTAACGACCCGGATTTACACAAAGATCTTGTTACCTTGAATATGGTTAAAGACATTAATATAAATGCGAACAATATTTCGGTTACAATTGAATTGACAACGCCTGCTTGTCCTTTGAAAGATAAAATAAAAGAAGACTGCGTAGAAGCAATCAAAAAAGAAAATCCTTCCGCCGGAACGATTTCAGTTACGATGAGTTCAAAAGTACAGCCAAGTTTAAATCAACGCATGACTGAAATATTACCGGGTGTTAAAAACACAATTGCAGTTGCCAGCGGCAAAGGTGGTGTTGGTAAAAGTACGGTTGCAGTAAACTTAGCAGTATCTCTTGCCCTTGATGGCGCAAAGGTTGGCTTAATCGATGCAGATATTTACGGACCGAGCGTTCCGATGATGCTTGGAATAAATAACAAACCCCAAATTTTCCAGGACACTGTAACGGCAAAGATGGTTCCGCTTGAAAATTTCGGTGTTAAAGTTATGTCTATCGGGTTTCTTATAGAAGACGACGCACCGGTAATATGGCGCGGACCAATGGCAAGCGGTGCCGTAAAACAATTTATGAGTGATGTTCACTGGGATGAACTTGATTATCTTATTTTCGATCTGCCTCCGGGAACCGGCGACATACAATTAACTCTTGTTCAGACTATTCCTCTTACAGGTGCTGTGGTGGTTACCACGCCTCAGGATGTCTCAATCATCGATGTGAAAAAAGCTTTGAAAATGTTTCAGCGCGTTAACGTTCCGATATTAGGAATTGTTGAAAACATGAGTTACTTTATCGCACCGGATACGGGTAAACGTTATGACATTTTCGGAACCGGCGGGGGACATAAACTTGCCGAGGAATTATCAATTCCTTTATTGGGCGCCGTACCAATCAACCAAAATATCCGCGAAGGCGGCGATAACGGCAAGCCTGTTGTTTTTGATAAACCGGATTCCGAACAGGCAAAGAAGATTCGGGAGATAGGAAGAAACATGGCGGCTGAAATAAGCAAAAACAATTTTTCCGCTTCATCACCAAAGATTGAAATTTCTTTGGGCGACGAAGACTAAAGGAGCAGTTTATGAGCAATATATTAAATGAAAAAGTTGAAAAAGCCCTGGAGACGATAAGACCTTATTTAAAAGCCGACGGAGGCGATGTTAAACTGGTTAAAGTAACTCCGGAAGGTATTGTAGAAGTTCAACTCACCGGCGCCTGCAGCGATTGCCCCATGTCTCAAATGACGTTACGTGCAGGGGTAGAACGCGCTTTAATAAGAGAGGTTCCGGGAATTAGAAGAGTTGAAGCTGTTAATTGATATTTTTTTGAAATAAATCATTCGAGGAAAATGTATGCGTAAAAAAGTTATTGCCGGCAATTGGAAAATGAACAATGATATCAACGGCACAGTTAATTTGATTTCGGAGCTTAAGAAAGAATTAAACGCCAGGACTGTTAATGCTGGCGTTATTGTATGTCCACCCTTTACAAATCTTGAAACAGCTAATACTTTGATTAAAGATTCGACAATTAAACTCGGCGCACAAAACATGTACTTTGAAGAAAACGGCGCATTCACAGGCGAAATTTCTCCTTCGATGTTAAAAAGCGTCGGCTGCGAATATGTAATTCTAGGCCATTCCGAAAGAAGAACAATCTTTGGCGAGACGGATCAAATTATTAATAAGAAAATTAAAACAGCAATTAAGCACGCATTAAAACCAATCTTTTGCATAGGCGAAACTCTTGAAGAAAGAGAAAAAGGAATTACATTCAAAGTTATCGAGACGCAGGTTAGAGGCGGCTTGGAAGGATTAAGTGAAGCCGAGTTGTCTAATCTTATAATTGCTTATGAACCTGTTTGGGCAATAGGAACCGGCAAAGTTGCCACTCCGGAACAGGCTCAGGAAGTTCATAAATTTATACGCGACCTTATTACTAAAATATATAATGCAGGTTTCGCAGGTAACTTAGTAATTCAATACGGCGGAAGCGTAAAACCGGATAACGCAAAAGAGCTTCTTTACCAGTCCGATATCGACGGCGCTTTGGTGGGAGGCGCATGCTTAAAAGCAGATTCCTTCATCAAAATAATTGAAGCCGTTTAAGCTTTATTAAAAACTTTGATTTTAACATAAAATGGGCTCCAATCGAGCCCGTTTTTTTAATATTTTATTGATACCCCCCCCTTCGATTTTGTATATTTGTATGTTTTTTTGAAAATTTTTCGGCCATATGATAAAAACTCTTGAACGCATTTTCGTCCTTTCTATTCTAATACAAAGTATTCTTTCAGCCCAGATTAAAGTCACTTCGCTTCCTCCGACTCAATCTGCAGATTTTGATGCCAGCTTTTTCGGGAAAAACGAATTACGAAATGTTGTCTTGCTGAATTCGGACTGGAAGATATACCCCGACGGTGATCCATCAAAAAGTATTTCGGCATCCGTGCCGGCAATTTTTGAAGGCAATGCAACTCTTAACTTTGAAAAAAAAATTTACCTCACCGCCGATCAGGTACAAAAACAGCAAATAAAATTATGCTTCCTGGGAATAAATAATTACGCCGAAATTTTGATTAACGGACTTAGCATTTACAAACATGCAGGATGCGCATATCCGTTTGATATCAATTTGCCTGGAGACATATTAAAATCCGATGCAAATAACACGATCACGATTAAGATAAACCGAAAATTAGATTCTGAGAGTACAATACCGGTTCTTCAAAGATTTTTATTTCCAAACGTGGACGGCGGTTTAATACGCGATGTATATTTGAAATTCGTGTCCCCGCTTCATGTTGCATCGATTAATTTCAAGTACGGTTTCGATCAGCAATTAACAAACGCGCAGGTAAATTTTAATATCGGCATTGAGAATTCGAATTTCGTAAATAAAACCGAAGCGCAAAAAACCGCGCAGGATGTTATTATTAGAGCAAACCTATTTCCCAAGGGCTCTACAATTCCTCAATCAAAAATAGATCTGCCTCAAACCATCAGCGCGGAAAATCAAAACGTAAGTTTTAGACTTGACGTAGCCAACCCGCAGCTTTGGTCGCCCGAAAATCCGAATTATTACATTTGCGAAGTAACGGTTGAAGCCGGCGGCCAGGTAATAGATAAAATCTCACGGGAGATTTCATTTTTCCAACTTACAAAAGATGACACCGGACTTTTTCTAAATAAATCTCCTTTTGTTCTTACCGGCACAACATATTGTTTAAACGAAACAGATTTACGTCAATTAAATGTTTATCAAAAAATAAAAGACGATTTAACCCTAATAAAATCAACCGGATTTAATTCGGTTCGCTTTGCAAAATATTTTCCCAATCCTTACGCGCTTAAAATTTGCCAGGAGTTAGGACTTGTAGCATTAATCGAATTGCCCATTAACTCGATACCGGAAGAAATTCTATCAAGGAATGAATTTCTTTTATACTCAGAAGGCATTTTGAACAATATGATTTCGAGCTATTCAAAATACTCGAATTCGCTTGTAATAGGCGCGGGCAGTTCATTTCTACCCAATTCGGCGCCGACGGAAAATTACATTTCCGTCTTGGGAAAATTGATTGCCGAAAAGGATTTTTTATCATACGCATCCTTTGTCGGAGCGCAAGATACAACAATCGAGGGAATTGATTTATACGGATTAGAATTATTTTCCCCGCAAATAAATTCTTTGGACGATGTATTTCAGAAAGAAACCGAATCATTAGGAAAGGGATCGTTCTTTGTCAGTGAAGTTTCTTATCCTAATTATTACGGCAGCTCAACAGGTTACCTTGCCAAGTTTTCTTCGGAAGCACAGGCAAAATATTTTGAGAATTTTATTAACCTTATCAACAGTTCAAAGGTAAGCGGTTATTTTATAAACTCGCTTTTTGAATATCGCGGCAATTTTGCTTCGCTGTATGCAGGCCATCTTAAAAATAATTTGTACTCTATCGGAGTATTAAATTCTTCACGGAACCTGAATTCGATTGGATACAAAGTACTCTATTCCAAACTTAATTCTTCACCAAAAGTTACAATTCCTATCGGCACGCGCAAGGACGACAGTCCCCTGAGTTTTATTTTGTTTGGCCTGTTCTTAGCAATATTCATGGGTGTTTTAATCAATACCAAAAAGAAATTCAGGGAAGATTGCACGCGCGCGCTACTGCGGCCATATAATTTTTTTGCCGATGTTCGCGATCACCGCATCATGTCTGGCGTTCACACGGCAATTATGATGTTCATCGAATCCGGCGCTTTAGCACTGTTGATTACGATCTTTCTGTATTTTCTTAAATCGAATATTTTATTTGAGAAAATTTTACTATCGTTCGGCAGCACCCGGATAATGGATGCATTTAGTTATTTAGCGTGGAATCCCCAACCGTGTTTCATCATACTTTTTGTTTTGTTCAGCATTAAGTTAGCCGCGATAAGTTTGGTCATAAAATTTGCATCATTCTTTCTAAAGACAAAAGTTGAACTGGCAAGCATTTTTTATTCCGTAGTTTGGTCATTCTTACCGTTGACTCTTCTCTTACCTATAGAACTTGTTCTTTACAAAATCTTAGGATTGAGCGGAGTAAATATTGCCTCGGCAGTTTTTTTCATAATTTATTTTTTGTGGATTTTCCAGCGGCTGCTCAAAAGCATTTATGTAATATTTGATATCCGTCGATCGACCGTGTATTTCTATTCGTTAGGGATTATAATCTTGGTACTCGGATTGATTATTCTAAAATATCAGTATACTCATTCGGCGTTTTACTATATCAGTAACGCGGTTAAGCAATACAAATCAATGATTTTTTAGGGGTATAATTTGTTTTTATCCAAACTAGAAATTTTCGGCTTTAAGTCGTTTGCAAATAGAACACCTATAAATTTTAACCGCGGTATAACCGGTATTGTCGGTCCTAACGGATGCGGTAAAACAAACATCGTGGATGCAATTCGCTGGGTGCTCGGCGAGCAGAAAACCGCTACGCTGCGAAGCGACAAAATGGAAAACGTAATATTCAACGGCACCCGCGAAAAGAAGCCGATGGGTATGTCCGAGGTTTCTCTAACACTCGTTAACGATCACGGCGTACTTCCTACAGATTACTCCGAAGTGACAATCACAAGAAGGATTTTCAGATCCGGTGAAAGCGAGTACCTGCTTAATAAAAACGTATGTCGCCTCAAAGATATTACAAATCTTTTCATGGATACGGGAATAGGCGCCAACGCTTACTCGGTAATAGAATTAAAGATGATCGAGACGATTCTCAGCAACAAAACGGAAGAGCGCCGCAAGCTTTTTGAAGAAGCCGCCGGAGTAAATAAATACAAGCTTAGAAGACGCCTCTCGCTGAAAAAACTTGATGATGTAAAAGCCGATCTTAACCGTGTTAACGATATTGTTTCTGAAGTTGAGAAGACCGTTCGCTCCTTGGAGCGGCAGGCAAAACGCGCCGATCAGTACACGCAAATTCAATCCGTACTCCGCGATAAGGAAATTGATCTTTCCGAAAGAGAGTTCTCACAGCTCAACCAAAGAAAGAAGTCTCTTCTTGACGAAATTGGCGAATACACTCAAAAGAAAGACTCCATCGATATTGAAATCCGTAAAGTTGAAAATGAATTAATTCATTACAGAACAGAGATTAACTCAATTGACGCCGAACTCCAGGAGAAACGAAGAGAGATATCAAAGAACACGGATCAGCTACACAGCTCTCAAAAAAATATTTCCGTTTCGGAAGAAAGATTAAAGTCGCTTCTTAACAACCACGAACGTCTCGAAAAAGAAATACTTGAGCTGAGGCATCAACTCGAAGAGACAATAGAATATATTGAGCTAAACACGGAAGAATTAACCGGACTCTCAAGAAAATTGGACGAACGTTCTGCGGAAGTTGCTCAAAATGAAGAGACGCTGGTAGAAAAACGTGAAGCTCTGGATCAAAAAAGAACCGATTTAAAAAAATTAAACGAAGAACGATTCGATTTAATGCGGGAGATTTCCGATGTTGAGAACACAATACTTAACATTAAAAAAGAAATCGCAGCGCACAATTCCAACATAGAAAAGCTTAATCAGAAAATTCAAAACATCACCAATACGATTGCCAAGACAGTCGGTTACATAGAAGAGCTCAATGTTGAAAAGACAAATGCAGAAAAGAAGCTCAAAGAAGCCGGGCTATTGATTGCGCTCCGTGAAAAAGAAAAGGCAGAGCTGGAGAACGAAATAAATTCTCTCAAGCAAAAAGAGGTTGAGGAAAAAACTCTTCTTGCCGGGTTAAAAGAAAAAATTGAATTTCTGCAAACATTGCTTGCCAACCTTGAAGGTATTTCCAAGGGCGCAAAACAATTGATTGACAACAACGAGTGGACTCAAAAATCCAAAAATATATTTGCAGACATAGGCAATGCTCAGGAAAAATACCGCTTTGCTCTTGAAGCCGCTCTTAAAGCGGTGTTAAATAACTTACTTCTCGAAAGTACGAGTGACCTTCAAAGCGCAGTCGAATACTTAAGAAGAAATGATTTGGGCAAAGCGTCGTTCTACCTTTTGCAATCAAGCGGTAACATCAAAAAAACTTTTATAGACGGGCTTTATAATTTCAGTAAGAACAGAAAATCAAAAAAGCTGTCAAAGGAGGTCGAATTTCTTGGATGGGCCCGGGAATTTGTTGAGACAGATAAGTCCTGGCAACCGTATTTCAGCCAAGCTCTTGCTAACATTGCCGTTACCGAGAATCTTCAATCCGCTTTGAACTTATGTTCAAAATATCCTGAATACAACTTTGCGACATTAGACGGCGATCTTGTTCAAAGCAACGGCATTGTGGAAGCCGGCTCGCTTCCTAAGCAGGACGAAACTCTTTTCGGCAGGCGCCAGCTGCTGGAGAATCTTAAAAAAGAATATCCTAGACATGAAGGAAATCTGGCTAAGATTAAAACGGCAATCTCCGACGCCGAGTTTAAGATTTCCAAGATCGATTTAAAAAATCTTACGGACAGCGAAAAACTTATTGCCAACGACATTGCAAATATTGAGAAACAAATATCGCAGTTGGAGTTTGAGAAAAACAAAGCCGACGAAGAAATTGATGCAGCGCAAAAAGAAATTCACGAGTTAGCCGAGAAAGCAAACCTGCTTGATAATCAAACCATTGAGATTGAGAAACAGCTTTCCTCTCTAAATGAAAGCAAGAAATCGTTTGACGATAAAATTTTTGAGCAGGAAAATTCGCTCAACTCTCAAGAGGATGAGTACAATTCCTTTGTTGCTCAACAGAACGAAAGACGGCTTGAGGTTGAACGGTTAAAAGGACAGATATCCAACACCAACAATTCAATCAAAAGGTCGGAGTCTAATAAAACTTCGATAGAGAGCGGAATTGAAAAACGCAGATCGCAGCTTGAAGAAAATGAATCCGAGACCGAAACTCTTACCGGCATAATAGAAGACGCGAAAGTTGAGCTGGAAAATATAAATCAAAATAGGACTATCTTAGTCGCGCAGGAAAATGAGATAAGCGACAAATTAAAAGCCATCAAAGCGGAAGCGTCTAAGTTTGAAAACGAATTGAACAATCTACGCAATGATCGTCAGGAGGCCTCGGATAAGGTTCATGCGTTCGAATTAAAACAAAACGAAATAAATCTCCGATTGGAAAATTTGGTTGAGCACATCAAAGAGAATTATTCGATCGAACTTGAACTGAAACAGTACGATGATCTTGAGACTTTCAATTTCCAAGAGACAACGGATGAAGTTCATAAGCTGAAAGAAAAAATTAAAAATCTCGGCCCGGTAAACCTTCTTGCTTATTCCGAGTATGATGAGGAAAAGACCAGACTAGACTTTCTTCATAAGCAGCGGGATGATCTGGTTGAATCCGAAAAGGATCTTATTAAGACTATAAATGAAATAAACGAAACCGCGCAAAAATTATTCTTCGACACGTTCGAGCAAATACGGCAAAACTTTGTTAAGATATTTCAAACGCTTTTTAATCCCGGCGACGAAGCGGATTTAATTCTTGAAGAAGGTGTTGATCCGCTGGAAGCGAAAATTGAAATTATGGCTAAGCCAAAAGGCAAACGCCCCACCTCAATCGAACTTTTATCTGGAGGCGAAAAAACTTTAACCGCCACTGCTCTTTTATTCTCAATCTATTTGGTCAAACCGAGCCCGTTTTGTATTCTTGATGAAGTTGACGCGCCGCTAGACGACGCGAACATAGACCGCTTTACAAAACTTATTAAAGAGTTCAGCGTTAATACGCAATTTATAATTGTTACACACAATAAACGCACAATGGAGGCCTCAGAGACAATGTACGGAGTTACAATGCAGGAAGAAGGCGTCTCCAAATTAGTTGGCGTACGTTTTGAAGAAATTCCGTCGAGCTATGAACCTCAATAACAAGTCATACAAAATATTTGTCGATTTCGACGGAACGATTTCATTAACCGATATTGGCGAGGCAATGTTTCTTAGATTCGGCGATGTTGATAAATCGCAAGAGTGTGTGAAATTATGGGAAGAGGAACAGATCAATTCCGTCGAACTCTGGAAACTGCTTTGCGGCACAGTTAAAGATATGAGCGAGAAAGAGTTTGACGGATTTCTTGAAGAGATTGAGATTGACCCCGGCTTTAAAAATTTTGTAAAGTACTGCGAAAAGGAAAATTTTGAGATTAGAATTTTGAGCGACGGACTTGATTACTACATAAGTAAATTTTTAAAACGCAAAGGCCTGGACCATTTAGAAGTTTACAGCAACAAATTGACCTTCGATAAAGAAAATAATCTCATCCCTCAATTTCCTTTTATGGATGAGGAATGTACCCGCTGCGCGAACTGCAAACGTAATCATGTTCTCAATTTCAGCGGTGAAGATGATTATACTTTCTACATTGGCAACGGATTAACGGATGTATGTCCTTCCCAGTTTTGCGATTTTATATTCGCTAAAAGTTCGCTTCTTAGACATTGCGAGATAAATAGAATCACTTACTTTCCTTTTTCCACATTTGATGATGTTGTAAAAAAGATTGACGAGCTTAAAGACAAGAAGCGCCTACGGAAAAGACACCAGGCGGAATTGAAAAGAAGAGAAGTTTTTTTACAGGGTTAGTTTGAATAAAAAGTTGATGATAATAGCAGGCGAAGCATCCGGAGATTTGCACGGCGCAAGTTTGATTAAGGAATTGAAATCGATCGATCCTTCGCTGGAGATTTTTGGAATTGGCGGAGACAAAATGATTGCCGCCGGAATGAATGCGCAGTATCACATAAGACAGATGGCGTTTCTCGGTTTCAGCGAGGTTATTCGTCATCTTCCCTTTATAAGAAGGGTTAGAAAAGATTTGATTAGGAAAGCCGGCGACGAAAAAATAAATACCGTTGTCCTGATTGATTATCCCGGTTTTAATTTGAACATTGCAAAAGAATTTCATGCTCAAGGCAAAAAACTAATTTATTATATCTCTCCCCAAATTTGGGCATGGGGTACCGGCAGGATTAAAAAGATTAAAGCGTTGATAGACATGATGCTTGTAGTTTTTAAGTTCGAAGAGAAAATGTACCGGGATGCAAATGTAAATGTCGAGTTTGTCGGTCACCCGCTCGTCGAGCATATCGAAAATTATTCTTTCATGAGCAAGGAAAAGCTTTACGAAAGATTTGGTTTAAAAGAGGATAAAGAAATTTTGCTTTTGCTTCCCGGAAGCAGGAAGCACGAGATAAAAGAAATATTTCCGGCGTGCATTAATGCCGCAGCTAAGATTGCCGAAAAATATAATCTTCAGACAATTGTTGCCTGCGCCGAAAATATCGACGAAAAAATTTTCGACGGCTTGACCGATGAGAAGAATTATAAAATCGTAAAAGGGTTTACATACGATTTATATAAACATGCAGAACTGGGAATTATAAAGTCCGGCACATCGACGCTTGAGGCCGGTTATTTTCAGCTTCCGTTTGTCGTTGTTTACTCAACCAACTT
>DAIEQA010000046.1:0-17641 GCA_027348115.1 Ignavibacteriales bacterium
GCTGCCGTTTGTCCGGTTGACTGCTGTGTGCCCGATCCTAAACACGTTGAAGATAAAGATGCTTTGCTTAAAAAGAAAGAATACCTCGACGGCTTGGGAAGATAAATCTTTCTTGCGTAAAAATTAAAGGCTGTCACAGAAGGGCAGCCTTTTTTGTTTCGAAACTTTTCGAACTGAATAATAATGTTATTTTCAAATATCATTTTGAAAAACTGATAACAGAGGTTACCGGAAAATGATCGGAGGGGTAATGACCGTTATAACTTTTATGTACAATCCCGGATTTTTTTACATCAAAATCTTTGGACGTAAAAATAAAATCAATTTTCTCGCCGTCGGTGTTCCCTTTAAAAGCGTGGTATGTTCCTTCATCGTTCTGCTTGGGATGAAGTTTTCTGTAAGTATCAATTAAGCCCGATGCCAGGACGGTTTTAATTGCGGGATTATCATCGCCGCTGTTGAAATCACCTGTTAAGATCACCGGCAGTTTCTTTTCGGAAATTCTTTTTACAAGCAGCTCGGCGCTTTTTTCCCGCGATGGCTGGGACTCATGATCGAGATGGACATTAAAGACGTAAAATGATTTGCTGGAATTTTTGTCTGTCAGCAAAGCCCATGTACATATTCGCGTAATGTTGTTGCCCCAGCTCTTTGAACCGGGAATAGTTGGTGTATCGGAAAACCAAAATGTTTGAGTCGAGTCTATGGCAAATCTTTTAGTGGAAAAGAAGATGCACGAATGCTCTCCGGCCTGCTTTCCGTCGTCGCGGCCTACGCCAACGCATGTATAATCCGGCATCTGTTTGGTGAATTCATCAATTTGAAATTGCAGCGCTTCCTGGAGGCCAAAAATATCCGGGTCGAAAGCTTTTACAGTTGCAATCGTATTGTTCTTTCTGTACTGCCAGCTATCCTGTCCGTCATCGGCTGCGCCGTAACGAATATTGAATGTCATCACCCTTAAACTTTTGCCGGACGACTGCCCGTAAATGTTGAACGCAGCGGAGAACAAGGGCATTAAAGTAAACATAGAGTAGATGAACACAACCCGCAGAATTTTAGGAACGCTGTTTAATTCAATTTTGTTGTTCATGTAAAATCCGTAGTTTATTATTGTATAGCGAAAGTACTTTTTTTAATAAACAAAACAAAAAAATGAAAATAGGCAAATACGAATTATTCGCGGCTGAGACGGGAGTATTTGGATTGGACGGCGGCGCTATGTTTGGAATTATTCCAAAACCGTTGTGGAGTAAAACCAACCCGGCAGATGATCAAAACCGCGTAACGCTGCACGCGCGAAATCTTTTACTTGTCAGCGGCTCCAGAAAAATTTTAATTGACACCGGCATTGGGAATAATTGGGATGAAAAGTTTTCTCAAATATACCGGTTGGATCAAAACGAGTTTACATTATCAAAGTCGTTGGAAAAATTGAATGTAACGCCTGCCGAAATTACAGATGTAATTCTTACGCATCTTCATTTCGATCATACCGGCGGTTCAACTATGCTGATTGACGGCAAATGGATCCCGTCATTCCCCAACGCGAAATATCATGTTCAAAAAAAACATTTTGACTGGGCAATGAACCCGATTGAAAAAGACCGTGCGAGTTTTATTCAACCCCGCTTTCTTCCTCTTAAAGAAGAGGGACTGCTTAACTTTATTGAAGGCGATAAGCAACTTGATGATGAAATAGAAGTAATAACGATTAACGGCCATACAATATTTCAGCAAATGGTAAAAATTTCGGATTCTTCAAATACTGTTCTTTATTGCGGAGATCTTTTCCCGTTCGCCTCCCACATTCCCATACCGTACGTAATGGGATACGATCTTCAGCCGATGATAACAATCCAGGAAAAGAAAAAAATATTGCCTGCTGCGATTGAACAAAATTGGAAATTATTTTTTGAGCACGACCCGGAGGTAATAATGGCAACGGTAGCCGAATCGCAGCGCGGTTTTTCCATTGATAAAGTTTTCATAGAGATGCCATGATTGAAGATCTGGAAGGATTTAAAATGGTCTGCAAAATTTCAGAGCTTAAAGAAAAAATCGGTAAAAGATTTTTTGTAGACGACGTTGATGTGGCCTTATTTAAGGTAGATGGAAAAATTTACGCGCTTAGTAATATTTGTCTGCATCAAAAAGCCCAGGTAATTTATGATGGTTTTATTGAAGACGGAAAGGTTACCTGCCCGGTTCATGGCTGGCAGTTCGATCTTGCGACAGGAAAAATTCCAAACGGTGTAAGCGGTCTCGATTCATACGAGATTAAAATTATAAACGACGACGTTTACGTAAAGGTTTTCAAAAAAGAACTGAAATGGTAATTGCCAAATTGAAACGGCGTTAACCGATGAGGCTTACAAATCAGATAGTGATTGAAAAGGCAAAAGAACTCGGTTTTGACCTTGTGGGGTTTGCGCATGCCGAAATTCTTAACGATGAAACAGATCGATTAAAACAATGGCTTGATAAAGGTTACCACGCATCGATGGAGTATATGAATCGTAATTTTGAAAAGCGAAAGGACGTAAACAATATTCTTCATGGTGCGAAAAGTGTAATATCCCTTGCCGTTAATTATTATACAGACCATCATCACTCGGGTGAAAACGGATTCGGAAAAGTCTCCCGCTACGCATGGGGAAAAGATTATCATCTTGTTATTTGGGAGATGCTGGAAGACCTGGAGGATATGTTAAGGGGCATTGATCCGGATTTCGAATCCATAAGTTATGTAGATACCGGGCCGGTTATGGATAAAGCATGGGCAGTTCGTTCCGGCATTGGCTGGATGGGAAAACACACAAACGTAATTACGCGCGAAATTGGCAGTTGGATTTTCTTAGCAACAATCATTACAAAAACTGAATTTAACTACAACACACCGGTTGCCGATTTCTGCGGCTCCTGCCGTGCATGCATCGATGCTTGTCCCACCAATGCTATTGTTGAAGAATATGTAGTTGATTCAAATAAGTGCATTTCGTTTTTAACCATTGAGAATAAGGGTGCAATGCCGGAAGAACTCAAAAGTAAATTCGAAGGATGGCTTTTCGGCTGCGATATTTGCCAGGATGTCTGTCCCTGGAACAATAAATTTTCATCTTTGACTAATCATTCCGGGTTCAATCCTGCCGGCAGTAAGGAAATTGCCTTAAACGAAATTTTGGAAATGGAACCGTCGGCATTCAAATCGCGTTTTGAAATTAGTCCAATCAAAAGGGCAAAACTAAGCGGGTTAAAAAGAAATGCGGAATTCCTGAAAGCTGCCGAATAACCGGCGGGAATTTTGTAAACATGAATCCATTTCGAATTAATTCCATCTAACAATACAAAAATTGTAACGAATGATTAATTTTGTGCAGAAAATTTTGGAGAGGATAAATGTCTAACAATCATCACAAGGTAATTATAATCGGGTCCGGTCCGGCTGGTTTAACTGCGGCGCTGTATACTTCGCGGGCGAATCTTAACCCGGTTGTTTTTGAAGGACTTCAACCCGGCGGACAGCTTACGATAACAACCGAGATAGAGAATTATCCCGGATTTGAACACGGCATACAAGGCCCTGAGCTTATGGATATTATGCGTAAACAGGTTCAACGCTTTGGCGCAACATGTTTATTTAAGTCGGTAACCGAAGTTGATTTTTCCAAACGCCCATTTGTTGTTAAAGTCGAAAACGAAACGTATACAGCGGATTCCGTAATTATCTCAACCGGCGCCTCGGCAAAACTTCTTAATCTTAACAGCGAAAAGAAATTTATGGGTTACGGAGTTTCGGCCTGCGCTACCTGCGACGGATTCTTTTTCAGAAATTTAAAAGTTCTTGTTGTAGGCGGCGGCGATACGGCGTTCGAAGAAGCAACATACTTAACAAAATTTGCCTCCGAAGTTACGCTTATACACCGTAGGGATGAGTTTCGCGCATCAAAAATTATGATTGACCGCGCGAAGAAAAATCCTAAAATCAAATTTATTACAAACGCTGTAATTAAAGAGGTTATTGGCAAAGAAGAAGACGGAAAGAAATTTGTTACCGGCGCGCTTCTTCAAAATACAAAAGACGGTTCTACCTGGGAAGTGCCTGCCGACGGAATTTTTATGGCTATAGGTCATCAGCCGAATACGTCTTTGTTTAAAGGAACGCTTGATACGGATGAAACCGGTTACCTGATTGTCAAACCCGGTTCAACAAAAACAAATATCGAAGGAGTTTTTGCTGCCGGCGATGTTGCCGATAAAACATATCGCCAGGCAATTACGGCTGCCGGAAGCGGATGCATGGCTGCAATAGACGCGCAACACTGGCTTGAAGAACACGAACTTGCATAGTAATTAAAAAAGAAGGGTCCTAACGACCCTTCTTCTTTTTATGCCGAAGATTTTTTTGATACCCGGAAATTATATCTTCTAAATTAATTCGACTCACCGTTTTTTAATTTGCGTGAAACTAAGAATGCCGCTATGAAGCCCAAGCCGCAGAAGAGAACTATTAAGAAAGCCATCCATTCTTCGTATCCTGTAAGATTTTCCATTAAGAAGCCTGCGCCTAATCCCAACCCGATAAAGAGCGTAAGAACGCCAAGCTTCAGCATAAGATGCGGATCGCGTTTTGTTCTTAACAATTCTACCATCTGCTCATATGAAAGACCTTTCTCGATCATCAATTGTTTCTCTCGTGACCGGAAGTAGATATAGGTAACTATTACTATACCAGTGACCAGGAAGAATATCATTCCAACTATGTCGCCGCCGTGCATTTTAAACCTCCTTGATTTATTTAGAACTTATGACAACAATTTTTTACAAAAGGTTACAACTAATGTTTTTTTCTTTAGAACGTTTATTGCTATTTTACTTACAGCTTTATTTACTCACCTCTTTGGACATAGATGAGGCGCTTAAAGGTTACAAATAATATTTTACTTTGATGTGTAACCTTAAAAATAATTTGTTAGTCTAATGTAGCGATGAGACACTTAAGCGACATAGAAATAATAGATTCGATAAACCGCGGCAACTTCTCGGATTATTCGCTGATCGTTAACCGTTATAAAGACAGGGCTTTCTCGTTGCTTAAGCGTTTATTGAAAAATGAATTTGATGCCGAAGAAGCGCTGCAAGACAGCTTTCTTAAAGCGTTTAATTCTTTAAAAGATTTTCGAAAGGATTCTCAGTTCTCTACTTGGTTCTATAAAATAGTTTACAATACCGGATTGACTGTAATCTCTTCCAAGAGAAGAAAGATTGAGCACGAAATGAGTTCTATTGATGATGAATTTGATTTAGGCAGCTGCGATGAAGAAATTTACAGTCGTTCCGAAAATGTGCGCGAGTATGTACTTAAGATGGTTGATAAACTGCCGGTGCGGGGTGCGCTGGTTGTAATATTATTTTATTTGGACGGAATGTCGCTCAGCGAAATTAGTCAGGTAATGGGAACATCTTTGGTGAATACTAAAGTTTTGCTTCACCGTTCCCGTAATGCTTTGAAGGATTTGCTTCTGAAGCATAATTATCAGGAGGAAATGTTATGAACAAGATTAATGATGAAATGTTAAACAGGTATATCGATAACGAATTGGATAGCGAGGAGCTTTCCGAATTGAAAACCGAGCTTGAAAAAAACTCGGATGCTGTAACACGCCTGAAGGCCTTGCAAACAGTTGATAATTCTTTGCGCCAGATGCAGAATGATTTGGCGCCGCAAAGCTTCACTGAAAAATTAATGAGTAAAATTCAATCGGTAGCGCAGAGCGCTAAACCTAAGGTTAGTTATTTCTTCATCTCTATCATTTCCATTTTTTCCGTTGGAATTGTATCGCTCCTGATCTTTGCTATCGAGGGAATGAAAACCGAAGATGCTAAATCTAACCTTGACCCTGTTTTTCAGCAAGTAAAAGAATTTGCCGGCAAGAATTTAGGGTTTATCGAAATAATGTTTAAGACCAATACAATTTTATTGGTTGGGGCTATGCTGGCGGTTATAATGCTCTTCACAGCATACTTTACTTTTGAATCTCACAAGAATTTTAAAAATAAGCTCAACAGCATTTCACATTAAAAATGTTGATTAGCGGTTTTGAGTGAATTCCCTGTATCGTCCTCAGCAAGTGCGTCTCTAAAATATTTTCGATATTTTGCCTCCAAAAGAAAAAGAAATTTATATGCCAGTAAAATCCGGTTTTGTTTCAATCATCGGTAAGCCGAATGTCGGCAAATCGACTTTGATGAACGCGCTTATAGGCGAGAAATTATCAATCACTACAAATAAACCACAGACAACACGCAAGCGCGTGCTCGGAATTTTATCTACCGAAGATTACCAGATAATATTTTTGGATACCCCCGGCATACTCGATCCCGAATATCTTTTGCAGGAAAGAATGCTGAATTTTGTCTTCAGCTCGGTTAGGGATTCGGACGTAATCTTGTTTATGATTGATACTAAGGCCGATCCCAAAGGGGAACTTACTCTTTCTGATAAAACCGTTTCCGAAATTCTTTCCAATAAATCCGCTAAGAAAATATTGCTCTTAAACAAGATTGATTTATCGACACAAGCCGCGGTGGAAAAATTGATGGGCGATCTTGCGGCTAAAAATATTTTTGAAAAGATAATTCCAATCTCGGCGGAAAAGCAGTTTAATCTTAATTCTGTTACCGATGCTATTGTAGAATATTTACCCGAGCATCCAAAATATTACCCGGATGATCAACTGAGTGATGAGAACGAACGCTTCTTTGTTTCGGAAATTATACGGGAAAAAATATTTGAATACTACCGGGAAGAAATTCCTTACAGTACCGAAGTGCTGATCGAAGAATTCAAGGAGAGGGAAAACGCTAAAGATTATATACGGGCGGTAATCGTTGTGGAAAAGGAATCCCAGAAGCCGATAATATTAGGCGCTAAAGGCGAATCGATTAAAAAAGTAGGGCAGCTTTCCCGTGAGGCAATCGAAAAATTTTTACAGCACGAAGTCTACCTTGAACTGCGTGTCAAGGTACGTGATAAATGGCGTTCCAATCCTAACATGTTAAAATCTTTTGGATATACAACTCCAGATGAGTAATTCCGGCGGACCTAATCATTCACGATTTACTTCAGAAGGTGCGCTTTTATTAATGACGCTCCTGTGGGGAGCGACATTCGTAATTGTAAAAGAATCCCTGCACGATATATCGTCGATGCTCTTTGTTGCTACCCGATTTGGAATTGCAGGAATGGTGCTTTTTGCCGCGCTTATATTCCGCAAAAAGAAATTTGTGAAAGAAGCGTTCGGACCCGGAATATTTTTAGGCGTCTTTCTTTATCTCAGTTTCATCACGCAGACAATCGGTTTGAAATATACGACTGCTACCAATTCAGGATTTATAACCGGGTCGTCCGTGGTGATAGTTCCGTTTCTGCAATACTTCATTCAAAAAAAGAAACCTTCCCGCGGCGCTATAATCGGAACGGTACTTGTCTTCATTGGAATTTTATTTTTATCGAGCGGCGGAAATTCCATAACGATTTTTCTATCGCAATTCGGTCAGAACTTTAATGTTGGCGACGGACTAACTTTGGCCTGCGCCTTTTTTTATGCTTTCCATATTGTCTTCATCGATTCAATCTCCGCGAAACATGACAATTGGATTTTGCTTTTAACGCAGATTATAACAGTTTGTATTCTTGCTTTACTAACCGCGTTTATCTTTGCAGGATTTTCGATGGAGCCGCTGCGCGTAAACTTTTCCAATTATCTTGTCTTCGGCATTTTATATACTTCAATTTTTACTACCTTGGTTACGATTGGCTTGCAGACAAAGTTTCAAAAAAATGTTACTCCAACGCAGGCAGGCATAATTTATTCCTTCGAGCCAATCTTCGCCGCGATCTTCGCATTCTTTTTACTCAACGAAAAAATGAGTATGTTTGGTTTGGTTGGATGCGCTTTAATTTTTCTTGGTTTAATTGTATCCATGCTTTTAGATCCGGAGATGGTTAAAGAGGTCGAGCTAAATGGATAGAGCCGAAATAATTGTTAACGGATTTGTCCAGGGCGTCGGATTCCGTTATTTTGTGTTTCATAACGCAGAGCGGCTTAAGCTCAAAGGATATACGCAAAATTTATACAGCGGGGAAGTTTATACTGTTGTTGAAGGAGACCGTGCGTTAATAGAAGAGTTATTTAAGATTATAAAAATCGGCCCGTCCCATGCCGATGTTGCAAATGCTTCTATTATTTGGAGCCAATACAAAAACGAGTTCACACGTTTCGAGATTAGATATTGAAAGCTCAATTTAAAATCGGTTTCGGTTATGATGTTCACGAGTTTGCCGAAAATAGAAAATTAATTCTCGGCGGCGTCGAAATTACTTTTGAAAAAGGACTGCTCGGTCATTCCGACGCCGACGTTCTGCTTCACGCTATTTGCGATGCGATCATCGGCGCTTTAGCTCTTGGTGATATCGGCAAGCATTTTCCTAATACCGATGACCGTTATAAAGATGCCGACAGCAAGAAACTGCTTGGCCATGTTTATTACCTGATGCGCGATAATGGTTACGAGATCGGTAATGTTGATTCAACTGTTTTGCTTCAGGAGCCCAAATTATTACCTCATATTCCTAGGATGAGAGAAACAATTGCGGCAGTATTAAATACTTACGAAGATCAAATTTCAATTAAGGCAACAACCACGGAAGGTTTGGGATTTGTCGGCCGCCAGGAAGGTTGTTCGGCATACGCCGTTGTTCTGCTCACCAAAAAAGAGAGATAATGCTACAACAAATAATTTCTTACATCGGAACACTCGATACATCTTTGCTTTATGTAGTTCTCTTCTTTTTTTCATTCATAGAAAATATTTTTCCTCCTTCGCCCAGCGACTTTGTTGTTGTATTCGTTGCAACGCTAATAACTAAATCGGCGCTGGGATTTATTCCAATTCTGCTCATTACAAGTTTTGGCAGCGCCGTAGGTTTTATTGTAATGTATTATCTGGGCGAGTTTCTCGGCGATAAACTTGTTAGAACCGGTCGTTTCAAATTTATTAAACCCGAAGCATTAGAAAAAGCGGATGGATTTTTTCACAAATACGGCTACAATATAATTTTGGTAAACCGGTTTATGCCCGGAACGCGCGCCGTAGTAAGTTTTTTCTGCGGAGTTCATAAACTCAAACCGATACGCACATTTATTTATTCTGCGATTAGTTCTTTTTTCTGGAATGCTATCTTAATTTCACTCGGTGTCTTTCTCGGAAATAACCTGGAGCTTGTAGATTACTACTTGGGACAGTATTCCAAATTCATACTAATAATTATGGCTCTGGCAGCTGCCTATTTTCTAATAAGATTTTTGTTGAAAAAGAAAAGAGCTAAATGAAATTTTTTAAAAAGTATAATATTCTGTTGACCCCAGAACAAAAAAGGGAAAAGAATAAAAATCTTATTCTTGGAATGGCAAGCGGTATTTTGCTCGGATTGTCTTTTCCGCCGTTTCCCTTTCCGTATTTAAGCTTTATTTCGCTAATACCTTTTTTGATTGTGCTTGAAAAAAAAGGAACGCTTTTATCCATAAACAGGTTTACTTACCTCACAATTTTCTTTTTTAATCTGTTGACGCTTTACTGGGTAGGTAGCTGGACCAAGGAAACCGATCCGTTTTTAATGATATCTGGCGCGGCTTTAATAATTTTCAACCCGTTCTTTTATCTAATTGTATCTACGCTTTATTATTTCTCCAAAAAATCTTTCGGCAGTAAAGCGGCGCTGTTCCTTCTGCCTTTCTACTGGGTGTCGTTCGAGTATTTATACAGTCTTACCGATCTTAGATTTCCGTGGCTTACGCTCGGAAACTGTCTTCCTATGTTTACGGATTTTATCCAGATAGCAGATATCGTAGGTGTATACGGGCTTTCGTTGATCATCTTGTTCATAAATGTTTTTTTATATCTTTCCGTTAAAGATTATAGAGTCGGTAGAAAAATAAATTACGGATATACATTAACGGCTGTTCTTATTTTTTCAATTGTATATGTCTATGGTATTATTCGTATCAGCGGTTTCAGCTCAACGGAAAACAAAGTTCGCGTCGGTTTGATTCAACCCAACCTTGACCCTTGGGAAAAATGGCAGATGGGAAATTTAAGCAGACAGTTAAATGAATATTTGGAATTGTCCCGCGCCGCGGTGGATAATGGAGCCGAATTAGTTGTGTGGCCGGAGTCGGCGTTGCCTGTTTATCTGCTCAGCGGAAATTATGACGATATTGTTGATCGTATCCGAAAGTTTGTTACATCAAATAAAATATTTCTGCTTACGGGCATGCCCGATGCAACATTTTATCTTGATAAACAACAAGCTCCGCCTGAAGCAAAAAAAACAAGGGATGGCGTTGCTTATACTTCTTATAATTCCATTTTACTTTTTTCTCCCTTTACCCGGCAAATTCAAAAGTACGGCAAGATAAAACTTGTTCCGTTCGGCGAACATGTTCCGTTTGTCGAAGAGCTTCCATTCCTCGGAGATTTTATAAAATGGCAGGTAGGCATTTCAAGCTGGAATGTTGGAAAGAAAAGAGTTGTATTTAACCTTAACGAATCCAACGAATCTCAGCTTCAGGCGGCAGGCGTTATTTGCATAGAATCTATCTACCCGGATTTTGTTGCGGGATTTGTAAAGAAGGGTGCTGATATAATTGTAATTGTGACCAACGATAGCTGGTACGGGTATTCGAGCGGACCGTTCCAGCACAAAGAAATTGCAGTGCTGCGGGCCGTTGAGAATAGGCGCAGCGTAGTTCGTGCTGCAAACGGCGGCATTAGCTGTATAATAGACCCCCTCGGGAGAATGACTGAGCAGACGGAATTATTCACAAGAACATTTTTAGTTGGCGAAGTAGAAATTAATGACGGGCTCACAGTCTATACGCGCTACCCGCTGTTGATTCCGCTGATTGCTTCCGGCATCTCAGTAATAACTATTTTATTCTTTTTGTTCATTAGTATTTCGAAAAAAATTAAAAAGAAAGAGACATGAAAAAATTTATCGATCTTAGAAGCGACACGGTTACTAAACCGTCCGATGAAATGCGGAAAGCAATGTACGAAGCGGAGGTAGGGGACGATGTTTACAGGGAAGACCCTACCGCAAACGAATTGGAATCTTACGCTGCCGAATTGCTTGGCAAAGAAGCCACGCTGTTTGTTGCCAGCGGCGTTATGGGCAATCAAATTTGTTTAAATGTTCTTACAAATCCCGGCGATGAAGTTATCTGTGAAAAGGATGCGCACATTTTTCAGTATGAATCCGGCTCGCCGTCTGCGCTTAGCGGAATACAACTAAGTCTTGTGGAAGGTATAAAAGGAATTTTTACACCAACGCAAATTGAACCGCTGATAAGACCGACGAGTGCCTATTATATGGCGCGTTCAAAAGTAATAGAAGTTGAGAATACTCATAACAGGGCCGGCGGCACAATTAATCCCATTGAAAATATTATTGCGTTGAAAGAACTGGCAAAAAAATATGATCTCTATTATCATCTCGACGGCGCGCGCATCTGGAACGCCTCGATTGAAACAGGAATATTGCCTTCCGAATACGCTTCGCATTTTGATACCGTGTCTTGCTGTCTTTCAAAAGGACTTGGCGCTCCTATCGGTTCAGTTATAGCCGGTTCAAAAGAATTTATCAAGGAAGCTTTTAGAGTTCGTAAGGCCTGGGGCGGAGGCATGAGACAAACAGGAATTATTGCGGCTGCCGGTTTGTACGCTCTTAAAAATAATATTGCGCGGCTTAAGGAAGATCATGAGAAAGCAAAGAATTTTTCTTATAGTTTAGCTCAGATCAAAAATGTCGAGGTTGATCTTGAAAGTGTTGAGACTAATATTGTGATGTTCTCGCTGATCAATATGCCGGTTGAAGATTTTCTGAATAAGTGTAAGGAAAATGGTTTGCTGCTCGGTACGGGAAAGGTTGGAGTTATACGGGCCGTAACTCATATGGATGTTTCTTTTGAAGAAATAAAACTGGCTGTAAGTATAATCGAGAAAATTGTCGCTTAGTAATTTAGATTACGAATACAAATAAACATGATGGATGTTCCCAAGGATTATTTAACATCCGATTGATTCAGCTAATCAAAAATCAAAATAGAAATATCCGTTTAGAAGAAACATCACTAAAGAAATTGTTAGAAACGCGAAGACAATTTTTTTGGAAATAGGCGGATGATTCCGTTTGATCCATCCCCATAATTTTGCAAAGTAAATCATTACGATGCTTATGCCTATTGTTACAAGTATACACCAGTAAACATTAAGCTGGTCTCCGTATAACTCAACCAGACTTTTGCCGACAAAAATTTTTCTGTATATAAGTTGAAGATGAAACCAGTAAACAAGCAGCGATTCCCGGCTTACATCCATCATAAACGATTTATAGTTTTCTTTTCTGTTAACATAAAACCAGCAGGCACCAAGCAAAAACAATACTACGCCAAGGCGTTGAAGAAAAAAGATCGGGTGCGGTTTAATTATTTCTGCATTGTGCCGCGGCAGCAACTCTAACATTGTCCAGCCCGCTACAAAAAATCCTGATCCTATCATGATTAATTTTCTGGCAAATTCTTTTTCGGAATTTTTATCCCTGTAATCAATGTAAAACTTAGCGGTTATTGCCCCGGCAAATAAAAAATTGAACCATGGAAAAACCGGGAACAGCGAGCCATTTGCTGGATTAAAATAACTTGCCAGCGGTATTGGGAGAAAAGAGTTGAAATCAATTTTCCAGAATATGGGACTTGCAATTAGTACAACTCCCAGCGCGATAGTTATAAATAAGTAAAATGCCTTATCGGTTTTTAGGAGTGTTCTTGCCAACAACAATATGAGCAGGCCGATTCCAATACACTGGAGTATATCGACTACGAATAATTGTTTTTCCGCCAGCAGCGACCAGTGTATTATCAGCTTGTTTAAGGAAAAGTATGGAGTATGAAGAGAATAACCGGCGAGTAAAATCATTCCGATGCGTGAGACCTTTTTCCAAAATGTAGTGCCGAACTTTTTGAGTTCATCGGTTCCTTTCTGAAGCGAGAGAACGAATACGAGTCCGCTTACAAATAAAAATGAAGGGGCAACGAGACCGTTTATAAAGTTTAATGCGGTAAACCAACCGCCTGCTTTTAATTCATGGTTTAAAAGTTCGTTAATAACGTGAACTTCAATCATTACAATTAGAGCGAGCGCTCTTAAAAGATCGATAAATAATGCGCGGTTTTTTGTTTTCACTAAGTCTCAATTTTTTGATGTGAGGAAAATAGCTAATAAAAATTATTAGTCAAGATTCAAACAATAAGTTTTCCCGTCGATGATTTTTATAACAAATAATTCAAAACTTTATTAACTTAAAGCTAAACTTTCACCTTTACGGGGGCAGTATGAACTTAGTATTTGATATTGAGACGGTCGGTTTCGATTTTGAAACTCTTACCGATTCTCAGAAGGAATTTATTTTACGGCAAGCCGAACAGGAAAAAGATCCTGAAAAAAAAGACGAACTTGCCGGAGAAGCAAAAAGATTTTTAAGTCTGTACCCGTTTACTGCCAAAGTTGTGGCCATTGGAATGTTAAGTACACAGAAAGAAAAATCGATTGTTCTTTATGAAGGACGTGAAGACGACGAATGGGTTGGTGAAGAGAAAACAGTTAAGTACAAACCTATTGCCGAAGAAGAAATGTTGAAATATTTCTGGAAGTATGCCGCCAAAGCCGAAAAGCTTGTATCATTCAACGGGCGAAATTTCGATCTTCCGTTCCTGATGATCAGATCGGCATTCAACAAAATCAAACCTTCGAAAAATTTTTTGCGTAACCGTTATGACTCTAGCCAGCACATCGATCTTCTTGAGCAATTTACTTTTTACGGATTAACTAAAAAATTCAACCTGGATTTTTATTGCAACGCGTTCGGTATCGTTTCTCCGAAATCCAAGGGCATTACCGGTATGGATGTTAAAGAACTCTACAAAGCAGGGCGGATTAAGGACATTGCCGTTTACTGCGGCGAGGATGTCCGTGCCACATACGAGCTTTATAAAATTTGGAATAGTTACCTGAATTTCTCATGAGTTCTTCTGCTTATGGATCTTGTACATCGTAAATTTATTGCAGTAGTCAATAAAAATTAATTTTGTATTTTTGATCCCAAATTTCAGGAAAGATCGAATTGAAAGTTCTAGTTACCGGAGGAGCCGGTTATATAGGGTCTCACTTTGCTAAATTACTTATCGAGCAGGGAATAGAGACAATTGTTTTGGATAATCTCTCGCGCGGGCATAAAGAATCCGTTTTGTCCCGTGTAATTTTAGAAGTTGCAGATTTGAACAACGCCGCGGCAGTAACCAACGTATTAAAAAAGTATTCGGTGGATTCCATTGTTCATTTTGCGGCTTTCGCTTATGTGGGAGAATCGGTTGAACACCCAGATTTATATTACCGGAACAACGTTGTTGGCAGTTTTAATCTTATTCGGGCAGCCGCCGAAGCAGGAGTTAAAAATTTTGTTTTCTCCTCCACGTGTTCTATTTACGGCAACCCCGTCAAAGTTCCTATTTCGGAAGATCAGCAATCCAATCCTATAAATCCTTACGCAAATACTAAATTAGTAATTGAGATGTTGTTGAAGGATTTCGAAGCGGCGTTTGGGATTAAACATGTTGCGCTTCGTTACTTTAATGCCGCGGGCGCGGATGCATCCGGAAATATCGGAGAAAGTCATCAGCCAGAACCCCATCTGATCCCCATTGTACTTAACACGGCTCTTGGTAAGCGAAAAGATGTTTCGGTTTTTGGAATTGATTACGATACGCCGGATGGCACCTGCATTCGAGATTATATCCATGTAAACGATCTTTCCGACGCGCATTTAAAAGCGCTTGAGTATTTACAAAAAGGAAATTCATCCACCATAATAAATCTTGGAACAGGCAACGGCAATTCCGTGCTGGAGATAATAGGAAAATCCAAAATACTTACCGGGAGAGAAATTCCTTATAAAATTGTTGAAAGACGTGCAGGCGACCCCGCCAGATTAGTTGCAGATAATAAAAAAGCAAAGGAAGTTCTCGGGTGGATCCCAAAATATAAAATTGAAGACATCATCGAAACCGCATGGAAGTGGCATCAAAATCCAAAATACTAAGGGGTAAATCTTGATATTCGAAAAAATTTATATAGAAGGATTGCTTTTAATTAAACCGGATGTTTTTGCCGATGAACGCGGATACTTCTTCGAATCTTTCAACAAAAAAAAATATGAAGATGGCGGCATTCAACAGACTTTTGTGCAGGATAATATTTCCAAATCAGTTTTGGGAACGGTACGGGGACTTCACTATCAAACCGGAGATTACGCGCAAGGAAAACTCTGCAGCGTAATTGCGGGTAAAGTATTAGATGTTGCGGTCGATATCCGTTTCGGCTCTCCCACATTCGGAAAG
Organism: Ignavibacteriales bacterium; assembly: GCA_027348115.1. Classification (GTDB taxonomy): domain Bacteria; phylum Bacteroidota; class Ignavibacteria; order Ignavibacteriales; family Melioribacteraceae; genus Fen-1258. The sequence continues at coordinate 15,516 of DAIEQA010000046.1, forward strand.
TATTATGCCGCGGAGTTAAGCGAGGATAATAAATACCAATTATGGATTCCGCCGGGATTTGCTCACGGGTTTTCCGTCCTTTCCGGAATTGCTATATTCAGTTACAAATGCACAAATCTTTACAATAAAGAAAGTGAACGTTCGATTCTTTACAACGATCCGCAATTGAATATTGACTGGAAAATTGAGAAGGTGATTGTTTCGTCCAAAGATTTACATTCGAAAAAATTTAGCGATATCGAAAAAGATTTCTCTTATCAAATTTAGAGGAGAGACATTATGAATTTATCCGTAATCGGAACAGGTTATGTCGGATTAGTTAGCGGAACTTGTTTTGCAGAAATGGGCAACAATGTAATCTGCGTAGATAACAACCCTGAAAAGTTAAAGAAGCTTACATCCGGCGAGGTACCGATTTATGAACCCGGTTTGGAAATTCTTTTTCACCGGAACATAGAAAAGAAACGGCTTGCTTTTACAGACGATTTAAAAAAAGCAGTGACTGAAACGGATGTAATTTTTCTTTGTCTTCCTACACCACAAGGAGAAGACGGCTCGGCCGACTTAAAATATGTATTTAACGTGGCGGATCAGATTGGAAAAATTTTTGTTGAATCGAAATCGACACCCTTTAAAATCCTTGTAAACAAAAGCACTGTGCCCGTTGGAACATCTCGGCAGGTTACGGCAATCCTTGAAAAACACAATCTCATGAATTTCGAAGTAGTTTCGAATCCGGAATTTTTGCGCGAGGGTTTTGCCGTCGACGATTTTATGAAGCCGGATCGTATTGTGGTAGGCGCCAAATCTCAAAAAGTATTCGAGGTGATGAGAAAACTTTACGAGCCGTTTGTGAGACAGGGCAACCCGATATTCGAAATGAACCCGGAAAGTTCCGAGGTGACTAAGTACGCAGCCAATTCTTACCTAGCAATGCGTATTACATACATGAACGAACTTGCCAACTTCTGCGAAAAAGTAGGCGCGAATGTGGACATGGTACGAAAAGGAATGGGCGCCGATTCGAGGATAGGGAAAAGATTTTTATTTCCCGGAATCGGCTACGGCGGTTCGTGCTTTCCTAAAGATGTAAACGCTCTAATCAAAACAAGCGAAGATCACGGCTCGCCAATTAGATTGCTTAAGGTAGTTGATGAAGTAAACAAGAATCAAAAACTTGTTCTCGTAAATAAAATTCTGAAACACTTCAACTCGAATATACATGGAAGAAAATTTGCCGTTTGGGGTTTGGCCTTTAAACCGAATACCGATGACATGCGCGAAGCTCCGGCTGTAATTATAATTAAAGAACTCGTAAAGCTCGGTGCAAAGGTTGCTGCTTACGATCCGGCTGCTATGGGAAACGCAAAATTTTATCTGGACGATCTACCGGAGTACAATCAAGATCAGTATGCAACTCTTAATGGAGCCGATGCGCTTCTAATTTTAACAGAGTGGAATGAATTCCGTAATCCCGATTTTTCCAAAATTAAAAATGCGCTGAAGAAGCCGCTTATCTTCGACGGAAGAAATATTTACGACGTTGATAAGATAAAGGAAGAGGGAATTGCCTACTATAGCATTGGAAGGCAACCGGTTTAAATTAGAAGAGCATGAATAAGAGCAAGATCAAGATCAAGATCAAGAATCTTGCTCTATAATTAACGGTTGATTTACGAGTTCAGAATCTTTTCGTAGTATGAAACATATTTAGGAACAATCAAATTTTTATCAAAATTGTTCACAGCCCGGTCGCGTGAGTTCTTCGAAAAGGTTTTGTATTTTCTTTCGTTGGTTAACAAATCGATCGTGTATTTTGCCATTCTGTCCACGTCCCCTATCTCGGCAATAAATCCGGTTTCGTTATGAATTATCAATTCCGGCAGACCGCCGACAGAAGAACTTACAACAGGAATTCCGCACGCCATTGCTTCCAGGGCGGATAGTCCGAAACTTTCCGATTGAGACGGCATTAAAAACAAATCAGCCGAATTTAAAATTTCCGTAAGACCATCCTGTTTGCCGAGGAACAAAACGTCCTTTTGAAGATCGAGTTCCCTTGTTAAGCGCTCACACTCGGAACGGTCGGGCCCGTCCCCGACGAGTAATAATTTTGTCGGGATTTC
>DAIEQA010000050.1:0-15595 GCA_027348115.1 Ignavibacteriales bacterium
GTCAAACTTACGAAGCGTATTACAAAGAAGCGGTCAAATCTCAAAAAGAAATTCATAGGTTATTCGGCCGTTCGCTAAAACTCAGACAGGTATCCGCTGCCGGATGCAACGGCTGCGAGCTTGAACTGAACGCAAGCACAAATGTTAATTTTGATATCGGCAGGTTCGGGATTGATTTTGTTGCCTCGCCGCGCCATGCCGACGGAATTGTTATTACCGGTCCCGTTTCTAAGAACATGGCTCCGGCATTGATGGATGCTTATAAAAGCGTGAGCGATCCCAAAATTGTTATTGCAGTAGGCGCATGCGCAATAAGCGGCGGAATATTTGCCGCCTCCGATGAGTTGAACCGATCCTTCTTCGACGAAATTAAAGTCGACCTTTACATTCCGGGCTGCCCCCCGCATCCTCTAACATTTATTAATGCTGTGCTGGATTATCTCGGCAGGAAATAAAATCCTTTCACCGGAATAAGAAAAAATTTTTCCACAATAAAATTTCTACCAACCTTCCGTAACTTTGTATTAAAGATGATTAAATTGCGGGGCAATCTTTTCATTCATAAAAATGCCTATGGAGAATCGATGAAAGAAAAATCCGGCAGCGCATTTTCCATTTTTAAATCGTTTCCAAGAAATTTTTGGACGGTAATAGTAATGGAATTTTTTGAACGCGGTTCTTACTACGGTGTCCTTTCGGTTCTATCGGTCTATTTAATATTAAGCCCGTCGGAAGGAGGGCTGGGATTTTCCAAAGAAAGCGTGGGAGTAATTAAAAGCACCATTACGCCGCTGCTTTATTTCTTGCCTATCCTTTCCGGCGCAATTGCGGATCGCTTCGGCTATCGAATCACTTTAATGTTCGCATTCGTTGTAATGAGTCTCGGATATTTTCTAACATCTCTGTTTACCTCGTATGTTTTCGTTTTCCTAAGTTTGATCATGATGGTTATCGGTGCCGGATTTTTCAAACCGATAATCTCCGGCACGATTGCACGTTCAACCGACAAATCAAATTCCACCGTAGCTTTTGGAATTTATTATTGGTCGATCAACCTCGGAGCATTTATCTTTCCGTTAATACTTATACCGTGGCTTAAGTCGATTTCGTGGTCGTACATTTTTATTATGGCAGCCATCGGGACTGGCTGGCTTTTCTTTCTGAACCTCTTCGTCTACAAGGAGCCGCCAAAACCGGAAAGCACAAAATCTATAGCGCAAGTTCTTAAAGACGCGCTCTTTGTTTTTTCGGATTTCCGTTTCATCATAATGATTGTAATTTATTCGGGTTTCTGGATTTTATATTTCCAGCAGTTCGATACCGTTTTGTGGTACATGAAAGATTACGTTGACAAAACTCCCGTGAATAATTTTGTTAATTCATTTCTCGGCTTGTTCATTTCAAATCCTAATTGGAAGTTTGATGTTGAGCATGTGACGGTGATTAACGGCGGAACCATAATTTTGTTGCAGCTTATCGTTTCAAACATAGTTAAACAAACGCAAGCTTTACCTACAATGATAACGGGTATAGCGTTGGGAACATTGGGTATGGGAATTTTAGCGGTGTCATCCCATCCGTTTGTATTCATTGCCGGAATGATTATTTTTTCAATCGGAGAAATGACCGCTCATCCGAAGTTTATAAGTTATGTCGGTTTGATAGCTCCCGAAGATAAGAAAGCGCTGTACCTTGGTTACTCGTTTTTATACGGAGTTTTAGGAAGCGGGATTGGCGGAATTTTAGGCGCTTCGCTTTATGTTCACTTTGTCGATAAACTTCATAACCCGCAGTTGCTCTGGATAATTTTCAGCTTGATAGGAGTAGTAACAATTATCGGATTAATTCTTTACAATAAATTTTTAGCTCACAAAACAATTGATGCGTAAACCCCTATGAAAAAAAATTTTGTTGGAATCATCATTGCTCTTTACCTTTTGATGCCTGCCTCTAAACTCAATGCCCAGCAGGAAAATGTGCCGATCGATAATGACGTTTATACTTTTCTTAAGGAGATGCAGGTGAAAGGTATAATCAGCTCGATACACGACGACAATCCCGCAATGTCGCGAATGGAAGTAAAAAATTTTTTGGAACGGGTTGAGCAAAGGGAAAGCGAGCTGAGTCCCACAGAAGCAAAAATTTTAAAGAAGTATCAAGACGAATTTTATGATGACAAAGCCGATAGTACGAATACCTATGCAATGTTTGGAACAGATACGACATTTTCCCGCAATCATTCGGACCTTCTTTCTGATAAGGTAAAATATATTTATGCTTTTCGAGACAAGGACGCCAACGGCTACTTTAATGTATTAGGAAGAATTGTTCACGGACAAAAATTTTCGCCGGTTATAAACAATACCGAATTATTCGATATCGGTTTCCGCTTCCACGGCACGTTGTTCGAAAAACTGGGATATAATTTCAGTCTAATAAAAGGGGGGATCAAAGGTTCTGGCAAATTTGCGCCTACGATTGATCCGCGCCTCAACTACAATTTCAAATACGTTGAGAACATTGAAAACATCGGCAATTACGATTTTACCGAAGGATATTTAAGATATTATACCGAACCGGCCAAGAATATGCATCTCGCGTTTGAATTCGGCAGGGAGAAAATGAAATTCGGTTACGGGTACGGCAATAAGCTTGTGCTTTCTGGCAATCATCCGGTGATGGATTTCTTTAAATTCGATTTCACCTACGGCGTTTTCAACTTCACTTCCTGGCATGCATCAACCGTAGGAGAGTATGATCCGATCCGGGGAAACAACTATACAAAGTATATTGCTACTAACAAATTGAAGCTTTCTTTTCCCGGAGTGCTCGATGCAGGAATGGGTGAATCGGTAGTTTACTCAGGCCGCGGTTTAGACCTCGCCTATATGAATCCGTTTGCATTTTATAAGTTCGAGGAGATGTCTCTGCAAGATCGGGATAACGGAACGCTTTGGTTTGATATGCAAACTCACTTTCTTAAAGATGTTGAATTCCAGGGAACATTCTTCATGGATGACGATCCTTTTGGAAATTTACAGGACTTGTCCAACTTTATAAATAAAACCGGTTACCAGCTTGGTGTCTTCTGGTATTCTCCGTTAAAGATTAATGATCTCTCTTTAATTTTTGAATATACGCGAATTCGTCCTTATGTCTATTCTCATATAAATAAAGAGGATACTTATACATCATGGGGACAGATTCTCGGCGACAGCATTGGTCCGAATTCGGATGAGATTTACGTGAACGCGGCATACAATGTAAGCGAAAAATTACGGCTTGGTTTTAGTTTCCAGCATATACGTCACGGCGCAAATGTGTACAACTCGCAGGGCAATCTTGTTTTTAATGCGGGAGGAGATGCCTTTGTTGCCCACCGCGATGGTATAGATCCGATAGATATAAATTTCTTAGACGGCGAGCGAATCAACACAAACGTCATTACCTTCTATGTAAGGTACGAGCCAATCCGCCAGTTCTTTTTCGATCTTGTCTTCAAAAAAATTGTTCAGAAGAATGTTACAAGAGATATTTCAAACAATTCGAGTTACGGATATTTAAAACTTCAGTTTGAAATTTGAGCTAAACATGAATAGTAAATTCCCACCGAAAAATATAAAAAAGATACTTCCTTTTTGATTCAGGATTGGAAATGAAAATGTTTTGTCGCGGCTTTTACAAAAAGGGCGGAAGCAGATTCAATAATTCTTTAATGCATAAAACTAAGGGGGCAAAATCCTGGTTTTGCAAATCCGGCAAGCAAAGTATTTTAATTGGCGCTCGGTAAAGAAAATGTGAATGTGCTGCCTTTTCCAAGAATACTCTCGACGTAAATCTTTCCTTCGTTTTTCTCTACAAATTCTTTACAGAGAATCAAACCGAGCCCGGTGCCGGTTTCATTCTCCGTTCCCGGGGTTGAGTGACTTACATCCAAACGGAAAATGCTGTCTCGTGTTTTATCGTCCATTCCAACGCCGCTGTCATGCACGCTAATTTCAACCATGCCGTTTTTAGAAACCGCGTTGACGCATACCTCGCCGTCCTTATTTGTAAATTTTAAAGCGTTTGTAAGAAGGTTTCGTAAAATTGTGTTGAGCATATCTTCATCGGCAAAAACGTGCAGAGCGCTTTCCAGATTGCATGAAAAAGTAATTTGCTTGCGCTGTGCCGTAACTTTAAGCAGTTCTACATTTTCATCTACTATATCGCGGATAGATAATCTTTGGGGATTGAATTCGATTCTTCCCGTCTGTGACCTAGACCACTGCAGTAAGTTTTGAAGAAGACTGTGAGAAAGCTCGGCGGACTTTTTCATCTCTTCGATATAGAATAATTTTTCATCCTCGGAAAGTTCGTTGTAATCGGAAATGATGAGATCGGAAAAACCCATGATTGTGATAAAAGGATTTTTCAAATCGTGTGCGATGATGGAGAAAAATTTATCTTTTGTTTGATTAAGCTGTTTCAGTTCTTCGGCATACATTTTAATGGCATCGGAATTTTTCTTCCTTTCAATGGCGGTGGCAACTTGTTCGCTTACGAATGTAAGAAGTTGCATCTCATCTTCGCCGAAAGCTTTTTCATTTTCGTAATCCTGAACTACCAAAACTCCAATTGTTTTGCCAACAAGTTTAAGCGGAACGCCGAGCCAAATTGCCTGAGGAGTTCCGATGAGTTCAACCTTACCGGATTCTCTTAACTCGTAATCTTTTTTCGCGTCGACTAAAATTGCTTCGCCTGTCATCAGCACATATTCGGTTAAACCTTTTCCAAGTTTTTTTGCCGGCATGGGAGGATCAAATTCATCAACAAAATACGGGAACGAAAGCATCTTCTCTTTTTCATCGTAAAGGGCGATGTAAAGATTTTTTGCCGGTATAAGCGATTGAATTATTTCATGAATGCGCTTGTAGAGAGACATCATATCGGATGCCGAATTAGCCGCTTCCGAAATTTGAAATAAAACTTCTTTTGCTTTTTCGGATTTCTTTCTTTCAGTTATATCGTGACCGATGCCCACAAGACCTGTTATATTTCCTTCTTCGTCGCGAAGCGGCAGTTTCGAGGTTAGCAGCCATCTTTCGTTATTGTTTATATCGAAGAAAAATTCTTCACGGTTGATTACAGGCTGGCTGGTATCAATTACGGCTCTGTCGTCATCGTAAAATTTTTCCGCAACCTCTTTTGGGAAAAAATCGAAATCCGTTTTGCCGATTGCGTCTTCCTCCCGCTCACAACCCATGTTTTTAAGGTCGGATTTGTTCGCAAATGTTTTGCGGTAATTTAAATCCTTGGAATAAATCGCGTCGGGCAAATTATCGAACACCGTTTTCATTAGTATTCGCTCTAATCGAAGCTGCTCTTCAGTCTGCTTTCTTATTGTGATATCATGCGTAATTCCAATAGTTCCGATAATTTTACCGCTTACATCTTTGAAAGGAATTTTTGAAGTTATAACCCAGGCAACGTGTCCGTCCGGCCATTCAATTTTTTCTTCTTTTTCCAACAGAGGTTCACCGGTTTTGATAATCTGTTGCTCATCGTTAAACGCGTCTGTTGCATGTACTTTGGAAAAGAAATCGAAATCAGATTTGCCGATGAATACAGTCGGATCGCTAATGCCGTGATTCTGAGCTTTCTTTTTATTTACTTTAATGAACCTGCTGTCTAAATCTTTGAAATAAATGCTGTCGGGTATATTATCCAAAAGGGCTGTAAATAAATATTGATTTGAAAATAGTTCGGTTGTAATCTGCCGCTGCGAAGTTAAATCATCAACCAATGATAAAATTTTTTTATTTCTTTGCCCGGGCAGCTTAATTAAAAAGCTGGTTACTTTGCTGTATACAAATTGACCGGCCTTTGTTATGAATCTTTTGTTGAATGAATATTGATCACGTTTACCGCCCAACAATTCCTTTAAAAATTTCTGATCTACTTTCACGTCGTGAGGATGAGTTACCTCGGTGGACTTCATGCCAAGCAATTCTTCCTCGGAATAGCCCAGCATTTTCTGAAAAGTCGTGTTTATTCTTAATATCTCTAACGACTGATTGACAACAACAACCCCCATTTCGGATTCTTGAAAAATCTTTTCGAAGAGAATCTGGTTTTCAACGATTGAATTTTTTTTACTTGCCGCTGAAATCTTCTTGTGAGATATTTTCTTTTTGACCGGGTTATCTTGTTTTATGTTATTGATTTTACTCTTTCCAGGCATTATGCCCCAAAGGATTTTCTATTGAACGATTCTATTTTCATTTAAATATAATAATTTCTCTTAACAAAATTAAGGTCTCCTAAATTTCGAGGGTTCCAATTATCATAATTTGCATTTAAAGTTCTACAACAATGGAAATTTATCCAATGAGGACTGAAAGATTGATGCAAGCAAAAAACATTTTGAGTGCGAAAACAAAAGATAAACTTGATAATTACATAGCGGAAGTTTCGTACTTATGAATATCCCGTAAATCAAAATTGACAATGCCGGCTTCATCTGTTGAATACGGCCTCACAAATTTTGCTCCCCAGATAATCTCATCGTACTTATATGAATAACGGGAATGCACAACCTGGCTGAAGGTATCATCGAACCCTTTTACGAGTATCAAGAGTTCCGCGCGCATTTTTTCAAGCTCCGCGGCAGTTTTACCGTAAAGAAAACTTTGCTCGTCAATCGGGTGCACTAAAGTCCAATTGAGGGGGAAAAAATATACGCTCGAACGTTCGAGTTTGAGATCGCTGTATTTTCTTAACTGCGAGCCGGATTCGCCTTCGATATAGGAAAATAAAACTTTCGCTTCCAGTTCCATAAGATTTGTGTTCCGTTGATTTGCAATTCGGAACATAAGCGCGTTGCCGGAATCGGTTCGGGTTACAAGAATGTTATTGCTGAAAAGAATTCTTGCCGAAGGTTTTGAAAACCTTCCGTACAAAAGACCTGTGATAATAGCGAATGAAAGTAATCCGGTCATTGCTTCAATAGCAGCCGCTAAATTTGAAACGATTCCTGCCGGCACAATATGCCCGTAACCCACGGTTGTAAATGTTTGAATGCTGAAAAAGAAAGTGTCGGTAAAAGAATCGATGTTGTTTTCGTGATGAACCCCGACGAGCGAATTGGTCCCGATTAGAATATATATTCCGGCAAAGATCAAATTGAAAATAAAATAAAACGTAAAAATTGCAGTTAGAAATTTAGGCCAGGTGAGATTTATTAAAAACTGGTAAAGGTCTTTGTGATGAAAACCGGCTCCGTAACGTTTTATGTTGAATGAGCCGTCGCGGTTAATCAACCTGGTTGCATTGATTAAATATTTTTCACCGAGTCCGGGGTCGTTTGTTTTTTGATTCATAATTTTCCATTCGGGTATTTGAAAACGGCAATTAAACTTATTTTTGAAACAACGATTAATAATGATTAAGTTCAATTGTAATAATTTGAAAGGCTATGACAATGAAGAAAGCGCTTCTTTTTTTCATAACACTGCTGGCCGCGCAAATCTTTTTTTCATGTTCAAAGACATATGAAGAAAAAGGATCTCCCGCATATATAAAAGAAATTAACTATTGGCATCGTAAAAGAATTGAGAACTTGAAAAAGGAAAACGGCTGGCTTAACCTTGCCGGATTGTACTGGCTGAAGCGCGGAGAAAATAAATTTGGAACCGATAAAACCAATGACGTAATTTTTCCGGAAGGTAAAGCCCCCGGTTTAATTGGCGTCTTTAATTTATCGGATTCTATAGTCACGGTAAAAATAGAAAACGGTGTCGATGTTACGTGCAACGGTAAAAATGTTTCGGAACTGAAATTGAAAAACGACACTCAGGATAATCCCACGGTTCTTCAATACGGTTCTCTTCGCTGGTTTATTATTAAACGAGGGGATAAGTACGGAGTAAGACTGCGCGATCTAGACAGCCCGTTGCTAAAATCTTTCGATGATATTGATACTTACCCGATTAATTCCGACTGGAGAATCGAAGCTCACTTGGAACCGTATAATCCGGCTAAAAAAATTCTTGTCCCGAATATTCTTGGTATGGTTGATACTGCCTTGGTAAAAAATGCTATAGTGTTTGTTAAGGACGGCGTTACTTGTAAAATCGATCCGCTGGAAGAAGGCAATAAATACTTTATAATTTTTGCGGATAAGACAAGCGGAAAAGAAACATATGGCGCGGGAAGATTTCTTTATGCCGATAAGCCCGACTCGACAGGAAAATTGTTCGTGGATTTTAACAAGGCATATAATCCCCCGTGCAGTTTTACTAAATTTGCAACGTGCCCGCTGCCCCCAAAGCAAAACCATCTTATGATGGAAGTCACAGCCGGCGAAAAGAAATACGGTCATGGCGAAGAGTAAAAGATATTTAAGGTGCGAAAGAAAATATTAACAAAAATATCTGCGAGCGGAGTAAAAAAACTTGTGAATAAGAAATTCACCGAATCAAAAAGTAAATCTTCCAAGATATCCCTACTAAAGGAGAGGGAGAAGGCCGGTTTGCATGAGCGAAAGTTTAAGCGTATGCAATCCGAATTTATTACAGCTACATCGCACCAGCTGCGTACGCCTCTTTCAACAATACGCAGCTCCATCGACCTGCTTGAGCTTTATATCCAAAAAGGAAATACATTCCGCCAGCAAGAAATTTTGGAGAAGTTAAAAAGATCGTCGGATTACCTAACCGAAACGGTGGACAAAATTACCGCCATTTACAAATATGATCCTTCAAAGCAGAAACCCCGTATACGGAAAACCGATATTAGAAAATTCATAAGCGATTTATTGGAAGAAGCTGTTATCCACATCGGAGACACTCATTTTATTAACAGCCATATCGATCCTAATCTTACAACAATTTATTGCGATGAGTTTATTTTAAAACAAATTCTTACTAATCTTATACATAACGCTATAAAATTTTCTCCTAACGGCGGAGAAGTAAGACTGTCCGTTCGAAATGCAAAGAGGTATATTGAATTTTCCGTAAGGGATGAGGGAGTGGGAATCGGCAAATCCGATTTGAAAAAACTGTTTCAACCGTTCTTTAGAGGAAAAAATGCTGCACAAGTACCCGGCGTGGGACTGGGACTGTCAATCGTAAAAAATTTAGGAAAAATTCATAGAGCAAAAATCGGGTGTATAAGCGAACTAAATAAGGGGACCGAATTTAAAATCTTAATCCCAATTAAATATTGATGTGACAATGAAAAAAATACTTGTAATTGAGGACAACATCGATCTGGCCGAAAATATTGTTTTACTTTTGAAAGAGAACGGCTATGAAGTACAAGCTGCCTATAACGGTAAGAATGGACTGAGCTCGATTATGGAATTCGATCCGGATATTGTTATTTGCGATATTATGCTGCCCGATATCAGCGGTTACAAACTGCTTACGGAAATTAAGAAGCTGGAAGAAAAGTTAATGCCCATTTTTATTTTCCTAACGGCAAAAACATTGCGGGAGGATTTACGACGCGGAATGATTTTAGGCGCCGACGATTATATTACAAAACCATTTGCCCACGAAGAGCTAATAGGGGCAATTAATACCCAGGTTAAAAAACGTGCTAAATTTTTTGAGAGAAACGAAGACAAAAAAGAAATTCTAGAAAAATCTAAAAATAATATGCCGGATTTTCAGCCGACACCCAGCGGTACGGCACTAAGTTATAACGATCATATCTTTATCAGCGATAAAAAAAATCCGGGATTTTACCTCGTCAGTTCAATCATTGTAATTAAAAGTCTTAAAGATTACACTCAGCTGTTCTTAGCCGATAATAAAAGATTCTTTCTGCGGAAGTCGATGAAATACTGGGAAGACAAACTTCCAAACGAGAAGTTTGTCAGAATTCACCGTCAAACGCTAATCAATGTTGATTATGTTGAAAAGGTGGAGCCGATAAGCAGCAACCGCTATAGAATAATTGTAAAAGCTTTCAACGAAGAGTTGGAGGCAAGTCAACGGCTAAGCAGCAAGATAAAAAAACTCTCTAATTAGACCGGTTAATCGTTGGTCGCAATATTTTATCGCTCGTATCTTTGACGTATAATACAATCAAAATACGCCGTATGTTCGCGATGCACCCTCTTGAGTGGAATTGAAAATAGTCCTTCTTGGCTGGGAGGGAAAGATAAAGTTTTTCAATTCCACTCTCCTATTTTAAATATTCCTCTATAGTATAAATAAATAACTGTCATAGAAAGGGGCTTTATTATGGCAAATACAATTCGAAAAAGAAATGTAGAACTATCTGCATTTGAATATGAACAAGCCGAGTTCAAGGGTACTAGTCTATCCGATAGGAAAGCTGTTCGCAAAGCAGTTCTTCGCGAGGATAAACTCTTTAAAATCATAGCGTATTTTTCTCCGGATTGGATTTACTGGATCGATCCAAATAACGAAATTAGTTTCGTTTCCCCCTCGTGCAAATATCTTACAGGTTACGATTGCGACGAAATGCAAAACGAAATGGATTTCTGGAAAAGAATAATTCACCCTCACGATTATCCTCGCCTCGAAAATCATTTTAGAACCGAGTATGAGGGAAATAGTCTTTGCATGGAAGAATTTCGGATTATTACCAAAAACGGGGGTGTGCGCTGGATTACTCATATGTGCGAACCTGTTTACAACGAGGACGATAAGTACCTTGGAAGGTACGCATGCAACAAGGAATCGGTAAGTGTGAAACCGCGCGATCAAATAATTTTTAAGTCGGGCGATTATATCTACAAGATCTTCGACAACGCTTCCATTGGCTATTACCAAATTTATTTTGACGGCAGGATAAAGAGGATTAACGATTACATGCTTAACCTTCTAGGTTATAATTCAATTGAGGAATTTGACCAGCTTAACTTTGAAGACTACTGTATAATCAACGTTGAAAAAAGAATGAACTTCAAATCCTCCATGCTGAAGAATGGTTTTGTTAAGGATTTTGAATCCGAGTGGATCCGAAAAGACGGAACTCTTTTGTATCTGCGCGAAACTGCAACTGCAGTTGAGAATCCCGACGGCTCGTTTACTTACTATGAAGGAATTGCGGACGATATTACCGAGAAAAAAGAAGCGGAGGAAACCGCCCTTGAGCTTTCTTTTGAAAGAAGAAAAACCGAAGAGCTTAAAACCGAATTCCTTGCGATGATATCACACGAAATAAGAACGCCGTTAAATGTCATACTAAATTTTGCGCGAATATTGAAAACGGATTATTCGCGTCTCTCGCCGGATGAATTAAATGACAATATTAAAATCATCGAAAAGGAGGGGAAGCGAATTCAAAGAACAATCGGCCTTCTGCTCGAAATGGCCGAACTGCGGACCGGCTCCTACGATTTTAATGTGTCAGAGATCGACCTGGTCAACGATATTTTTTTGGAAGTCTACCGTAATTTCCAAAATGAAGCTTTCGATAAAGACATAAGCTTCTCTTTGGTTAATGAACTTGAGCACGCTACAATTATAGGAGACAAACACGGCGTTTACCAGATTTTCAACCAGTTAACCGATAACGCTATTAAATATACTTTGCCGGGCGGCAGCGTGATTATGAAATTATTCCGCGACGAGGATAAGAGAATAACCGCCGAAATTTCCGATACCGGTATTGGAATCAAACAGGAATATCTGCCGCTTTTGTTTAAGGCGTTTTCTCAGGAAGATCTTAGCTACTCGCGAATATTCGAGGGCACCGGTCTTGGTCTGGCGGTAGTGGAAAGACATTGCGAACTGAACGGCGCGGCCATTAATGTATACAGCGAAAAAAACAAGGGTACAAACTTTGTAATCCGGTTTAAAAGTTAACTGTCACTGCAATAGCATTAAATCGGTAGCACTTTGCTTGTGGTTTAACTGCCTCAGCGGTTACAGTATGGCGCTGTTAATTCCGAATACAAAATTATTTGTACCGAAGTAATTAAGCTTCCAGGTAAATTCGAATCGCAGCGGAAATAACGGGTGCCCGATTCCAAAACCGAGCTCATAAAACGGATGCTTGAATTCCCTGAGCGTATTTACGGCAGGATTATTTAACTGACCTGGTAAAATAGTTTTGCTTACCGGAGATATTTCGATAAGGGCCGCGTTAAAATGCGCCGAAAGCATTAACTGAAGATCGCTCAAAAAAGTTAACCCGAATAATCTGAAAAGATCGTCGTTGAAATTTTGCTGGATCGATAAGACCGCGGCTCTATCGCCAAATACTTCGCCGGTTCGGAGTGTTCTCATTGTAAAAGTCTGACTTACACTTTCTATATTGCCGGGCAATGCATACATCATCTGATAGGGAACCGCTCCGTCGGAATAAACGCCTGTCAGAGTGAAATTCATTCTGGATGATTTGTAATTGGGAAAAGCTCCGAATACGTCTATCTTATAAATCCTAAAATCGAGGGCGCTTTTTAGAGTTCCGGAATTACTCCAAATAACATCCCCATTGATTGTTGCAAAAAATTTACCTTGCGACATTCTTCTTCTGAAAAATCCGTCTTCTATATAACTTCTAAAATCCAGTCTGAACTCGGCCGTTAACGCGTTGATCCTTGATTCATAAACCTGTTTGTTGTCGTTATAAACTTTATCCTTGTTGAAGAAAGAAAAATCCGTATTGACTAAGCCGTTGTTATCTGTCCTGTTTAGATATCCTGCGCCCAGCCGAAGCACCGGGAATACCTCGTCGAGTATTTTAAATTCGAATCCACTGGAGTAATAATAATCTCTAAAATCATACTTGCCCAAAAGGTTTGTGAACGTAGAAGTCAGCTTGTTGTACTTAATTGATTCCTCAAACAAACTGTTTGTTTTGTTGAAGGCGTTAAATGATATTGAGGCGGTTCGATAATCTCCAAGATAGTATCTCGCAGAAAAATCGGCTTTTAATTTTTTATCGGCAAACCCATACGAGAAATCAACGTTGCTGTTTAATCTTTTTTCGTTGAGGTCGGAGGCATCCACTCCAAAGTTTAATGTGTGCCCTTCCACCCGGTTGAATGAGTATAGACCTAACGGGCCTGTGATTGAATAATTTTCGCCAAGACTTATCGACGAAGAAAGAAATGAAAAATCATCCCAAAAAGTTCTCGGTATCGATTCTAAACTGTCGATTCTTTTATAAGCCTGGGTCTCTTCTATTGAATTAGGAATGGTCTGAGTTGTCTTCCAAAAAGTAGAATCTTTTTTATCCGCATCCGGAAGTACTTTGACTATAGCCATGTTAAAATAATCGTCGTCAATCGGGATGTTTATTTTGTAATCGTGAAAGATTGTATTGAGTTCGAAGCCGAACCTTGCTATGCCGAGAAAATTAATGGAAGCAAAAATTCTGTAGTCGATGGGCATGTAAACGGATTTATTGCCCGGGTCGGGCAATTCAAAAGGAGAAAACTGTTGAATAATCTGCATCGAAGTAAAAAGATGCCCGGGGTTAGCTGCGTCGTTAAGACCTAAGTCCAGCTTAACAAGCGCAAAAGAATTATCAGCAATAAAAATATCGCCTACAAAACCCGGATCGGATTTTCTCAACGGCTCAATGTGAATTTTAAAGACGTTGTTTTTATCCATCGCGAGCGTGTCTTTCAACGAATAGTCGTAATATTCCACGGCTTCATCGGCAATTGGACTCATAAGCGGACGCCCGACAAATTGAATATCGTCGGTATAAAAATTCTGAATTACTCTGCCGCCGGTTAAAACATTTATAGAAGCCGGCGTGTTTGCGCTTTGCTTCCTCGCAATAATTTCCTCTTTGTAATGATTCGGTTTCTTAAAAAAGCTTTTGCTTACATTTTCAATAATGCCGGTAATTTTTAATTTAGCTGTATCATTTTTATCGATAGAGAGACCTACGCTGTTATTCCTTGTCGAAAAGTCTTTGGTGCTTTTTACCGATCCTTTTGTGTAAGCCATAAATTCATAAGAATTCAACTCGTCATTTCGGAGGTGCTTTGCTTCGATTGCTTTTCTAATAATTGCGAGTGCCGGATTCTCTCCGGGGAAAACGGTTATTTCCGACATGTGTACCGGAATCGGCTCCAGCTCAAAATTTAAATTCTTGTTCGATTTTAAGTTTACTGAAATAGTATCGGATTTGTATCCGATATAAGAAGCGCTGAACTTGTAAGAACCCGGTTTCAATTTAAGCTCGTAAGCGCCTTCCATATTCGATGTGGTGCCCGCCGTGGTTTCGAGTATTCTAATATTTGCATAAATGAGTGCCGCCGATGTTGCCTTATCTGTCACCTTTCCCTTTAAAACTATTTGCTGTGCGTTTGTGACGAATGATAAAAAAAATACCGAAGCAAAGAACATTGATCTATACATTAAGATTCCATATTGGTTGCTCTTTTAGACGACTATACAAAGGAATGGTTGGCTGCTATAAAAATAAGACTAAATTCAAAATCAAAAAAGCAATAAATAAGTACCACAAATTTTTTTGAAAACTTATATTTGTTTTGTCGTGTTTAGAATTATAAATGAAGGAAATGAAGAGAGTTGTTATAACCGGCGCGACCGGCATGATAGGAAAAAAAGTTTCCGCTCGATTAATCGAGAGTGGCTATAAAATTTCGGTTCTCTCGCTTAACAGCGTAAGGGCTGAACAAATTATTCCCGGTGCAGCTGAATACGTAGATTGGAATCTGAAATCTAGAGATTGGTATTATGTTCTTGAAAACAAAGACGCGGTGATTCATCTTGCGGGTGAAAATATAATGTCAAAACGGTGGACCGACACCCACAAAAAAAATATTATTTCAAGCCGTGTTGATACTACACATTCCATGGTTGATGCAATTAACAATGCCGTCAATAAACCGAAAGTTTTTATATCGGCTTCCGCTGTCGGTTACTACGGCAACTCGGAAAAGGAAGTCGATGAATATTCTGCGGTGGGAAATGATTTTCTCGCTCATGTAGTTGAAATGTGGGAATCGTCTTCCATAAAACTTCCGTCCGATATCCGGAGGGTTTATGTTAGGATAGGAATGGTTCTTGACAAAAGCGAGGGCGTGCTGGCTAAAATGATTCCTCCATTTAAATACTTTGTAGGCGGACCCTTGGGTTCCGGTAATCAGTGGTTCCCATGGGTTCACATTGATGATGTAGTTGGTATTTTTTTATTTGCGTTGGAAAATGCGGGGGCTAATGGTGTGCTTAACGCTGGTTCTCCGAACCCGGTGCGTATGAAAGAATTTTGCAAGAAACTCGGTTCTGTAACAAACAGGCCATCTTTGATTAATGTGCCTGGGTTCGTTTTAAAATTTTTTTTGGGCGAGGCGGCAGATGCGATATTAAGCGGCGCGAAAGTAATTCCTAAAAGAACAGAACAGGCAGGCTATAAATTTATTTTTACAGAATTGAAATCTGCTTTGGAAAATTTGATACGAAAATAATTTACTCAAACCACGATACTACTTCGAAGGTACCGCATCCGGGGTATGCCGGAGGATACGATACAAGTAATCTGTTATCATACTGATAATTCTTGTTGAAACCGTGATTTATATATGAGTTTCCATACCAATCCGTTGTAAAGGTTCCAACCGGGCCCCTAACGTACTGTGTTATTCCGC
>DAIEQA010000088.1:0-36243 GCA_027348115.1 Ignavibacteriales bacterium
ATGAGAAAAAGTTAGCGTTTCCGGTTGTCGCTTGACCTTCGTATTCGGCACCTATATCGGTTACAAATCCCTGAAGGTCGCTCACACCCAACCATTTAATATCTTGAGCAATAGTTTTGCCAAGACCGGCAAACATCAAACAGCTCAACATAATTATCATGAATTGGTTTTCGATTTTTAGCTTTATTATTTTCATTTATTCCTCGGTATTTTCTAATCGCTAATGTTGAATGAGACCCTGAGACCAAAGAAGATTTGTCTTGGATTCAGGAACCAAAATGTTGATGCGTTTGGCATGTTGATATAAGACTTATCTTTGTTAATCTGATCAATCCGGTTTTGCTCAACAGAAGACCATTGCCCATTCTTGTATTCAAAATAATTGCCGGAGCTTCCTTCGTAATAGATAGCCCCGGTTTTACCGGCCTTTGTAACATCGATAACTTGTTGAAACTCCATGGGCTGCCAATCAACGCCGGGCTTTCGGTAATCGCCAACTTTATCGTTGCCGGGAATATTATCGTATGCTTTGCTTTTAGGCAGATGCAGGGAAGCTAAATAATTCTGATCGCCAGTGTTCCATAGGCGCAGCGTATTGAGCGCGTTGTTCATATCCATAAACAAATTGAATTTGAACCGACCAACATCAAAAGTCTTATCCAACCTTAACGATACATCAAAATAATCTACTGCTTGAACGTTGTAAGAAATTGCAGGCAAACCTTTCGGATTCCAGGTTGTCCAATAGCCGGCCTGCCAATTGAGCAATATATTCAGCATCCAGCCGCTGAGTATTTTATGCCCGAAAAGTTCCGGACCGAAATCTTCTGGCGTAAAGAAATTTAAATTAGCTCTTGCATATGGTTGCGGAATCGGTCTGTCCTGATAAAGATTTGTTGTGGCTTCGTCGTACTTTTTCTGATCTGAAACATTATCATACAACTCGGCGCTTCCGAAATGTCCGGTTGTGTTCACCTGATAAGTATAGTTAATAAAGCCGGCCCACCATCTGCCGCTGTTTTTGCGTAGAGTAATTTCAAACCCCCGCGTGTCCTGATAATTGTTGGCGGAAGTCTCGTTGTATGTAAAACCAGCGGCTGTTGAATTGTAAGTGGTATACGATTGCTGATCGCTGATATCGTTGTAATAAGCCGCAATCTGTAATAGGAATTCGTTGTCTATCGAATAATCGAATCCCAACTCGTAGGAGATTGTTTTGGCAAGAATAAGATTAGGATTGCCGAAACTTGTTAACGCTCTATCGGTGTTCCTTTGAATTCTAAAAAGACTTTCGTAGTTAGGAATTTGTTTGAAGTGGCCGTAATTGAAAAACAGTTTAGCGTTTTCAGTAATCGGATGAGCAATGCCAAGACGGGGACTTAACTGCCATTGAGGTTTTGAGCTTTCAGTATTAAATGTTCTTGTGTCGTTATACTTTGATGAGAAGAAATACACATTATACGGATCTATGTCATACCAATGGCCGTTGGAATTTGAGTAATCCAAACGCAAACCGGCATTCAAAATAAATTCTTTTGTTTCGAGTTTATCTTGTAAGTACGCAGCTCCGCGGAGAGGAAAAACTCTCATCTGAACACGTGTATCATAAGTTTTACCGGAAGTGGCGGAAGCAATTGTTCCGTAATCGAAATTGAGATCGTTATAATTAAATTCAATTCCCGCTTTTAACAAGTTTTGATAATTGACCTGACTTGTAAAATCGGCTTTGACTGTTGTTGTACTAACCACGCTATAATCTCTTGGTTTAGCTACATGCGAGCCGCCGGTTATAATAACGCCATCTGTATAATCTGCCGGCCAATATCCAAAAGGATTTGAGTTTTCATAGAATCCAGGAATTACTTCGGTAAGTTGTGATGTATCTCTTAAAGCTGTTGGGCGGGTATTGTAATCGACTCTAAAATTTTCAACGGATACTTCGTAATAAGTTTTAGAACTAAGAGTATGAGTAAATTTTGCGGCTAAGGATCTGTGCCCTATATCCGATAAGCTGAAATTAAAATCGGAGAAGAGAGTAATCAGATCGGCGGTGCTGGAAATACTGCTGGCAACATCGGCTATTTCGTTTGGGTAACGCGGATAGTAATAACTGCCGCTGCCCGCATTGTCCCAGTTGCTTCTAATTGTATATTGCTTGCCCAACAGACCGGAAACTCTTAATCGCATCGATGAATTTAAATCTGCATTAAGTTGTAAAGTTGCATCGTAATCTCTATAATCAGGCCGTGTCAAAGGAAAGAGCAGCATTTCTCTTGTGCTTCTAAATGAAGTATAAAATCTTAGATCGCCAAGCATTTCACTTACAAATGGTACAGGGCCGCCAAAGCCGGCGTCGATATCAAAATCGGGCTGGTTGTTCGGCTGCTTTTTTCTAATTTCGTATTCAAAAACTCTTTGCGCACCAAGCGGGGTGAGATCATTATTCGGATTATTATCGCTATTTAATATTTTCGAAATTTGGTTCCACCCCATGAACTCCGGATATTTTTTACGAGTATATTCGTCCCAAGCGCCGTTCCCGGTACCGGTCCAACATACCGCGTTATCAAAGAAAGGTCTCAAAGCATACGACATAGGATCGGTGACATCTTTTATACCGTCACCGCGATAATATTTTGGTCCGGGAGGACTCATTCTAAATTGAAATCTACCGGAATAATTTTTTCTTCCTCCTTCACGCGTAACCACATTAACTATTCCGGATTGAACTTGTCCGTACTCAGCATTAAATCCGCCCCTTTCTACAGAGATTTCTTTAATAGAACTTAATGCAATTTGGGAAGTTGGCTGATTGTTACGCGGATCTCTTAACGTAACCCCGTTTAAAAGAAACAGCAATCTATCCGACGAACCGCCGCGTACGGAATATCCTTGAATACCAGCCTGCATTCCAATTACTCCTCCGACAGTAGAGACCGGCAATTCATTTATCTCTTTGCTAGAAACTGCAACAACACTTGTGGCTACATCAGGTTTAATAACTTTTCTTTCTGCAGTTACTACAAGTTCTCCTACTTGAACTGTTTCTGCATCCAGTGCTATATCAACCCTTGCTGTTTGATCGATGTATACGCGCACATTCTCGATAAGAACTTTCCGATATCCTATATACGATACTTGAATGTTATACGTCCCAGGTGGAACTTCCAGAATTGTAAACTGTCCGTTAATATCTGCTGCTGCACCGAGCATAGTTCCTACGACAATTATATTTGCGCCAAACAAAGGTTCACCAGTAATCTTATCCGTTACAACGCCGGTGATCTTTCCTGTTGTACCTGCCCATACCGTAGTTAAGGATACTAATATGAGCAGCATTATTGGCGCTATTATCTTTTTCATTTGTTTCATATTAAATTGCTCCTTGCATTAGTGTACAACTATTGTGCGGCATAAACTCTTGTGATGATTCGGTTGGAAGCATGATATCGCTAATCCGATGATCTAAGTTGCGTGGTTTTATGTTGCGGTCAGAAAATAATAAGGTACAAACACACATATGAATCCTTCCACCTTTGAGAAATGTTCGATTATATGAATTCACTGTTTAAATGAGACTTTATTATAGAACAATGATTATACCGACTGGCTACAGACTAAAAATTTCATAATTAAAGCCGTATTCAGATATAAAAGGGGGCGTTTTATATCAATACGATAAAACCGTCTGCCATATTTTTATATCAAAATGATATAGATTGATTTGCCAATGGAGCCGAGGCGGGGTCTGCCGGAAAGAAATCCGGCAGTGCCTATGGGATTAAATTTTCCCGAGCTTATTGCACATTCGATGAAAATTTGACGGGGCTAAACCAAGCAGACGTGCGGCTTCCGATTCCGACTTTGCTTTTCCTTTTACATAATTAAAATATCTCCAGCGGAAAATATTTTGCATTTCTTTCCAGGATAAAATCTTGTCTCCGAACCAGAATTCCGGACCGGTAATTTTACCGGATTTTGACGGACCTATAATGCCGATAATGTCTTCCTGTTTTATTTCCCCTTCACAAGAAATTATTGCACGCTGAATTACGTTTTGCAACTGCCTTATATTTCCCGGCCAGTCGTAGGTTTGTAAAATTTCCAATGCGGCTTTATCTATACGCGGAGTTTCCACCGACATTTGGCTGCTGAATTTGTTTAAAAAATAATCCGAGAGCATTGGGATGTCTTCTATTCTTTCCCGCAAGGTAGGCACATAGATGCTAAACACATTAAGCCGGTAGAAGAGATCTTCGCGGAAAGTTTTTTCTTCGACGGCTTTTTCAAGATTAACATTGGATGCCGCAATAACCCGTGAATTCACTTTTACTTTTTCAGTTCTTCCAATCTTATCCAACTCGCCTTCCTGCAAAACTCTTAACAATTTAACCTGCGCAGATAACGGAAGCGCGCTTATTTCATCAAGAAAAATTGTACCGTTGTTCGCTGATTCGAAAAGTCCTTTTTTTGATCCGACCGCGCCGGTAAAAGAACCTTTTTCAAAACCGAACAACTCACTTTCTATAAGATCCTGAGGCAAGCTACCGGAATTAATGGTGACAAAATTTTCATACTTTCTTTTACTCATGTAGTGAATATGCGTGGCTACCAATTCCTTACCGGTACCGGACGCACCGGAGATAAGAACCGTTGCATCTTGGGCCGCAGCTTTTTCAATCTGCTTTACAAGCAATTTTACAGCGTGCGACTCACCGATTATTTTTTTTTCATTCAATACATTGTTGATCGATTGGTTCAACTGCCAGTTCGATTTCGACTTTTCAACTTTCAGCCGTTTGTTTTCATAAGCATTAAGAATGGAGAGAAGTAAATCCGTAGGTTGATAAACGTATTCCTTAATGTCCGATGGATATTTGGTGCAAAACCACATTGCACCGGCCTCGATTAATCGGTTGGCAAATTCAAAATCGGTAACATTAATAGTCATTTTGGTAATTACAATTATCTGAATGAAGGGATCAAGCAATTTTAATTTGCGAATTAATTTTTCGCCTGATAAAGGGCCAACAATCTGATAGTCCATAATTATTACATCGTATTCATTCTCGTGCTCGGAAATCAGTTCAACCGCCGATTGGCCGTCCGCAACAATTTTTTTAATAATCAGTTTATCATTGAAAGGCGCCAACGTTCTTTGAACACGGCTAACATCGTAAGTTTCGTCCTCGATAAGCAATAGATTAATTGGTTTATCAAACCGCATTATTTCCTCTCGAATTTGTGAAATGGTTGCAAAAATAAAATCGCAAGAAACAGCGTTCCGCCGGAATCAGATTTATATTAACTTGTTTTAAACCGCCGGCAATCATAATAAAAATTTTAATGATTAATAAGCAGCGTAAAGGCACACCCGCCTAATTCAAGATTTTTGGCGTCAATTTCCCAGCCGCATCTTTTTGAAATTTCATATGCAAGGTAACACCCATAGCCGCAGTTTTTATCTTCTTCCTTGGTACTTATATTTTCAAGAAAAATTCGTTTTATACCCGCATTGTTTTCTTCCAGTAAATCCGAACGTATTCCCTTTCCGTTATCTTCAATGCTAATAAGAGACGTTTTATTCGCCGGGTTGTATTCAGATTTTATCGTAATCAAAATCAATTCTTTATCGGAATGATCCATAGCGTTTTGAATTAATGGTTCAATAATTTCCCAAACAACAAATTCATTTACCGAAACTTTCGGCAGATTGCCGTCCAGTTGAAAATCAAATTTAATTGTCTTTACGGGATTGGAAATTCTAAGAAAAATGTTGTTCACAATAAACCGCAGCACCTCGTTCAAATCCGTTCTGAACAGCGGATTCCGAATTGTTTGGAGCGGAGGATTATACCATTTCATATCATAAATTACTCTTGAAATAAAATTGGCGTACTTGGCAATTCGGTACTTAAATTGTTTGATATTGGTCTCATTGGCCTCTTCAACGTCTTCGTTTATAAAACCCATTACCTTTTCAGCTTTATGATGGGTATGATAAATGCGCTTAGTAAACAGATGTTCCTTCTGCTGCGCGATGTGTTCCTGCAAGTGTTCCTCTCTTTCCTTATAAAGCAATTCCCGGGCTTCATCCCGCTCGATAATTGTATAACTGGAAATAAAAAACATGCCAAGCAGTCCAAACAAAATTAAAGTGGAGAAAACAAAAACAGTCTTATTAAAACTGGATAGTATCTGCTGGCTGATAAAGGAAACGTCCGGGTGAACCTTTAGATAAACGGCTCCGCTATACTCGCCGTAAGGCACAAGAGGAATAAAAACATGGAAGACATTCTGTTGTTCCTGGAACGAATTTATTAATTCCGATTTAACCATCTGCGCATGAAGTTTGGAATACCGGCGAACAGCATTATTATATTTGGGATCTAAGCGCGCATCGTTTACTTTGTGATTATAGAAATACGAATAAAGGTCCTGACCCAGGTCGATTGCTACAAAGCCGTCGTTATAAGGCAGAATAACACACATTAATTCCACATTACTTTTCATCAGCGGCTGTTTAAGAATGCTGTTCAAAGCATGAATTAAATTTTTCGCGCGACTTTCGCTGTCGTTTTCATTGCCGGTTGGGTCGCTTTCCAGCAGCAGCTCCAGCGAAGATGTAGTTAAATTTCCTATCTGCTCGGCGGAGTTTTGCTTGTACCAATCCATTGTATCGGATAATAAACTGCGCAAAGTGTTTTGCTGCAAGTGCGAGACAAACACCTGAAAAACAATTAAGCTGAAAAAAATGATAAGAATATGTTTCCAGCCGAATCGAATATATTTTATTTTCTTTAAGGCATGCATAAAAACATTTTCTCCGCTTATTTAATTAGGACTTTTTCGCTGTTAATTTGCCTCGATGCAACGGTCAGCGCTTCTTTAACCGATATCTCTTTCTTTAGCGCTTTATGAAACTGGCGCGACATTATTTCCGAAATCCTCGTGTAATTTTCCAGGAAAGGCCGATGCTTGCCCCACAGCAATAATTTCTGGATTTGAGATAACTCGGGATGTTTTTTCAGGAAGAGCGAATCTTCATAAACATGCAAGTTAATCGGCAGGTATCCTCCTACTTCATAAAGTACTTCCTGGTTTTCCTTTTCGAACATAAAATTGATAAACTTCAGCGCTTCGGCTTTTTTGTTGGAAAATTTTGAAATCATTAAACTCCATCCTCCAAACACGCTTGAGGTCGTATGCCCGTCGAAATGAGGAAGGGGCGCTATTTTAATGTTCGAAATATTTGACGTATCCTTCAGAAATAATTTGTATTGCTTATGAAAACCCGCCCATCCTTGCAGAAAAACTGAATTATGAGAGATTGCGTATAGACAACTATTGTACTCGTCGAACCTTGTAACCTCTTCGGGTGAAAATTTATAACTGTAAATAAGATCGACCAACAATTGCAGCGACCGCTCCGCAGGCCGGGTATCTAGGTCTATTGAGCTCTTGTCAAAAATATTTTTGCTTTCTTCATCCGAAAGCATTTCGTGAAAACAGCACATCATTCCTTCAAAGTCGCCGCCCGAAAAAATATAGAACGGATTTTTCAACGATCGCGCTTCTTTACCAAGAGCTATAAATTCATTCCATGAGAGCGATTTCTGAATTTTCTTCTCAATAGAAGGCCAGCCAGGAAGCTGCCGAAGAAGATCCCGCCTGTAGTATAAAACCCCTACATCCAAAAAAAGCGGAAAGGCAACAAGACTATCGCTCTGGTAGCAGGCTTTCAAAGCCATCTTATTAACCGCTTCTATAGTCGTATTCGCAAAATCCGAATTCATTGTATATCCCCATTTTGCGAATCTCGGAATCCAGATTAGATCCACTGCAAAAATATCGATGCCGTCACTTCTATTTCTAAGAGATCGCGTTAAGATTGCCTTCCGGTCGTTAGTAGTAAAATTATAAAACGGCAGATTCACCGGAACAACCTCGATCTCATTTTTATACTTGGCGTTGAATTTTTTTATTATTTGAAGATGCGCGTCCGAAATATTATCGACATAGTACAACTTCTTTACAACACTTTCCGGAAATAGATTTATTTGAATTGGCAGGTAAATAAAAAAGAAAATCGAAATGAGCGCTACGAATAGAGTGATGAAAAGGAAAGGATGGTCCTTAAGAGTTTTTAATAACTTCTCCAATTTTATATTCCTCGCCGATTATAATTGATATTTGGAATTCCTTTCGATAATAAAGCTCACACATTAAACTCATTTTACGGGTCATAATGCATCAACCTATTTACGATTCGTAATTAAGCAACTGCAAATTACATTTCAATTTAATTTATGAAATTCAATCAGCTATTCAAAACGATTGTAAAAACGGAATGGTTTAATTTCAATGGATTATTATAATGTATTTTGATATCGAAACATTGATTAAAGACTTCTTAAGAAGGAAGGCAAAGAGATATATAATAATTCCGGCAGACGGCGTTGAGATAAATATTCGCCGGACGGCAAAGCGGGATTGAAATGCTATCTTATATATTGTGCGTGAATAATAATGAATAAACCAGAACTAAAAACCGGCGGAAGAATTTTTAATTCGAATTACTTATTTCTTCTTCCGGCAGTTTTACTTCCGCATTCTTACCCGGTTCAATTTTACATGCCGATTGACCGAACGGCATAAAAGAAGGACATCTATTTATTAGCCCTGTTGTTAAAGGCAATATACCGAAAACCCACCATGAGCCGTTCATAATTAAACCCGCTGCAATTATTCCGGCACCTAAAGCAATTCGAATTATTCTGCTTGAACTCAAAATTTAATTCTCCATTAAAAGAAATATGTTGTTTTTGGTTAGATGCCGGAACCGGGGAAAAGATTTTTTTTACAACCGGTAAAAGTCAAAAGAAATTCTCATGGAGAATTAAAAGGTCAAAAATTAAAAGAGGGTGTCTCAAAAGTAACATTCGACTTTATTATCTGTGCTAATCGTTTTTAAATCGGTTTTGATCTGTGTCCTATTTTAAAAAAATCGTTACTGTTGAGACAACCACGTGTAAAGAAATTTAATTGCTGAAATTTATTTCTTATCGTAATACAATGTTGCTTTTCTCTTGCCGAGAAACGAATTGCTGACTTGCTGAATTGCCAATGAATTGCCGCTATTCAGGAGTGTCCAGGATTGTTCCGTAACCATTTCCATCGTGCGGCCGCCGCGGTTGAATGTTAACTTGGAAATAATTTTAAGCGAGTCGCCGTCCTGGCTCCAAAAAGCCGTTGTAACCATGGGCGAATTGTACAATTCCGATTTGCTTTCTTTTCCGTCAAGAGTTAGCGTATCTGTTGTAACCTGGTCATCGGTATATTCTTGAACAAAACTTTTCTGAACTATGAAATCATTATCGTACTGGTAAATTTTCATTCTATCCGGGAAAAAACTAATTCCCATATTATCAAAAACACTTTTATCCTCGTTCAATGCCCAGTTGCCCGAGAAATCCATTTTCGGTTTTGCCGGAATAGTAACAGGCGGCAATCCGCATGTTTCTCGATACGGCTTAGTAAGATTTACAAATATCGAATCATCACGATTTAAAACACGATTGTCACTCATCAAATTATCATACTGCTTCTTTAAAGTATTACGAACCATGCCGGCCCATGTAACATAGTACAGCCAATCCGGTTGCACAGCTAAAATTTCCGGAGCCGGGGGATTACCCACTTCGGCCAGCGCTATCGGTTTGCCTTTTGATAACGATAAAAGACTATCGTAATAAGCTTGGTTAAAATCGTTTCCGTAAACATCTAGGGAAAGAATATCGAGATAATTGTTGCCGGGGTAATAATCCACGAATTGTCTTTCCGGAGTTGAGGGTCTATCAACGCTCCAAACCCAGATAAGATTATTCAACTTGTGAAAGTTTACAAGTCGATCAAATAGTTGACGGTAAAGCGCTGCAGTTCCATATTGCCCTCGACGACCGCCCCACCAAAACCAATCGCCGTTCATCTCGTGATAAGGTCTCCAAAGCACAGGCACATGAGCATCTTGAAGTTGTTTTAAATAGTAAGCAACGGAATCAACTTGCGTGCACCAATGATTATAAATTTCCGTGCCCGGTGTTAGCAAATCCTTAAATTGCTGATCAGTCAGCTGCCCCTGTACACTTGCTAAAGAATCCGGCGAAACTTTTTTACCGGGTTCGGGCTGGAATGTAACGGGCTCGTTGGCAGTCGGAGGAACCGCATGCCACATTAATGTTATTATGGAACCGGCTTTATATTCTTTGATCGCCTCGATAACAATATCTTTTCTTGCGAGATAAGAATCTTTATCGCCATCCTTAGCAAAGCCGAAATCGGAACTAAATATAACCGGAGTTTTTCCTATGTACCTTGCCGCAAACTCAGAGTTACGGCTTTTTGAGTTAGGATAATTATGCTGGCCGGTTAACGTGTACTTTCCCGAAATGGAGTAGAGAAAATCGAGCAATGACTTTGCTTCCGGAGAAACATTCGGATTGACGGGTCGGGGTGTACCGGAAGCTTTAGCTGCATAATTGGATATTAACAGACAAGCCGCTAAAACAAAAATAGATCGTGGTAACTTCATACGTTTGTCTCCTCATTAGTAAGAATACTATCTTTACTTTACGCCGGATGTAAATTTAAAAATTATTCATTCCTTTGTAAAAGCATTCTTTCGTTCGACGGTTTCGAGATTTGAAAATTTTGATGAATGTCCGCATTGGTTTTTGAAGTATCAAATCCAATTGCAGGAAATCCTAGCCATAGAAACATTTTCTCAATTGCTTTTTACGAGCATGTCTTCAATCCAGGCAATTCCTTTTTCATTATAAATTAACGGTTGAATTGCCAGCCGGCCGGTAAAACCGATTTTCTTTTCGAGATATTTTATTTCGTTGATCTTTTCTTCAAGTTCGGCAGTCATCTTATTGCTGAATCCGAGTTCTTTCATAATAAGCATTCCTTTAGCCGTCATGGAAAGTTCGATGTACAACCGGATGTAGCAAACTAAATCGGCCAGGATTAGCGGAGAAAATTTGTTTTTAAGATTTTGAAAATATTGACCCGCTTTCGATTGGAGAAGCTCGCCGCAGTTAATTGCAGTTAATAATTCATGGTTGGATTCTAAACTAAGCTCCAGCCAGGATTTTAGTTTTCTCTCGCTATAAAGAAAAATAACATAGAACAACAGCGGCGTAACGGTTAGCTGCAAAATTGTAAATATGATGGGCGGGACAATAAAGTTGTTGAAAGCCATGTGAATAATTATCGGAATTATTAATAGAAAAGGAACCCACAGCGAATAAACTTGCTGAAGCTTTTCCGTAAAATACTTTATCAACAGCGCATAAACTGCAGTTGTACATCCGTGCATAATTGCAGTTCCAAATCCGCGCAGAATCCAGATTAGAATATCTGCCCCCGAAATCGTATTCAGATAATAAATGTTTTCGAGAAAGGCAAAACCTGCCCCGATTGAAAATCCGAAGATAGCGCCGTCAACCAGGAACGCAATCCGCTTTCTTAAAATAAAATATATAATGAAAGCCGCTTTTAAAATTTCCTCTACAACAGGCGCAGCAAATTTTGAATAACGCACATCATCTATTGCGAGAGCGGTTATAAGATTTACATTAATCATATACGCAAATAATGCCGCGGAGATTCCCATTGCGAGAAACATTAATACTGTTTTCAGCTTTACAAGATTATAGCTATCCAGCAGACGCAGGCAGAATAAATATAAAAGCGAAGGCGCAAGACTAATAATGATTTTTAGAAACATTTTACAATAGTTTTAATGAGAACATCCATTCCTTCAATGGACGGCCGTCTTTTTGAACAGCTACTGCGTAGCCGGTTGAAAAAGTAAGTTTAAGATTTGAAAGAATATTAAACTGTAAATCCAGTTGCGCGCCTACATTATAATAATTACTTCGCAAGGCGGAATCATCTATGTTTGTAGTTATTGCGGATGAAAACAAAGTCGGACGCAGCCATGTTAAATAAAAACTCGAAACACCGGCGGACCTAAATCTTACCGGGGGAAGAATCCATTCAACAAGAGCTTTCCCAAAATTTATTCCCGCAATACTATTCAACTCTACGCCGGGAAAACTGTAATACTCTCGGAATCTCTTTTCGTTTTGATAATCAATGTAATTATTTCCGAAGGCGCCGAAATAAAAATTAGCGAACGGATCATTGCGATCTCCAATTCCCCACCCTGCCGAACCTCTTAACCAAATTGATGAGTGATTAATCGGAAGTTGAAAACCATAGTCGACATTAGTTAGGAATTGCGGATATAATCTCGACCTCACCAAATTATTATGATTATAGAATTGGGCTATCAATCCTTTTTCATCGTCCACCGACCCTAAAGAACTCGTAACAAATTTATAAGTTATACCTTCGTTAAAATTTAAGAACCGATCAAAAGTGGCGTTAACGTTTTGATAGTCCGGCAATTTTTCAAGATTCCCGTAATAGTTAGCCGAGACAGTCCATTCAACTGTTCTCGGCATATCATACAATAAAAAATTTTTGTATCGCAAACCTACCGAGTAACCCTTTCGGCTAACCTTGGTAGGACCAAAAAAGTCGTAGAAGTCCGCAGCATTATATTTGGCGGTAAATTTCCACTGCAAATATTCGTAATTAAAATGCGAGTGAAATCGTTCATCGGACGGAATTGTTTTTGCCGGAGTATACGAGAAAGTAAAATCTGCATTATGAAATCCGACCGGGTCCGAAAAATTGAATCTGTATCCCACCGCAGTGTAATCTTTATAACCTTCCAAAACCGGGTAAGCCGAAGAAACACCGATGTTTAATAATCCGTTATAATTGCCGGAAGCAATTGTCAGAGAATCAATATTTATTTTAGAAGGCGATTTTAGAGTCCACTCTTTTAAGAACGGGTATTTCTCAACGACACTTTGCCCGAGAAAATTTATTGCGTTAACGCGCGGAGCTTTTTCAATTCCTATTTCAACAGGCAAAAAACCATCGGTCGTATACTTAAAAACCAGCAGCGAATCGGGACCCAACTCGCACGGGCGAAATAATCCGGTATTATCATTCGATAAAATTTCCATCTTATCGGCATCCAAACTATACCGCCAAATATTGGCAACGCCGGAATAATAAGAATGACCGAATAAATATTTTCCATCTCCGGAAAAAATAAAATTACCCGGAATGCTGGGATCGAAATCGTAAATTATTTTATAGTTGCCGTCGCCTTGCAAAAGCTTGTCCATTTCAATTTTTACAAGGTACTGCTTCCCCGTAAGTTCAGAAAGCGAGCCGACTAAATATTTTCCGTCCTTCGAAATATCCAGGTCGTACAGATCGCGTCCATACGGAAACGTAAATAACGATTTCCAATCAGCGTAGGGTTTTTCAATTTTAACTACTGTTGACATACCGTTATAATGTCTAATGCCGAGCAAAGAGCCGTCGCTTTCATTAAATGTCAGGTCGCCTATCCTTTCATCCTTCATCAACGTGCTGCTCTTCTTCGAATTGGTATTGTACACAACAAGATCCCTCCAATCATTATTATCCTCGGTAAAAAAAAGGTTGCCTGATTGTGGATCGTACGCCAGCGACGTAACGTAGTAAATTGCCGCTCCCTTTATATCGCAGAGTTTTTCAACTTCGCCGGTGTTTTTATCAATAGATGCGAGATGAGCAACCTGGCCGGGATAATTAATTGCAAGATAAATTTTGTTTTTCTTTTTATCGTAGTATGGTTTAGAGATGGAGCCCAGTGCGTTTGGAGATATTTTTTTAAACGGGGTAAGCGGGTTTTCCGAAATCAGTTCTATATTTTTTTTCTGGAAAGCTTTTTCCCATTCTATCCATTCATCCCATTTCCGGCTGATAGTAGAATTATAAACTCTCTCAAAATTATTGATTATTGGCGAAGTATGCATTTGATCCGTCCAATCTTTTAACCCACTCGATTAATTTCATCGGTCCCTCTTTTAGAGCCATATAGGAAAAAAATCTTGTCCCGTACAAATATGAATTCACTCCAACTTGAAAATCCACCTTGGTGCCTTCGGATTCCAGTCCGATCATATCATAAATCGGTTTGTTTTCCTTCACCAAAGTTCGAAACACCATTTCGTCGTAGGAACCGAGGGCGCGGCCGTAACCGCCGGCCATCCATGTTTCCATAAATACCGCAATGCCTTCATGGTACCAGCGCGGGGAATACATCCTTGGCACGGTTAAATAGCTGTATAACATTGTCAACGGATTTTCTTCGCTCGGCACAACTTTACCTAAGAAGAGAGATCTAAAAAATTTATCGCTCGACGAAGCTTCATCCAGCGCAGCAATGTGAACAAGCTCATGGTTGAATATCGAGCTCATCCTTTCGCTTGCCGGCATTGTCTCATAGGTAAAACCAAATGGCGCAATGGCGGAATTTATTCTATTTCTTGGAAGACATGTAGCGCCGGCGTTGCCGTAATCCTTAAAATCATGAAAGAACACCGTAATTTTTTCGTTGGGAGTATAATCGAATAATTTTTTATGAAAGCTTATCGCGTTCTCAAAACTCCTTGCAGCGTGCGGAACCAGGTACTCGTGAATTACACCGAAATAAACAAAGCGCAAATCATTTGTTTCGAGATAACTTAATTGGGCAAAATTCAAAACCGGAAACAGAAGAATAAAAATGATTATTGTTTTGTAAGATAAAAAGAAAGATACCGCCGGGCGGTACCTTTCATCACGAGAATTTTTCATTTGTGAGACCCTCATTAGTCGGGTAAGTTTTTTGTCTACTGCATATTATTCAGCATCTGTAAATTTCCGCTTTGCGCCAGATCCATAAATTGTTTACTCATTGCGAGACTTACAAAATTCTGCTGCTGGCATAAATTAACCAATCCAAGGTTATTAAGATTCATCATTACCATACCCGAAGGGAAAGCGTTTAAATTACCCGACTGCAGGAAGGCATAGAACATCTGGTTATTTGCCAGAGCATAAAACGATTGGGAATTAACAACATTTTTATAATCCTCAGATTTCATCAGACTCAGAATTGCATTTACCTGAAACTGCGGATTGAGCGCAATGCATTTAAGCGTTAGATTCTTATAAAGCGCATTCGCTTCTACTTTAGCCAATTGCCCCTTTTCCAGCGCATAATTTATATTCTTGTCAAAGATTACATTCATGAATTCCTTCATCCCGACAAGCTTATTGAAGGTTTCATTATTGCATAAAGCGGCAAATGATTGTTGATTGAGAAGGGAAACAAAATTTTGATTTGCAGCCAAACCAATAATTCCGTGCGAGGCCAGATTAGATAAATTACCGCTTGAAGCAAATTTTAAGAACTCTTCGTTCTTCAACAATTTTTGGAAGGCGTCGCTTTGTACAACTTTTTGGAATTCGGGATTCTTAAGAACAACATCGGCTTCCGACATTTGATTCGCTCTATACTTTTGCGCTCTTTGAACTCCCTCGGCTTCGCTTCCCATCGTACCGGAAACTTGCGAAGTGGCAGGCCACGGTAATTTGATTACAAGAATAATTAATATTATCACCAAGATTGGCAGCGCAATTAAAAGCGCTTTTTTGGATAACAACGGTTTCTTCTCGCTCACGGTTTTACTCCTGTTATATATTTATTATGCTCTATTCTAATTACAATTATAGACAGAGAAAGTTGGTGATATTATCAATATGTTTTTGAAGCAACGGTAAATTTATATCTGAATACCTGCCTTTCTGAATTACGAACTTGAACATCCATCTCGGAAGACGGTTTGATTATTCTAAACAACGCAAAAACTTTGGAGGGAGAAGATAAAGTAACCGAAGCCCTTCCTTCCTGCTTTTTAATTACGGTATTGGTTTGATTGCTTTCTCTTATACCAATAAAAGCTACCGAAGCGGGATCAAAACTATAACCGATGGAGATTTCATCCGAACCTTTTTTATCCATGGTTACATATAGCGTATCTTTACTTTGAAATATACCCAAAGCGCTTTCAATTCCAAGAAGATCTGTAGTGTAAATTTGCCGGGCATCGAACGGCAGGTCTTCCGATTTGCCCATATAGCCGGAAACCGATTCCTTGTTCAATAGCGATTTATCATAATGATTCCATAAAACAAATACACCAATTAAAACAACCACGACGAATGCCATAGTAAAAGCAAATTTTCGTTTAGATAAATGGAATAATCCTGCATGCATTTTCTTTGACGGGCTGGTTAACATTCCGGAATTTGAGGACTCAACTGCGTTCATAACTACTTTTTTTATGTTTACGGGCGCGTCATATTCAGGAAGTTCGGCAAGCATTTTACTACTCTGCACAAGCTGCTTAAATTCTTTATTCACCTTTGGATCTGAGGCCAGGTAATTATCAAGTTCGGTTTTTTCAACTTCTGTAATGCGGCCGTCAATCGATTTATTGATTAACTCGTTTACTCTTTCGTCATTCATTATTTAGAATTCCTTCTTTCAACAGAATATTTTTGAGCAGCTGCCTGGCGCTAAAAAGTCTTGATTTTACTGTCTTCTCCGGTATTTGAGTCAGCTCAGCAACTTCGGAATACGATAATTCCATATAATGTTTTAGAACAATTACCATTCGATAGTTGATATCAATTCCAAGCAGGGCCTGATGAATTTTACTTGACAGATCATTCTTTTCACATTCGATTTCGAAAAAATTATTAGCGTCGGCAGGCTCATCATCCAGACTTTGTTTAATCTTTTCCCGTTTCGAGTAATTAATAGACTCGTTAACGGCAATGCGATAAAGCCAGCTGAAAAATTTGTATTTGCTGTCATAGCTATCAAGTCGTTCCCATGATTTAATGAACACACTCTGGGTCAGGTCTTCGGCGTCGTCCGAATTTCCGAACATCCGCATTCCCAGGTTATAAATCGGTTTCTGATACTTATCGACTATCTTAGCAAAAGCATCAGCTTCCTTATTTAAGCATCTATTTACTAACTCTAAATCTTCTTCCATCTAAATACAAACTAGAATTGTAAAAGTTGGTGTTATTCAATAATAAAAATAGTATCGAAGCCGACATAGTGAAATAATTCCCTAACCACCTTGTTCATGTTTACAAGTTTGAGCTCGTGGCCGGTTTCTTTCAATTTTTTTTGAGCTTTCAAAAGAACGCTTAATCCTCCGCTGGAGATGTAATCGAGCTCTTTAAAATCCACCACCGTAGTATTTGAAATCCTGCTAAAAATCGATTCGGCATCAGGCACATTTGCCGCGCTGAATCTTCCGGTTATTTTTATTTCTGTATCCGAAATTTTTTCAATTCCAAACATCCTAATGTCCTTTCGATAATTTCAAAATAAATGGAGTTACTTCCCCCAGCATAAAAATCCGGCTTGCCTACCGTTATGCAAATTATTTCTTAATTAGCTTTCATTTATTTTAATTGCCAACACGGTAATGTCATCGGACTGCAACGCACCTTGCGCATATTCATGAACTTCTGCAAAGGATTGTTTAACCAAGTCAGTTACATTAAGCGTGCAATTGGCTTTTAAGTACGCTTCCAATCTTTCTTCTGAAAAAAGCTTTCCGTTCTGGTTCATCGCCTCGGTAACACCATCGGTGAACGAGAAGAATATATCGCCCGGCTTTAATTGCATTTTATTATTCTTAAAAGGATATCCCTCAAGCACCCCAAGAGCCAGACCGCCAGTAAGTTCAACCGGACGAAGATCGCCGCTGGTTGATAATATGTACGGAGGGTTATGACCGCCATTTGCATAATTCAATTCGCCGGTTTTAAAATTTATTATACCGTAAAAGACAGTTACAAACATCGATGACACGCTTTCCTGGCACAACAGATTGTTAACGTAAGTAAGACACTCTTCCGGAGATATGCCCTTTAAAGCCGTCGCTCGAATTAATGTGCGGCTTACCGCCATAAAAATTGCAGCGGGCACTCCCTTGCCGGATACATCACCTATCACAAATCCCAAGTGTTCATCGTCGAGCAGGAAGAAATCAAATAAATCTCCGCCGACTTCTTTTGCGGGTTCCATGGCAGCAAAAATTTCAAATTCTTTTTTATCGGGGAACGGAGGGAATTTCTTTGGAAGAATTGCGGACTGAATATTCCTTGCGGTATCCAGATCATACTGAATAGCCAAAAGTTTATCATGCTCTTTAATAGCGTTGCGAATTACTTCCAGCTCGTTAATGGTTTTTTCTATCGTTGTTTCAAGATCGATAAAGTCTACCGGCTTGGTCACAAAATCGTAAGCCCCGCGGTTCATTGCGGTTCTTATATTATCCATGTCGCCGTAAGCAGAAACAATTACGGTACGCAAAGCAGGATTTTTCAATTCGTTTAATTTTGCAAGGAGGGTAAGTCCGTCCATTTCCGGCATGTTTATATCGCTAAGAATAACGCCGATATCTTTATGTTCAAGAAGTTTAGCAAGGGCTTCAAGACCGTTATGGGCAAAAACAAAATCATATTCACCGTCGCGAATTTTTTTTCTAAAACGCTGTCTTATCAAAGATTCGAGATCGGGCTCGTCGTCAACGACCAACATTTTTTCTGGCATATTAAATTCTCATTATTTAATTATCGAAAATATATCTGTCTTCAATCTTTCAAAATCTATCGGTTTGGTAAGATATTCTTCAGCCCCGTATTTAATTGCCTGCTCGTAATTTTCTTTGTCGTCGTACGCCGTAATCATAAAAACTTTTAAATGCGAAAACTGCTCTTTGAGAATCCGAAGCAATTCAATTCCATTTATACCCGGCATGTTTATATCGGAAAGAATTAAAACCAGGTCTGCCGCATTAGCGGTATTCAAATATTCCAGTGCGTCTTCGCCGGAAAAAGTAAAATGGAAATCGATATGTTCATCCCGAATTTCTTTACGGAATTTTTGACGGAATAGTTGTTCTACATCATGCTCATCGTCAACAACCATTATTCTAATCATTACGCATTCCTAATTAAAGATTTTTAGGTATTGTGATTACGAATTCGGCATATTCGCCTGGTTCCGACATCGCTTTAAGTTCGCCTTGATGTTCGCGAACTATTATATCATAGCTAAGCGAGAGTCCTAATCCCGTTCCCTTTCCTGTAGGTTTTGTAGTAAAGAACGGATTAAATATTTTTTCCAAAACATCATGCGGAATGCCTTTCCCGTTGTCCTTTATTCGTATCTCAACTTTATCTCCAAGATTCTTTGTGCCAACCTTTATCATCGGATCAAAAGAATCCTTCTTTTCTTTTTTCTTTTCATGAACGGAATAACATCCGTTGTTAATAATATTTAGAAACACGCGGCTGATATTTTGCGGCACAACATTTATAGTTTCGAGCGAATTATCGAAATCGGTTTCCATCTTTACATTAAACGTAGAATCGAGTGCGCGGAAACCATGATAAGCAAGATTCAAGTACTCCGAAAGCAAATCATTAAGATTGGTTTTTTGTTTTTCGCCTGCCTTGCCGCGCGAATGAAGCAGCATTCCTTTAACTATACTGTCTGCCCTTCTGCCGTGCTCGTTAATCTTTTTAACGTTATGCTCAAGGTCGTTCAAAATCTCTTTGATATAATCAACGGATTTTGGATCGAGCTTATCCGCTTGGCTTTCGAGCTCTGCCAATAATTCTTTGGAAAGATCTATCGACAGCTCCGAAAAGTTATTTATGAAGTTCAGCGGATTTTTTATTTCGTGTGCAATACCCGCGGTTAGCTGTCCAAGAGAAGCCATCTTCTCCGCCTGGATTAATTGGTTTTGAGTCTCTTTCAATTCCGTGTTTGCCCGGTTTACTTTTTCGTAAGCAAAAGCATTATCGAGCGCGATGGCGGTATAGTTTGCTATGTTATTAAGAATATCCAGATGAGTTTCTGTGTAAGCGTTTTTCTTTAAGCTTTGCGCCGAAATTACACCGATTACTTTTTCACTCACAATTAACGGCAAATAAATCAACGACGAAACATATTGCCCTGCCTTGGGTTTGGAACGGTGCGCTATATAATTGGAATATTCCGTGTCCACATCATTTATGAAAATTGGTTTGCAATTATCTACGCACCAGACTGCAAATCTATTCTTGTCGGCCATGCTGAAACTAAATTCCGTTAGTCTCTCTCCGTTTTCAATTGCAAGTTTACATTCCAGCTGTTGTTCTTTTTCGTTGATAACCATAATTGAAAAACTATTGGCGTCCAGCAGCCGGTTAACGTTATCGTAAACAGTACTAAATATGGCTTCCAAATTTAGAGTAGCGGTTATTTCGCGACCGATTTGGCTAAGCGTTTTTACGTTTTCCAATGCTTTATCAAGCTGGGCATTTTTTTCTTTCAACAGGATAGTTCTGTTCTCAACTTTTTCTTCCAAAGTCTTGCTGTATTCTTCAAGTTCGTCGTTCGCGCTCTTCAGTTGCCGAATCGTCCTATTCAGTTCATTCTGCATAACCGCAAAGGAATTGGTAAGATCGCCAATTTCATCTTTCGCTTTAAACTTGGGAAGTTCAACATCAAAATTGCCTTCACCGAATTTTTGCGTTGCAACTGCAAGCGTACGCAACGGACGGGTTATTGACCGCGAGATAAGAATTATAACAACGAGCAAAATCATTCCGCCTGATACAGCCAATATTATAACAACTTTGAAAAGGTTGTTCAGCGAGGCCAAAAATTCATCTACCGGGTAAACTATTCCAAGCGACCATCCGTTAATTTTAACCGGCGCGTATGAAATCCAGCTTAATTTTCCTGTATAAATGTTACGGTACTCCACCTCGGCAAAACTGGATTCTCCGGCAATCATCTTTCTTCCTATTGCCCTTAGTTGCGCCGAGTTGGCATCCTCCGCAATACTAAAAATGGTTGCGTTCATTATAAGATCTTTATTGGGATGGGTAACTAAACTGCCGTTTCTCGAAATCATGAACGCATAACCGGTTTGGTAAACTTTAATTTTCGAAACGATATTATGAAGCCAGTTGAGAGAAAGATCTGCGGTTAATATTCCTATAAGCTTCTTTTGTCCGCCAACATTTTTATAAAGAGGAACAGAATATGTCGACATTGTAATATTTCCAAAATCTTCGTCATAATATGGTTCGCTCCATAACGATTTATGAAGTTCTTTGGGGATTAAATACCAATCTTTTGTCAGAAAGTTATAATTGGATTTTTCAACAAAGCTTGCCTTTACTTTGTCTTTATCCTTATAGACATAGATCATGGAATACTTTTTTTCGGGTCCGTTATAATCCGGCTCAAACGACAGCGCCGCCCCGTAAATTTCCTCGTTTGATGCAACCGCCATTTTTAGAAAATTCTCGAGTTGATCGGAAGAGTAATTTCCGGTTTCAATTATGTTGGAAAGATTATCCGGTACTTTTTGAACTGCAACTAGAATTTTTTCAACTTCGTTTACTGTTGATTGAGTAAGCAGCTTGGAGTTTGCTTTTAAGTTATCGTAGATGGTGTCGCGTGAGACTTTGTAAATATAAGAAAGAGTGATTACCGTAATTATAAATACGTTAGCAAAGATGATAACAACCATCTTAAAAGAAAGACCGCGGTTAAGTATCCATTTCTTCATGTAAATTATCTGTTAATTACTGGTTTATAGAGTGAATAAAAATCCGGTATTTCTTTAATTAGGCCTTCTTCTTTTAATGTACGGGCTACCAGTAAATAACCGTGCATGGTTAGTCTTTCAAAGCTATCCGTTTTTTTATGGGGGAAAATTAAATCCTTTATACTTTCCAACATCCAGCGTTGATGAGATTTATTGGCAGCAATATTTGCTTCTTTCATGTACTTAAGTATTATGTTTACTGCTTCATCGGGATGGCTGAACGCATATTGCCAGCCCTCCAATGTTGCTTCTACAAAAGCTTTGCATAAATCGGGATGCTCACTGTAAAATTTTTCGGAACAATAAATCCCTTCCTCGGGAAAATTTAAGCCGTAATCCGAATAGAAAAAAGTATTTAATTCTTCGGGATTAAAACCGGAGTTAAGGATAGTATGATATTCGTTGTACCACATTGCGCTCGTAACATCCACACCGCCGAAGAAAAAGAGATTAATGGAATTGCCCTGCATTATGGTTTTAACATTGAGATTGTATTTTTTGAAAAATGCCATGGGCTGAATTTGAAAGTCCCCGCCCCAAATACCTATTTTTTTCCCGTTCATATCTTCGGGCGATTTGATGCCGCTACTTTTTTTAGCAATTAACATCAGCGCAGAACGGTTTACTATCTGAGAAATGTTTACAATATCGGTTTTGTTTGCCTTCAGTTGTATTGCGTTGGAAAGCCACAGCAAAGCGAAATCGACCTCCCCTTTTTGCAGCATTGCCGATGTTGATACACCGGGGCCGGCGGGAATAATCGTCAAATCAATTCCGTGCTTTTTATAGATCCCCAAATCTTTCGCAAGGTAATAACCGGCAAATTGGGATTGCGGAGTCCAATGCAGGGCAAAGGAAAGTTTTGTTAACTCCTGTGAAAAAATATTGCTTACAGATACCAGTATTACAATAATTAGAATAAATCGCTTCACAACCTTATCACCGCCCTTTGAATGAGGAAGAAACAACTTTTTATTTTTAAATTATTAAATAAACCAATAAAACTGTACAATTATTTTCAATTAAAAATTTGGAAATTGCCGTGCTGCTTCCAATTAACAGATGCAGCGTTACTGTCTTTCTATAAAATTAAATTGCCGCCACGTAATTTGGGAAACAATAGTTAAATAATATTTAAGATATTCGAGAATCCCGTCATGTCCAAAACTTCTTTTACATTACCGTGCACTCTTGTAAGTACCAATTTCGTTTCGATTGCACCAACTTTCTTTTGTGTGTTTATAATTATCCTTAAACCCGCGCTGCTTATATAATCCACATCGTTAAAATCCAGTTCAATATTAAAATCGCCGCTTTGAAAAATTTTATCCAATTCTTCCGATAATTGAACACTTGTAATTGTATCCAGCCGCCCAGAGAGAACAAGCTGAACATCTTTTCCGTTTGCAGTCTTTGTTATAGTCATAATTTGTTCCTTTATTTCTTTTACTTTTTTACCAATACGGATATATCGTTTACAATATAAGGTTCGGAGTAAGAGATTAACTTTTTGCGTTCTTCCGTCACGGTAAAATTGGAAAGAGCAAAATCGATTTTACCGGCTTGCAATGCAGGTATTAACGCTTCGAAAGACATATCCACTATCTCTATCTTTTTGTGAAGTAAGCGGCCGATAATTTGACTCAGCTCAATATCCAGACCGGTATATTTTCCGTTTGAGATAAACGAATACGGTTCATAGATTGCGCTCGTACCCATTTTTAACACCCCGTCTGTGGCATTGTAATCCGCCTGACGAAATAAAGGAGCTTTAGAATAATTCGATTCAATCCATTTTTTTCTTAAGCTATCAAGCTCTCCGGTTTCCTTAAGCTTATCGAGTATCGAGTTAATTTCCGAAACCAGTTTTTGATTATCCTTTTTAAAAGCCGCGGCTACTTCAAGTTTGGAAACCGGCTTATTCAAAATTTTCATGTCGTTATTTTTTTCAACTATTTTAAGAAGTACGCCTTTATCGTAAACAAACACATCCGCCTTACCGGTTTTTACTGCAAGCGCCGCGTCGGCAGAACCAACCATATCTAAAAAAGTGGAGTTGGGAAAAGCCGCTCTTGCCGCCAAATCGCCTGCCGATCCGGTTAGAACGCAAATCCTTTTCCCGTCAACTTGATTTAGATCCGTAATCTTCTCGTTTTTCTTCGCGCAGGAAATGAACAAGCCGACTATCAGCAAAATCAATAAATAATTTTTCCAAGGCATATATTAACCTCTTTTTAAAACTATGTTTAATTTATTTTTATTATTGATTCTTTGATACTCGACGCTTTCTGTCATGTTTCTTATTATTGTCAGCCCGATTTCATCCTGATCGATTTTATCAAGCATGCTGCCTTCTTCACCGGCGCTCTCAAAAATTATTTCAAGACTGTCCCGTTTTTCGGAATACGATAGGGTAAGATTAATATCCATCTCTTTTGAAAGCGAAGAATGAATCAGCAAAAGTTCTTCAATTACCAGCAGAGCATTATTTATTACTTTTGCGGGAAGAACATGTTTTTCGCAGAAGTGTTCTATTTCCGCGTTCATTGCGTACAAATCATAATCCGGACTTCCGATGTGATACTCGAAACTTCTGATGCGATGAATAAACGCGCGGGTTTTATCCCTTTGAGGATTTTCAAAAATCTGCTGCGGTGAACCGTCTTCGTAGATGAGGCCTTCATCCATATAAAACACCCTGCTGGATACATCGCGTGCAAAATCCATTTCGTGGGTAACGATAATCATAGTCATACCTTCTTTTGCAAGACGGCGTATAACTGCAAGCACTTCGCTAACCATTGTAGGATCGAGGGCGGAAGTTGGCTCATCAAAAAGAATTATTTCCGGGTCCATTGATAAACAGCGGGCAATAGCAACTCTTTGTTTTTGGCCGCCGGAAAGTTCATCGGCATAACTATGGGCTTTCTCAGCAAGACCAACCATCTTCAACAATTCCATCGCACGGCTTTCGGCTTCTTCTTTTTTCTTTTCAAAAAGTTTTATAGGTCCAATTGTTAAATTATCCAGAACAGAAAGGTGATTGAAGAGATTGAACGATTGGAAAACCATTCCCATTCTCTGTCGGATTTTTGGAACATCTGTATCTTTATCCAGCACACCAATATCATCAATGAATATTTTTCCGCTTGTCGGAGTTTCGAGCAGATTGAGACAACGCAGGAAAGTGCTTTTACCTGTTCCGGATGGACCGATGATTGAAATGATTTCGCCTTTTTTAATTTCAACATTAATGTCGCGCAGAACCGTGAGCGTTCCAAACTTTTTGGATAAATGTTCTACCCGTATCATAACTAACCTCTCTTTATTTGCGGTTTTGGATTAGTTATTCGTTCCGCATAACCCAGCAACAGCATCAGCAGCCACGATACAAGGAAATACAAAACGGCAACCATAATCAACGGGAAGAATGCGTCGAATGTACGGCTGCGGATTATATCGCTGGCCTTTGTCAAATCCTGAACGGCTATGTATCCTACAATTGAAGTCATCTTAACAAGAGATATTACTTCGCCTTTGTAAACAGGTAATATTCTTTTTGCCGCTTGAGGCAAGACGATATAAACAAAAGTTTTCACCTTTGTAAAACCCATAGCTATGCCGGCTTCGGTTTGACCTTTATCCACGCCTTCTATCCCGGTTCTATACATCTCTGAGACGTAAGCCGCAAAGTTTAATCCGAAAGCTATCACAGCAACAATTACCGGGTCTATATCCACCGAGGCAAATACAACATAGAATATAATCATTAGCACAACCAGCACAGGTGTCCCCCTTAAAATCGAAATATAAATCTTAGCGGGGAGCTGTAAAATTTTTCTATGCGACATTCTCATAAAACAAATCAGCGAGCCAAAGAGTGTTCCGAATAATATCGATAGAACGGAAATTACGGCGGTTGTTTTCAATCCGTCGAGAATTAAGAGATATCGTTTCTCTACAATAATATTGTTGTGAAAGCTATCTGCAATTCCTTTTAGGAATGAAAATGTTTCCGACGATTTCTCGGGTTGCGCGTTACTGTCTTCACCCAAATTTTTATTTAATGCAAGCACGGCAGTTTTAAAATCCATATAGGCATCGGAAAAATCAACTTGCTTCTGGCGTTCGGCAGTTATTGCAATACCATCGGCAATCATATCCACCTTTCCGGAAGCCAAAGCAGCCACGAGGGCCGAAAAATCCATTGTTTTTATATTTAGATTGTAACCCTTCCGGTTAGCAAAGGTTTTCAGCAATTCAATATCAAAGCCAACATACTTCCCGTTGAGAAAAGCGCTGTAAGGCAAATCTCCTACCGCAACCCCAAGTGTAATCTTCGGTGCATCTTTTTTGAAATTAAAATCCGGCATGCGTGTTTTTTCCGGATCATCAACAAACCACCGTTTGTAGATGGCATCGAATGTTCCGTCGCTTTTTATCGTTTTCAAATATTCATTGAATTTATCTTTCAAGGCGGGATTATTTTTACTGAACCCGATTCCCAATTTCATACTTAAAGCATCATCGGTTAAGATCCCGATCTCCGGGTTATTTTTCATCAACACTTTGGCAGAATACAAATCAGAAAAGGCGACGTCGATCTTGCCGGTCTTAAGCGCAAGTATCATGTCTGCGGTGCTGTTGTATCTCTTAATTTCCGCACCAGGAAATTTATTTGCAACAAACCCATCATGAATTGTTCCGGAATAAACGCCGACTTTTTTATTTGCAATATCATCCAGCGAGTGCATTTTTTCCGCGGCATAGCTTTCGACAATATTTTTTTTAAGAGCAAAGACGCTGGCGCCAAGGCGTAGGTAAGGGTCCGAAAAGGCAATTTGTTTTTTTCTCTCTTCGGTTATCATCAGGGTGCTTGTAATCATATCAATTTTATTAGTCGCGGCAGAAATTATCAGACTCCCGAAATCCATATCGTCCCATTTGAGCTTCTTGCCAAGATACGCTGCAAACCTTTCGGTTAATTCAACATCGAAGCCAATCATCTTATTATCTTTAATAACAGTAAACGGAAGACCTTTGTCGCTGACTGTTCCGACTGCAAGAGTACCATTCGATCCGGAATTTTTTATTTCCGGCATATCGGTTTCGCCCTTAACCATCCATCGATCCAGCATACCGACAAAGGTGCCATCGGTTTTAATCTTTTTCAAAAAGGCATTAAATTTTTGGCGAAGC
This sequence comes from Ignavibacteriales bacterium, assembly GCA_027348115.1. Classification (GTDB taxonomy): domain Bacteria; phylum Bacteroidota; class Ignavibacteria; order Ignavibacteriales; family Melioribacteraceae; genus Fen-1258. The sequence continues at coordinate 26,859 of DAIEQA010000088.1, forward strand.
TCATCATTTTTTTTGTTGAAGCCAATTGCTACCGGTACACTGAATAATGTATCTCCCAAAATTTTTAAATCATTGTCCGCTTTTACAATTTCAGCCAAAGTTTCAGTAGTATAAATTGCGGCATCTACTTTCCCAGAGCGTACAGCAAGAATTAATTCGGAAGGACTTTTATACTGCAAAACCGTTGCTTGAGGAAAATTCTTCATGGTATAAGTATCGTGAACCGATCCTTGCAAAACACCGAGGCGTTTGTTTTTTATATCGTCAACAGTCCTAAGTTCAACCGTTTTACTTTGGTTTAGAGGTTGTTCGGAATTTGCCTTCTTTACAATTACCACCTGCGAGTTTTGAAAATACGGTTGTGTAAAATTTATTTTCTTCTTCCGTTCGTCGGTGCCGGTCATACCGGCAATAATTATATCAACCTTACCCGCTTGGAGTGATGCTATGAGCGCAGAAAATTTCATATCAACAAATTCGATTGGTCTTTGCAGCTTGATCGAAATCCTTCGAGCCAATTCGCCGTCGAAACCGGAGACATTGTGATTGGCATCCATAAAACAGAATGGTTCACGCGTTGCGCTTGTCCCTATTTTCAACAACTCACCTTTTTGTGGTAAGGGTAAATCAATTTTTTCGTAAGGCGACAAATCTTTTTTTAACCATCTTCGCCTCATGTCGTCCAAAGTGCCGTCTTTTTTCAGGCCGCTGATAATATCGTTCAATTCGGCAAGGAGTTTATCATTTCCTTTTTTAACGGCTATCTCGGTATCTTCATAATCAACCGGTTCGGATAGTAATTGTAATTCAGGATTATGTTTGCAAACATTTGTGGCGGCAGGTAAAGCTGTAATAACCGCATCGAGTTGATCCGATTTTAAAGCTGCAACGGCATCCATAATATCATCAAAACTTTTTACAACAGCTTCGGGAAATTTTTTCTTCGCCTGTTGCTCGCCTGTCGAGCCGGTCATCGCTCCAATCGAAACATTTTTAAGATCATCCAGTTTTGTTATGTTCTTTTTGGAATTGCCGCACCCTGTAAGAATCAAAAGTATAACTAAGGAGCTTACTGCATAAACAATATTTTTCGCAATTCCCATTATTGCCTAACCAGCGCGGATATGCCGCCTACATAATACGGTTCGGAAAATAGAACACTCTTAGCGCGTTCGCTTGTTATGGTAATACATGCGCCAATCATATCAACCTTGTTTGATATAAGCGCCGGAATCATTGCGCCGAAATCCATGTTAACAATTTCGAGTTTCTTATCAAGCTTCTTAGCAACGAGAGAAGCAATTTCAATATCCAACCCAACAATTTTGTGCGAAGCATCTATGAAAGAAAAAGGTTCTGTAATAGCAGATGTGCCGAATCGTAGTACGCCTTTACTTCCGGTTAACGGAATATCGGGCATCGGTTTAGGCGAGCCCTCTAAAGGCAGCCATCTGGTCAGCATAGAATCGTACCCGCCGTTTTTTTTCAATTGATCAACCACGCTGTCAATCGTCGTTTTGAGCTCGTTGTTTCCAAGTTGAACAGCAAAGCCGTAATTATCAGTCGTAATCTTTTCAGGGAGAACAATAAGCCCGGGATTTTTAGCCGCAATATTTTTCAATATCGGTTCATCGTAAGCGGCAGCGTCTGCCTTACCGGCTTTTACAGCCATACAGGCATCAAGCACGCTGTTAAAATATTTGAATTTGGCATCCGGGAATTTTGAAAGAACAAGATTATCTGCAACAGTACCTGTTGGAACCGCAAACTCCTTCCCTTCAAGTTGCGACACGGCGGTAATCTTTTCCCTTTTACTGCAGCCGATAAAAATCATCAAAAGTGAAAGGATGAATATTGCCGTAAATGATTTTTGTATTATTCCGAGCATTTTGTTTCCCATTATATTCGTTAATTCAAATACTTAGTGATGGTCAAATAATTTTTACCGTCTTTATATTCATATTCAGTATTATCAGTCAATTTTTTAATCATTAAAATCCCGAGCCCTCCGGTTCTTCTTTCTTCCAACGGCAGTTCTGTATCTGCCTCCGGTACCGTTAACGGATTAAATTGCATGCCCGAATCCGCAAATGTTATTGTGATCTCTTCTTTATCGAGAACAATTTCGATTAAGATATCGCCTTGATCTTTGGGATAAGCATAGTTTATAATATTAACTATGATCTCCTCGCTGGCCATCAGTATTTGCGTTCTTATTTCATTACCAATTTCCATTTCAACTAAAAATGATTCTATAAAATCCATAAAGATTTTGAAGTTTCTTATATCCGCTTTTAGCTCAATAATGTTTCGTGTATGTTTATTGTTGGTCGGCATAAATTATCGGATTGCTATAAGGAATTAGATGTTGAAATCATTAGTATGATATGAGCTTAAACTGCATCAGGACACGAATTATTTTTTAATAATGAACATAATCAAAATACTCATTTTAGATTAAAATTAATACTTCGAGCTCTGCAATTATTATCATGAATTTGAAATAGATACAATTAAATAGCCAGCAAGAATTGAATTGCTTTTCATACGGCTGTTCCAGACAAGAAATATAATTGCATAGTTGGTTATCTAATTAGTACCATTTCCTTAGTCTGTGTAAAATTTTGAGTTTGCAAGCGGTAAAAATAAACGCCGCTGCATAAACCCGAAGCATCAAATATTACCTCATGATAGCCGGCTTGCATGTACTTATTTAGCATTAGTTTTACCTCCCTGCCAAGCATATCATAAATTTTTAGAGTTACAAAAGAGGCCATTGGAATTTGAAAGCTGATGGTTGTGGACGGATTAAATGGGTTTGGATAATTGTCGTTCAATTTAAATTCAGTCGGCTTGTTATTAATTTCTACACCGGTTCCGTCTTGAAAGAATAATCCTTTGCCGCTTGAGAAGTCGAATATCGGTTTAAGCTCAGGCGAACTCATAAAATAATTCCACAAAAGCTGCGACCTATAGTTTTCAATCATACAAATTATTGGTCCTTGATCTATTGCGAGGTAGCCATCGCTGAACCAAAGTTTGGTAATATTGAACGCGTCTTTAAAACCGAAATCGCCCCAAAGATCGGTGCCGTAAGTCCTATAAAAATATTTAAGCGCGGAAAGAGATTCATCCGGGGTATACGGCATTGCGGATAAAGCTGCGGTTGGCGCAATTGTGCCATTGTCGTTCCCCGGTTCGTGGGCAAGATAATAAACGCTTGGAATAGAATAGCTCGCCGTTAATCCCCAGCAATCTTTATTATACCCGGCAAACTTTTTCGGATTATCAATACAGTAAGCGCGGTTAACTAGGGTCTCGTTCCGGTTATGATCGAAATAGTTTGTGTACCAATCCTTTTTGTTCCGGGGATCAAACGCAAGAAATGAATAGTGAGTCCAGAACAACGGCCCTCCGTAATCCGAACCGACATATAATTGATAGCCGTAATAAGATCTAAGTTTTTTTATAGTATCCCCGTTGCCCCACCCGGATCTGTAAAACGACAGAGCCGGCAGTGTAACCGGTTTGGTCGGCGATATAATTGAGAGTATATAAGCAATTAATGTTTCGTTCCAGCCGTGAAAGATAAAAGTATCGCTAAAGTTGAATCCCATTGTAGGAGACCAGTTCCAGTATAATCCTGTTGAACCGTTTCTGAAAAAATCCCAGTCGACCGCTTCCCAGATAGAATTGATTTCTTCCCTTATTTGAGATTCATCTGCTGTCTGCAAATTAAAATACTGACGCGCCGTAAGCAGACCTTCGAGCATAAAAGAAGTTTCAACTATATCGCCGCCGTCCTGCACGCCGAATTTTACCACCTTGCCCGTTGCTCCATTAATCCAGTGCGGAAAGACGCCGTGAAATCGTGCAGCTTTATTCGAAAGAAAATCCAAAATCTTTAGTATTCGCTGTATGCCCTGCCCGCGTGTTATAAACCCTCTTTCAATTCCGACGAGGATGGACATAACGCCAAAGCCGCCGCCGCCGAATGTATTTGTAGTATCGCTTTCATCGGGATGCCATCGTTCGCGTGCTAAGCCGGAATTAGGATCGCCCCAATCCCAAAAATATCTGAATGCGGCACGCTGGGTCATATCGAGAAATTCTTCGTCCGTCATCTGATGAGTCTGGGCTGTAACTTCCTGGCTCATGGCGGATTCGTTACCGGAAAGATCGTATGCCGTAACTTTATATTTTTTTTGAACGCCGGATGAGCCGAACCACTCCCAATAAAACGATCGATATTTTTTTACCGTGGCCGCAAGTTCGTATGTTGTTCCGTTAAATCTATAAACCTTATACCCGGCTAAATCCGCTTCTGTATTCTGCTGCCAAATAACATCAGCATGAAGTTCGTATGAAATTGTTTTAACGCCTACCGGCGTTGCCGGGGGAGTTGTATCCTTAGCCGAAACATCCGCCGCAAATAAGACAGTAATTAAAAAAAATATCATTGCGGATCGTTTTACTATTTTGGGTAAGGCATCATTTGTTTTCATATTCAAACCCGAGAGTTTTTAGTCCCTTCTTTACAATTTTGTCTTTCATAAAATATTTCCAGACAAACCCGTTATTAAAATTTTCGATCATCACAATTATAGGACCTTGATCCAACCCGAGACAATCTTTGTCAAACCAGTTGGCAGTCGGATTGAAAGCGTCAACAAATCCGTATTTATTCCACGCGCCTTGAGCCCCGTACTTTTTGTAAATGTTCATCAGCGTAGGAATACAAATCTCGGGCGCAAACGGAACGGAACCGCCGGGCGCTGTTGGCGCGAGAGTTCCATCGTCGTTTTCAGTGGAGTCCAACCCGGCAGAGCCGCGAGCCGAATATCCAAAATAATTTTTACTGTTAGAATTATAAGATTCACCCGGGCCGTCGCACGCGGTTAATCCCCAGCAAAGAGAATCGTAACCGGTCCACTTCTGCGGGTTGACGATGGCGTATTGTCTATTAACATAAGTAGCCCTTCTTGAATTCTCTGCGTAGTCGATTCCTTTCTTTCTCATATAAGAATCTTTTAGTCCGAACGGATTGAGCCACATAAACGAATATTGATGAGCGAACAACGGCGGAAATACAACATGTGCCAACTCTTTTGAAAACGGCTCCCGCCATCGATAAGTATTGTGAAATGATTTAAAAGCTTTTTCAGGATTCGGCAAATTCATACCCGCAGCAATTACATAAAGGAAGAGTGATTCCGTATAACCGAACCAGCCGGTTTTAAGAAATCCTTTTTCGTCCCAGCCCATACTTATTTGATTCGGGAAGTTGCTGTCTTCCGGCATCACCCACGGCGTCCAGTCGGCACGGGCAAGCAGTTTACCGGATAACTCTCTAATTTCATTTTCGATCTTGTTATCGAACGTAAAATAATTGCGCGCGAAAATTATACCGCAGAAAAGAAGTCCGCTGTCAATTGATGAAAGCTCACAATTCCAAAATCTCTTACCGGTTTTCATATCAAGAAAGTGATAATAAAAACCAATTCGGCCAGCGGCTAATTTAGTATCGCTTTGTTCGGAGTTCCAGAAAAAACTTAACATATTCAAAGTCAATTGTGCCGCGCGCTCACGGGTAATCCATCCTTTCTCTGCGCCAATTGCCCATGCCGGCACCGCAAAACCAACCGCGGCTATTGATGAAGGAGAAGTATCTGTTGATCGATCTTTTACCAATCCATTTTCCGGATTGATTTCATCAATGAAATATTTAAATATGCGGTACTGCAGCGTATCGAGGAACGCCCGTTCCTCCTCGGTCGGTTTGTAATTAACCTTTTGATAAGGAAGATAATTAATTTTATTTGTCTGGCACCAAGCCGGAAATACGGAAATGAGCACAAGGATAATTGTTACTGCTTTTGCTTTCATTACAAACCCTTTAATTGAATACTTATCGATTTTGTTTTCAGCAAATCTCTCTATCTAAAATGTTTTAGATCTCGCGGCCCCAATCATTCGCCGTAATAATTATTGACGGCAAGTATGTAAGCGCCGGCTCCGTAACCAACCATCGGAATAGCGCCGCCGTAGTTTTCGTCTCCTGCGTTATAAAGTTCGGCAATATAATTGTGGTTAAGCTTCGAATAATTTGTAATCCAATCAATCAACTGTTTAGCATGCCGTTTCATCCCGAAATTTTTAAGAGCCATCGAGAAACGTAAATCGATGAAGGGCCACTCGCTGATTGTATACCAGTCGGGATCGCTTAGACGTGAAAAGCCGTGCTTTTTATTTTTACGAAGCGCCTTATCGTATTCCGCAAAATTGCTTTCAAACAATTTTTTATCCGTAAAAACATTTTGGGTAAAAGCTTCAATAACACCGCCGTCATAGAATCCTTTATCAATAGGAGATTTGGCTTCTGCAAAACCTTTTAGCAATTTATTATTATAGATAAGATTTTCTTCAATGCCATGCTTAAGTTTTTCAGCAGTTGCAAAATATTTTTCATAACCTGTATAGCCGTTTTCTTTAAGCAACTCGGCATAGTTTCTCAATCCGGCGGAGTTAGCAATGGAAGTAAAAGCCTGCTGCTTTCCCGGCAGATGAATTTCCCAGGGACCGGATTCAATTCTTATTAAATTGTTCTCATCAATAAATGTTAAGATGGGGTTTGCAATTAAATCTGAAATTTCATCATAATATTTTTTGAGCAGGTCTTTATCACCGCTTTTGTTTATATAATCCGAAAAAGCCGTCAGGAATAATCCGAAACCATCCAGTTCTATATTTGGTCCGTTCTCGTTGAAGTCAGATTCCTCTTTGCCTATTCCAAAGTAACGGCAAACCGAGAGGCGGTAATCCGTCTTAACACCGTAGTCGATGCTGTCTTTCCATTTAAAATGTTTGTAGTAACCGGCATCCGCATTCAGGAAAAACAACAATGCATTTTTGGCCTCTTCGTATAAGCCCAATTTATCAAGAGCAAGTATTGCATAGCATCCGTCGCGGAGCCAGCCAATATTCCAGTTTCCCGGTGAAAGAGATGCTAAAATTTGTCCGCGTGATTTTGGGAATACTTCGTCCTGTGATACCTGCGACATTTTTAGAATAGCGATTGATTGCTCATAAAGACTTCTCTCGTCAGTCGATATTTCTTTAGGGAACCTGCATGAAGAGAAAATATTTTTCATGAATTTAAGCTCGTTATCCGTTAAACCGTCAAGCACTTTTTTATTCGAGACGGCTTCGAGCAAACTACCGTTGCTATTTTTCGAATCGTTGAAAGTAAATAAGAAGAACTTCTCGGCCTCATTATTTTCTCTATCTATTATATATTCTCCCGTTAGGAGCCGGGAGTCTCCTTTTTCGTGGGTGAATTTTATGTTTTCAATTTCCTGCTTTCTTCCTTTTGCACTTATGATAAATACCTTTTTTTGAAGAGTGAACGGCGCAAAGTAATCAACTTTAAAATTTTTATACACGGCTCGAATGATGTGCGAATTTTCCAGCGGATAGACTTTTACAGGTTTAAAATTGTCCGGTAGTTTAATATGCTTTACAAACGACTTAACAGGCTTGTCCAAATCGTACATCTGAAAAATGTGGGGCGAAACTGATTCGATTTCATTTTGTACTTCATTATAAACTGCGCAGATTAATCCGTTTGATGTAGAAATTTGAAAGAAAGATTTTTTCGGAGCCGGTTTGAGATTAAGAGCTTTAATGTAATCCGATTTTTTAAGTATGCCTATTAAACCGCCGTAAATTCCACCTCCGCCCTGGCCGTCATAAACTCTTACGGCCAAAATGTTTTTTTCTTTCAGCAGTCCTTTTGGAATTTTATACCCGCGTTGTTCATTCCAGGCCGAGCCTGCTTCCGGTGGAAATTTTCCTTTCGAACCAATCAATACGCCGTTAAGATAGGTCTCATCGACGTCATCAATTTTACCGGCGAGTAAATAGAGATCGTTTCGAATCTCATTTTTCTTCAATTGAAAATGTACTCTGTACCAGGCGTATCCGTCATAATCTTGATAGCCGCGGTTTTCCCAGTTAGCCGGGACGTCTATTGCATGCCATTTTGAATCGTCGAAATCTATTTGACTGTAAGAAATATCGTCGCCGGTTTGGAACAGCCATTTATCCGGCAGCGTAATCGACTGCGCTTTAAGAGAAAGCGTAACGAGTGCAAAAACAAAAAAGAGCTTTTTCATTTTTATAATTTTTATTCCACGTCTATATTGTTAATGCCTTTTTTAATTTCGATTGTTTTTGTTTTATTAATCCAATTAACAACACGCAGCGTGTAAGGTTTATCGGATTTAATCGTAAGCCGGTAGCCGCTTGTTACATCCGAGCGCTTTTGAGAGATCAAGGATGTAGTTACACTTCCGAATTTAAAATTTTTTATCCCGTTTTTATCGATTCGATTTAAATACCATGTAATTTCATTTTTCGAAGCATCCGCATGTATGCCGATTACATTTTCAATCAGCAGCATAATCGGTCCGCATCCGCTCCACCCTACAAAATTTGGTTGTGAGGGAAGGCCTCTCATATAAGTTTCTGGAGAATAATTTTCCCAGATTGTTCCGGTTTGTTTGTAAACTTTATACAACGCCTCCAGATATTGCATAGTTGCATAAGTCGCAAATTCACGAAACGCGTGAGAGTAGCCGTAGTTATCGTCAAAGGAAAATTTATCCAACCCTTTAATAACCATTACGTTGGTTGGAGCCCAAACGCCGCCAAGCCAGTACTCGCCTTGAGATTTGTAATTCTTATCATCGGCAGCAAGAGACGGAAATGGAATTGTTCTCCAAAACGTTTTGGGATCTTTGAGATTAGCGAGCATCTTTTCGGCTTTTTGAACATCGCATAAACCGGCAAGCAAGGGCCAAAAACTTGCTATAGTTTTTACTTTTACCTGGTTGCCGTTGTCATCCAAATCATAGTATAAACCGTCTTCCTCATTCCACATCAATCGATTTATTCTTTCACCAATTTCCTTAGCTTTGCTTGAATACAATTTTGCTTTTGCATCATCTCCAATTTCTTTGCTGATAAAAGCAAGGTTATCATAAAATATTTTCATCTGCGAGGACATGCAAATCCAGGCCGAACCGCTGCGAGGAGAATTATCCATTCCCGAACCGAGACCTGTTTGCCAGTATAGCCCGTGTTTTGTGTTTTCTTTCTTGCGGTATTTCTCAAGCCATTCAGCATATTTTTCTAATGGCGAGAGTATAATCGCAAAACGGGATTTATCGCCGGTTAGCTTATACGTTTCAATTTCCGCCCAACCAAACAACGGCGGATTAATAGTATTGTCTCGTCCTTCATAAACAAAATCCTTACCGTCGGCTTCTTGGATCTCCCGGCAGATATAACCGTTCTCATATTGGCGCGAATAAAAATTATCCAG
>DAIEQA010000096.1:0-3291 GCA_027348115.1 Ignavibacteriales bacterium
GTAAAACCCGGCTGCTTTTTTTATATCACGGCGAGTTCTTCATCTTACTAATAAGATTCCTATTTTTACGTTTGCCATTTCAATTTATACGAGAGTAAAATGATTAACGATGTTATAAACATATCCAGGGAAGCCGGTGAAATTATCCGCGAAGGATTCGGTAAAAATTTTCTTGTAGAAACTAAAGGCAGTCTTACCAATTTGGTAACGGAAATAGATAAGCTTTCCGAAAAAACAATTATTGAATTCATACGCAAAAAATATCCGGCGCATTCTATCTTAGCAGAAGAAAGCGGCGGCCAGGAATTCTCTTCGGAATATAAATGGGTTATAGACCCTCTTGACGGCACAACTAACTTTGCTCACGGACTTCCGATTTTTTCCGTTTCCATCGGCGTACAAAAAAATGATGAGATTCTCTGCGGAGTTGTTTACGATGTTATGCGCGACGCTCTTTATTCAAGCGAAAAGGGGAGCGGTTCATTTTGCAACGGAAGAAAACTTTCGGTGAGCTCAAACGACGATATTAGAAAAAGTGTTGTGGTTACCGGCTTTCCGTATAACATTGCAGAAAATCCGGACAACGCATTCGAAAGATTTATTTCATTCTTAAAAGAAACCCGTGCGGTTAGAAGACTTGGTTCTGCCGCAATCGATATGTGCTATGTTGCCGAAGGTGTGTTCGACGGTTTCTGGGAAGTCTCTCTTAATCCGTGGGATATGGCGGCGGGAGTTTTAATTGTAAACGAAGCCGGCGGAAAGGTAACGGATTTTTCCGGAAACAAAATTGATATTTATCGAAAGCAATTGCTCGCAAGCAACGGTAAAGTACATTCTAAGATGATTAAAATTCTTAATCGTAAATGATCTGTAAAGATTGACTGAAAGATGAACGATACATTTATAAATATAAGAGGAGCGGATAAAAATGGCACGATGCAGAATTACTGTCGTAAAGAGAAGTCTGAATGCTGAATTAGCTAAGGAATTTATCAAGTCGGATGTTCATCCTTGTGAATTATTTAAAGACGGGCAGACATTTGAGACCGACTTTTCCGGAAAGCCGGAAGGGTTTTGCGACTGGGCCTGGAACGATATTAGTAAAACGGTTGTAACCCTTGCCCGCGGAGGGAATTTTTCGACCGACATGTTTGAAAGCTGGATGAAGGATGATAGAAGTATGATTACATGCTGCACCGACGGAATTCGTCCGGTAATATTTAAGGTTGAGAGACTTCCGAACTAATCCGAACCCAAAGAAATTCAAATTGCTGTTTTGTCTTTATCGGCTCAGAAATATTGATCCGGTGAATTCAAAGCATCCTATTTTCATTCAATCATAAAATCAATTAACAATTTATTAATCTGCCGTTAACATTCCCTTAATTTTAAAATCTCAAATTTAGTTCGAAGAAATTTTGCAGTTGAAAAAGATAGCGCAAAAATTTTTCGATGCAGAAAGGGTAACACATAAACTCCTCGTTTAGTCCCCTCGATGTTTGAGGGGATTTTTTTCCGTCAATCAAAAAATATTTTTACATACCTAATTTGAAATTCGAAATAAGAATTTCTTTACAAAAACAACTTCAATGTAATTTCAATCGTCTATTTACCGATGAATTTCGTTAATTCGCCGATTTTCTCTTAGCAAAGTTTTCTATCGGTTCTATTTTCGCATCAAAAATTTTGTAATGATTTAACGACGAAAAATGTTGGACGGCTTGTTTGAAGCAGATATAATTTTTAATTTCGCCTCAAATTTATCCTTCCAAAACTGAAACTATTTAATCAAAGAGAATAATGTGGAAACTAAAAACGCAGATTTATCATCGCTACGAATTGACCGAAACGACAAACTTGAAAACCCGGAACGCAAGAGCAGTTTGTACAAAATTACCGGCACCGTAATATTTTTAATCGTCCTTGTTATTGCTGTTGTATTGGGATGGAATTCGCTGACAAAATCTGCACTGGAAGTTAAACTGGCAACAGCCGCTTTGCAATCACCGGCGCAGACCAATGCAGTTTTAACAGCAAGCGGATATGTTGTGGCTCAAAGAAAAGCAGCTGTAGCTTCAAAGGGAACGGGACGCTTGGTTTACCTTGGAGTTGTTGAAGGCGACAAGGTTACCAAAGACGAAGTGATAGCAAGAATTGAAGACAGCGATATCAAAGCCCAGCTTGAACAGGCAAAAGCAAATTTGGAATTAAGCAAAGCCGATTTGCATGAAGCAGAGACGAACTACAACCGTCAAAAACAATTATTGAAAACGAATTCAACTAGTCAAATGGAAGTTGATGCCGCCGAAGCCAACTACAGAAAAGTTTTAGCTACTATTGATGTAGCCAAAGCGCAGGTTCTGCAGGCAGAAGTTGCGATGGAAAATACTTTGATTCGTGCGCCGTTCAACGGTACAGTTCTAACTAAAAACGCGGATGTTGGCGAAGTTGTAGCGCCGCTTGGCGCAGGCGCCAATGCCAAAGCCGCCGTTGTAACAATTGCGGATATGGGTTCGCTGCAAGCAGAGATTGATGTTTCCGAATCCAACATCGAAAAAATATCCGTCAATCAAGATTGCGAAATCCGGCTCGACGCTTATCCGGATAAAGCTTATCCCGGTTACGTTGCTAAGATCGTTCCTACCGCCGATAGATCGAAAGCTACTGTGATGGTAAAAGTCGGTTTCAAAAATTACGATCAGCGCGTGCTGCCGGAGATGAGCGCAAAAGTTGTTTTCCTGAATGAATCGAATAAGAACGATAAGATTGAAGACACAAAACAGTTCCTTGTAGTTCCATCTTCAGCGGTAGCCAAGCGGAATAACGCTACGGTAGTTTTTGTAGTCCGTGATGATAAAGCGGTTGCAATTCCAGTAGTAACCGGAAAAGAACTTGGTTCCTTCACCGAAATTAAATCCGGCATAACTAACGGCGAAAAAGTTATCGATCCGGCAGACGATAAAATTCAGGATGGAATAAAAGTAAGCGCAAAATAAATTTTATTGCAGCCCCGACATTTATGTCGGGGGCAAAGAGATGTTTTGTTATTACGGGCCTTAGCCCAAGAAAAATTAAATAGATCTATAGTTAGGAGTAAGTATGTCGGCAATCATTCAAGTAAAAAATGTATCCAAGTCGTATTGGAGAAACAGTTTGGAAATACCGGTTCTTCACAACATCACTTTGGATGTTGAGGAAGGAGAGTTCCTTGCGTTGATGGGGCCCTCCGGTTCCGGTAAAACTACCTTGTTAAATTTAATCGCCGGAATAGATAGGCCTTCTCGCGGCGAG
>DAIEQA010000118.1:0-2550 GCA_027348115.1 Ignavibacteriales bacterium
TATTTTTTCCCGGAAACCATGGGAATCAAAGAAACGGATATGCGATTAATTTTTTCTCTCTTTGTCGGAACCGCATTATCTATTACAGCTTTGCCCGTCGTAGCAAGAACTCTAATGGATTTAAATATATTTAAAACAAAAATCGGGTCGCTGATAATTGCGTCGGCAATGTTTAACGATTTGGCCGGGTGGTTGATTTTTTCCGTTATACTTGCGTTGATGGGCGAAGAATCTCATAGATTTGGTTTTACTACCGTCATTTTTTTCATCGTCTTGTTTGCGGCCGCCGTTCTTTTGGTTGGAAGAAAAATATTTGATTATGTATTGGGCTTCCTGGAAAGAAAAGGAAATCATCCCGGTTTAATATTGAATGTAATTTTAATACTCGGATTTTTAGGAGCGGCTTTTACAGAATCGATCGGCATTCATGCAATATTCGGCGCTTTTATTGTTGGCCTTGCCATCGGAGATTCGGCTCATCTTAAAGAACATACACGTGAAATTATTCAACAATTTGTTACAAATATTTTTGCGCCGTTGTTTTTTGTATCCATAGGATTAAAAGTAAACTTTATAGATAATTTCGATTGGCAGATTGTTCTAACATTTCTTGTGCTGGCTTTTGTAGGAAAAGTTGTTGGATGCGGCCTTGGCGCTTACTGGGGCGGAATGAGCAAGGAAGATTCGATAGCTGTTGGATTCGGAATGAATTCGCGAGGCGCGATGGAAATTGTTCTTGGAATTCTTGCTTTTCAAGCCGGCTTGATTCACGAAAAAGTATTTGTTGCGCTGGTTGTAATGGCACTGGTTACTTCCATGAGCAGCGCGCCCGTGATGAATTACTATCTAAAGAAGAGTAAAAAGAAATTAACGTTCGACGAGTTGTTGAAACCCGAAAGTTTGTTCTTTTCATCCGCAACCGATAAACAATCGGTAATAAAGGAACTGTGCAACAATATCGGCGCGATAAACAAATTGAATTCCAACGAGCTGTTTTCAAAAGTGATTGAACGCGAGCAGCAAATTTCAACCGGATTAGCAAACCATCTTGCTATTCCTCATGCCCGCATCGATGCTTCTTATCCTTTGGTTGCGGTAGCAATTAATAAGCAGGGCATCGAGTTCGATTCTATTGACGGACTGCCTGCAAAAATAATAGTGCTTTTAATAACACCCAATTCGGAGCCGGAACTTCAATTGAAAATTCTTGCCGAAATTTCCCGAAAATTCCGAAAAGCAAATTCTACTGAAGAAATATTAAACATGAATTCCAAGGAAGAAATAATTTCAAAATTGAAACAACTTTCTTAGTTTTATTCCGCAAAAAATTTTGATTATATGTTCAATAGCATTCTCCAAAAAATAGGCAAACGGACTCTCAACTTTCTTCAGGAATTCGGTCAGGTTGTAAGACTGCTGAAAGATATTTTTATTTCCATACCGCAGCTTTTTAAGAACTCGCGGAATTTTATTTATCAGATGGAACATATCGGTGTAAACTCGATGCCGTTAGTTCTAATAATTGCGACCTTCACCGGTGCTGTATCATCATGGCAAGCCGCTTATCAATTAAAAGGAGTTGCCCCGTTATCGTTTCTTGGTGTTACAACTACAAGGGCTATCATTACGGAACTTGGTCCTGTCTTAACTGCAATTGTAATTGCGGGAAGGGTAGGCGCTTCTATTGCAGCCGAGCTCGGTTCGATGAAGGTAACCGAACAAATAGATGCGCTCGAAACCATGGGCATTAATCCGGTTGCGTTTCTTGCAACACCGCGATTTTTTGCAGCAATAATAATGATGCCTATCCTAATAATTTTTGCGGATACAATCGCTGTCTTTGGGGCGTATATCATTTCCAATTATTTTCTCGGTGTTCCCTTCGCTACTTTTTTCGATTCGGCAAAGAGATTTTTCTACATGGGTGATTTTGGTTTCGGTCTGATCAAAGGAATGATCTTTGGAGGTGTTACGGCGCTATTGGGCTGCCATATTGGTTTTAAAACGGAAGGCGGCGCCGAAGGAGTCGGTTTATCTACAATCAGGTCGTTCGTTATTAGTTCTGCACTCATTTTAATTTTCGACTATTTCCTCTGGACTCTAATTTTCTAATCATAATTTTTCTGGCTTATTTCATTTAAAAATTTTATAATTAAATTGAAATTACCAAATTCTTATGGATTAGAATTTGAAACCGCGGGCTAAAAGGTTTTTCGATCTTGTTCTGGCGATTTTGGCGATACTTATTTCCCTGCCTATTCAAATATTTATAGCAATTGCTCTGTGGATTGAATTAGGTGAAAATCCGCTTTTTGTTCAAGAAAGAGCCGTCTCGTATGGAAACAAACATTTTTACTTAATAAAATTTCGAACGATAAGGAAGGAGCATTCAAGTTTAATAGCATCAAACGGGAATCCCGATAAATTCTTAATCCGGAATTTCAATTTCAAAATTTCTCCATTTGCCGCATGGATACGTAAAACCGGTTTCGACGAGATTCTGCAAATTTATAATGTGCTGCTTGGTCAAATGAGCTTTGTCGGCCCGCG
>DAIEQA010000166.1:0-3269 GCA_027348115.1 Ignavibacteriales bacterium
CTTGTTCTTGAAAAATCAAAATTATTTAAAGCGCAGGCGCAAAAGTGGCAGACGCTAGTTAAGCTTGCCGTTATTTATGGAAACAGCATAGAGGAGATAGTAAAATGACAACCTTATTTAATAAACTGGCAAAAATATCTAAGGGAATGAAAATTGGGATCGGCGTTTCGGTTTTAATAATTCTTGCCGCAATTTTCGTTCTCATCAGGGCGAATAAAACAGAGGAAGCGCTACCTCCGGCAAAGACTTATGCCATTACTGTGTCAACAATTAAAGCGCAGCAGCAGCAAGTTAAACTAACGCTGCCATATTTAGCGCAAACACAAAACGACATGGATGTAAATCTTGCATCCAAGATAGCGGCGCGAGTTGAGTATGTAAAAAACAGCGGCACGTTTGTAAGAAAGGGAGAAATTATCGCGCGGCTTGACGCGACAACAATTGAAGCGAACAAAGCAAGCGTTCAATCGCAATTATTAGCCGCGAAGACTGCACTTAAAAATTTAGAAGCGACGCACAAAAGAACTTTAGAACTTCTTGCGGTAAAAGGCGCTTCGATAGAACAATCAGAAATGGAAGAAAGTCAGCTTGCGGAACTAAGAGCTAAAGTTGAAGCATCAACACAAAATTTGAATGATGCTACGAATAATCTTTCTTACGCAATTATAAAATCTCCGGTTGACGGACAGATTTCCAGAAATATAGTTAACGCGGGAGATATGATAATGCCGGGGCAGCCGGTAGCAATTTTAAGCGCAAGCAGCGATTTTTATTTGATGCTTTATGTTCCCGCCGATATACAAGTTTACAGTGTCTATGTTGGAGATAAAAATTATAAAGCAATTCCTTTGAACACAACGCTCAACGGATTATCGGCTTACAAAGTAAATGTTGAAGCTCATGGAATGACCACCGGCGAACGCGTTGAAGTTAATGTTGAAGTTTATAACGGCAACGCAATTAAAATTCCGGTTGACGCAATTTTGAATAGAGACGGTATGAGTTATGTTTTTGTAAAGGAGAATGACAAAGCGGTCGCGACAAAAATAAATATCATTCAAACCGGCGAAGACGGCGTTGTAATCGGAAACAATGAACTATCGGGTAAAGAACTTGTGGTTGCCAAGCAGGATATTCTTCTTACACTTCTTAGCGGCGCAAGAATTAAAACAGAGGAGAAATAACCATGTTTGAATATTTCTATAAACGTCCGCATCTCCTTTACTCGTTGATTGCCGGATTTTTTGTATTAGGAATTATCGCGCTTATCACTCTTCCGAAAAATCTTTTCCCGGATTCAACTCCTCCGCAGGTAATGGTGATTACAAAAGTTCCCGGTGCAACGGCACAGGTTGCGGCAAATACGGTTTCAAAACCAATTGAGCAGGAAATTGCGCGGTTAGGATTGGTAACGGATATCAGTTCAATAAACGTAGCAAATTTTTCAATTGTGAAAGCGGAATTCAGTTATGAAAAAAGTTTGAACGCCGCGGCGGTTGATGTTGCAAACGCTCTTTCAATTGCTAAAGGAGTTTTACCGGCAGACGCGAACCCCGCAATTTATACTGCCGGAGATTTTGTTCTCCCGGTTGATGTTATTTCTTTATCGCCGAAAAATAATAATATTGATCTCGGAGATATTAGAAAAATTGCCGACAGTTACCTAAAGCCGTATTTGTTGAGCAACCCGGACATCGGCAACGTTGAAGTATTCGGCGGATACGAAAGCTCGATTAATGTTGAAGTTGACCCATTCAAGGCAAAGAAATACAATGTTGATTTTGAAAAGATCGCCAAAGCGCTGCAAACATTAAACCGTGATATGCCGGTAGGATTTGTGAAAGGAGAAAACAGTTTTTACACAATTACTTTTTACGGCGAGAAAGATGAAATTGAACGGTTGAAGCAAATTACAATTATGCCGAACGTAAGATTGGGCGATGTTGCAAATGTAAGCTGGAGTTACGCAAAACGCACTAGCGGTTACATCGGGAACGGGAAGCAAGCAATTGCATTAGCTATTCAACGCGCTCCGGGCGGAAGTGTTCTTAGCGTTAGTAAAGCCGCACGCGCAGAGATGACGAAGCTCGAAGCAAAATATCCCAATATAAATTTTGAAATATCCGATACGCAGCGGGACTTGATTGAGCTTTCCAATGATAATATGCTTGTCGCATTAAGGGACGCGATTTTTTATACACTGTTAATTATACTTTTCTTCCTCGGAAATTTTAGAGCAATCGCTGCAGCAGCGTTGTCAATTCCGTTGGTATTCTTTTCTACTATGGCAGTAATCTGGCTTACGGGAGGAAGTCTAAACATTGTAATCTATACCGCAATAATTCTAGCGCTTGGAATGCTCACCGACGATGCCGTTGTGGTGCTGGAAAATATCGAGCGGCACCTTAACGAGTTGAAAGAAGATTTACAAACCGCAATTCATAAAGGAACTAAAGAAGTCATCGGTCCAATCTGGTCCGGAACGATGGCAACGATAGCGATTGTATTTCCGTTAATGTTTGTCGGCGGATTTCCACAAAAAATATTTCAGCCGCTGATAATTACTTTGATTATCGCTCTCTTAATTTCGTTCTTTCTGGCAATCACGTTCATTCCAAAACTTTCAGAATCTCTTTACAAAAACGGAACCGGCAAAACAAAGGTTGAGCTGTGGTTCAACAAGATATATAACAAATCGTTTGGACGAATGGTAGAACCTTATGTGAACGTTATTAAATTTTCAAACGGTAAGAATAGAGTTTGGAGACGAGTTGCTCTTACACTTGGCGTGGTAATTCTTCTTGCCTTAAGTATGAAAACAATTATGCCTACGATAGGAAGAGACGCAATGCCGCCGATGGATACCGGCATAATTAAAGCGCAAGTCATGTTCAGTTCAAACGCAACAGTCAACTATGCCGAAACAAAAATAGAACCTTTCGTAAAATGGCTTCATCAACAACCATGGGTAACAAAAAGTTCGGTCGCCTTTGGAAACGAAATGGGCGTTCTAAGTCTAGGCAGCGGCAACTTACCGGCGGAGGCAAGTATAACAATTTATTGTGTAAACCGGTTTGATAGAAAAATGAACGTGTGGCAGATTGAAGATATTATCCGCGATAAACTTTCCCGCTTAGAAGGCATCAAGAAAAATGATGTTTATGATTTCGGCGCGACGGCTCTTTCTACAATTAAAGCTACGTTGGATGTTAGAATAAAATCTCCAATGGTGGATGGACTTGCGGAAAAATCTCACGAAGTTAAAAATG
>DAIEQA010000190.1:0-2802 GCA_027348115.1 Ignavibacteriales bacterium
AACATGGGATAATTACGCTGCGATATCTCCCAGGACGGCGTCGCAATTAAATCTGGGGATGAACGACGTAGTAGAGATCGGCGTTAGTAATAAAAAAATCAAATTGCCGGTATTCATTCAACCGGGAGTTGATGATTCAACGATCAATGTTGAGTTAGGATACGGCCGTACCGTAATCGGCGAGGTGGGGAAGGATGTTGGCTTTAACGTAAACGGATTTTTGTCGAAGGCATTTACTGCTTCGGCTTTCATCTATGAAAACGTTTCCGTTAACAAAACCGGAGAGACTTATAAGCTTATTTCAACTCAAGAACAGCACGCCGTAGACGATACTTTTGTAAAAGATCTTCATCGCACAAGAAAAATTATACAGGAAGGAACGGTTCTTAAATACAAGGGCGAGCCGGGCTTCCTTCATGAAGAAAAGGAAAAATTATTTAGCATAACAAACGAAGTAAAGTACACAGGCAATAAGTGGGCAATGGCAATCGATCTTAATAAGTGTACTAATTGCCAGGCGTGCGTTGCTTCTTGTAATGTGGAAAATAATATAGCGGTTGTAGGCAAGGAACAGGTTGGCAACGGCCGAATTATGCAGTGGATCCGTCTTGATAGATATTATTCCGGCACACCAGAGGAACCAATTACGAGTCATCAGCCGATGCTTTGCCAGCATTGCGACAACGCCCCGTGCGAAAATGTTTGCCCGGTTAACGCTACAAATCATAGCCCCGACGGATTAAACCAGATGGTTTACAACCGCTGCGTAGGCACGCGTTATTGTTCCAACAACTGTCCTTACAAGGTAAGAAGATTCAACTTCTTTAATTACAGGGATCATTTTGCCGATTCATATTACGAAAACGATTTAACCTCGCTCGTTAATAATCCCGAAGTGACGGTAAGATCGCGCGGAGTTATGGAGAAATGTTCGTTCTGTATCCAAAGAATTATGGAAGCCAGGTCCAACGCGATTAGAGATAACAAACCTTTAAAGGGAAGCGATATAGTAACGGCTTGCCAGCAAGCATGCCCGACCCAAGCTATTACTTTCGGCGACGCGAACGACCCCGAATCTCCGATTGCAAAACTTCGCAATCACGATTTGTCTTATCATGTTTTGGAATAATTAAATGTTAAACCGAATGTTACATACATCGCGAAACTTCGGAATACTCATTCGGAGGAAATAATTTGAGCGCTCTCGATTACACACAAGAAATTGAAGTAATAGAAGGAAAGCCGCCGCTCCGCGAGCTTGACGATTTAATTTCGAAACCGCTAAGTACAAAGCCCGATAGAAAATTTTACATCGCGCTTTCTATTACCGGATCGATGTTCTTATTGCTCGTTATTGGTCTGGGATTAACTTTTTATTACGGTATCGGAATGTGGGGAAATAACATCCCGGTTGGGTGGGCGTTCGATATCACAAATTTCGTTTTCTGGGTTGGTATTGGTCATGCCGGAACGCTGATCTCCGCAATACTTTTTCTATTAAGACAGAAATGGCGTACCGGTATTGCCCGGTTTGCTGAAGGAATGACAATCTTTGCCGTTATGACCGCGGGTTTATTCCCGTTAATTCACGTAGGACGCCCGTGGCTTGCGGCTTACTTGTTCCCGTATCCAAACCAGAATTCAATCTGGGTGAATTTTGATTCGCCTCTTCTTTGGGATGTGTTCGCCGTTTCCACTTACTTGACTGTATCGTTGATATTTTGGTACGTAGGTTTGATTCCGGATTTTGCTACGCTGCGCGAACGTGCCGATACTAAGATTAAAAAAATCATTTATTCCGTTTTCGGGTTGGGGTGGAGATTTTCCAATAAACATTGGCAGCACTACGAAATGGTATATTTGATATTAGCTGGCTTTGCAACGCCGCTGGTTCTCTCGGTTCATACAATTGTAAGTTTCGATTTTGCCGTTTCAATACTCCCGGGCTGGCACGCTACAATCTTTCCGCCGTACTTCGTTGCCGGCGCTGTATTCTCCGGCTTTGCCATGGTGCAAAACGTTTTGATTATAGTTAGAAAAATTTTCAACTATGAACATATTATTACCGTCGATACACTTGAGAAGATGAATAAAATTATGCTTCTCACCGGTTCGATGGTAGGATACGCCTACGCGATGGAATTTTTTATTGCGTGGTACAGCGGTTTGCCAATTGAAAGATTTACATTCATCAATAGGGCGTTCGGACCATACGCCTGGACATACTGGATTATGATTTCATGTAACGTAATTTCGCCGCAGTTGTTCTGGTTCAAAAAGATAAGAAGGACAATACCGGTGATGTTTGTCATAGCCATCTTCGTAAATATCGGAATGTGGTTCGAGCGTTTTGTGATTATTGTCTCTTCACTTTCGAGAGATTTTCTGCCGTCAAGCTGGCACCTGTTTATTCCTACGTATGTCGATCTTATGATACTAATAGGCAGCTTCGGATTTTTCTTTACCTGGATATTGTTGTTTACCAAGGCGCTTCCTGTTGTTTCGTTGGCGGAAGTAAAAGCCGCGGTAATCGGTTCACAACCTTCGCATAAGGGTCATTAATAATGAGCGAAAAAATATTATATAGTTACGCCGGAATATTTGATACACCCGATCAGATAATTCACGCTGCCGAAAAAGCAGTAGAAGCCGGATACAAAAATTTCGATGTGAATACGCCGTATCCATTGCACGGAATGGATAAAGCAATGAAATTAAAACCATCGAAGCTCGGCTATTTTGCTTTGGTGTTCGGTCTTTCCGGTACACTTGCCGCGCTGCTTACAAGCTGGTGGATGTCCG
>DAIEQA010000191.1:0-1750 GCA_027348115.1 Ignavibacteriales bacterium
ACCTGACAGCATTGGGGATAATTGGTGAGGTCTTACTTAGCCGGTGGTACTTCGCCTTTCTTTGTTTCCTTCTTTCCGCTTACAGGCCAGGGCGATTTAAACACTTCCGAATCCGCGGCGCAGTCCACATACGCCGCTCTCCCAACTTTGTTTATTTCATTCACCCGATCATATAATTTTTGATAAGCTACTACTCTTTCCTGTGTGTACTCCGGACGGTTTGTTTTCATCTTCTCTTGGTCGTTGTCCAATTTATCCCCGTTCAATTTCCCCGCGCCAGCCGAGTATGCCGCTTCTAAGATTGTAAACTTTTTCGAATCCCATTTTTTTCATCTGCTTGCAGGCAGAAACACTCCTGCTGCCGGAGGCGCAATAAACTAAGTAGGTTTTCGCCCTATCAAGCCGATCTATTCTCTCGGCAAAATCCGAATTATAAATATCCACCACCGTGGATGCAGGTATCCGGAAAGTTTTATGTTCGTCCTTGGTTCTTACATCAAGAACAAAGATGTCTTCTTCCTCCTTCATCATTTTAGAGAAAGTTTCCGGGTCAATATGGTTCACATCGTTTTGCGTATGAAAAAATGCTTCGAATACGTTCATGGGTTCTTTCTTTTTACTTTAATAACAGCAGGGTTTAAGAAAATGTTCAATCCTGGGCTTCGGGCAGGACAATAATTTTTAGCAGATCAATTTTAGTGCGATCGGATTTAATGATTTGTATTCTAAAGTTATCTATCTTAAATGATTCCCCTTTTGCCGGGATGCGGCCTAATTTGGAGGTAATGAATCCGGCAATTGTTTCGTAATCCCCTTCGGCAATTTTAAAATCAAGTTCCTCGTTAAGATAATCGATTTCCACTTTGCCGCTAAGAAGGTAAGAATTCGCGTCAAGCTTCTTTGCAACTTTTTCATTCACGTCGTCGTACTCGTCGCGTATTTCGCCGAAGAGTTCTTCGATAAGGTCCTCAATTGTCAAAATGCCCGCCGTACCGCCGAACTCATCCACTACTACGGCAATCGAAAATTGCTTTTCCAAAAATTCATTCAGCATTTCAAGACTCTTCTTCGTTTCCGGAACAAACGACACTTCTCTCATTATGGATTTCAAATCATGCGGGTTCATGAAAATATCTTTGTTGAATAGAAGTCCTTTTATGTTATCGAAATTCTCTTCATAAACAATCAGTTTGGAATAACCTGATTCGATAAATTTATCGATCACTTCATCAATGGTGCTTGTAATTTCAACGCCTACAATATCCGTCCTTGGCGTAATTGCCTCGTAAACTTTTTGCTCGCGGATATCGATAACCTTGCTTATAATTTCGGATTGTTCCTCGTCAACTCTTCCGGCGTCCGAACTCTCTTCAATGAGATTCTGAATATCTTCTTTGTCGAATACCTGTATCAGCTCTTTTTCTTCCCTGTCGTTTGCCCTGGTAAGCACCGAAGAAATTGCCGAAGTAGATTTCACAAATGGATAAAGTATGAAATAAATTGCGCGAAGCGGGATGGCGGAAAATAAAACAAGCTGATCGGCCAGTTCCCTTCCCAGGTATTTAGGTATAAGCTCGCCGAAAATAAGAATTAGAGCCGTAGAGATTAAAAGTATTTCAAAATCATGAAGGCCAAATAAGCTTAGGAAAAAAATGGAACTGAGCGATGCAAAAGCTACATTTACAACGCTGTTGGAAATTAGAATCGTCGAGAAGAAATTTTCCGGATGCCTAAGGAAGTAGTTTGCGTT
>DAIEQA010000196.1:0-23283 GCA_027348115.1 Ignavibacteriales bacterium
ATCAAATAGAAATTACAGCCGCAGATGACGAAGGATTATTTAGAGGAATGCAGACTTTGTTTCAGCTTATATCCCCTTCTGTAAAAAAGAAAAAGCAAAATAGTATTGTAGAAATTCCTTGCTGTAAAATTTCAGATAAACCGGCTTTCGTTTGGCGAGGGCTAAATCTTGACTGCGGCAGACACTTTATGACAAAGGATTTTATTAAAAGATACATCGACATACTCGCGTACTATAAATTCAATACGCTGCACTGGCATTTAACCGAAGATCAGGGTTGGCGAATAGAAATTAAAAAATATCCTAAGCTCACCCAAATAGGTGCGTGGAGAAAAGAAGCCGACGGCTCAACCTACGGCGGATTTTATACTCAGGAAGATATCAAGGAAATTGTTGCTTACGCGAAAAGTCGTTTTATTAATATAGTGCCGGAAATTGAAATGCCGGGTCATTCGCTGGCATCGCTTGCTTCATATCCCGAAAACTCTTGTACCGGCGGTCCGTTTGAAGTGACAAATATCTGGGGCGTTCATAAAGATATTTACTGCGCCGGCAGAGATTCAACCTTTCTCTTTTTGCAGAATATCTTGGATGAAGTGGTAAATCTTTTTCCCGGTAAATATATTCACATCGGCGGAGATGAAGCACCTAAGGATAGATGGAAAGTATGCCCTAAATGCCAGGCAAGAATAAAAGCGGAAGGTTTGAAAAATGAAGAGGGACTTCAAAGTTATTTCATAAAACGGATTTCAAACTATATTAATTCAAAGGGCAAAGAGGTTATCGGCTGGGATGAAATATTACAAGGGGGATTAGCTCCGGGCGCAATTGTCCAATCATGGCAGAGTTTTCAAGGTGCTGTTGACGCGGCAAACCAAAACCACTATTCAATTTGCTCGCCTACTTCCAATACATATTTGGACAGCTCTCCGGAAAATTTGGATTTGCAAACTGCATACTCTTTCAATCCGATTCCATCCGAATTACCGGCCGACAAACAAAAATATATTTTAGGCAGCGAAGTAAATTTGTGGACCGAAAGAGCCCCGCAGGAAACCGTCGATTCGAAACTCTTTCCCCGCATTCTGGCTCTTGCGGAAGTATTTTGGAGAAATCCTCAATCCACCGACGGCAGCAGAAACTATGACGAATTTTATTCAAGAGTTCAAAAAGCGTACAGCGATTTATCCGCTCTCGGAATTAAATACGGCAGCGAAGGGAAATTACTTACCACATCTACATCATACAATGAAAAGAAAAAAGAATTTACCCTTTCCATCAAGCCGCAGCAAAAAGATGTGAAGATTCGTTACACAATAAACGGGGAAGCGCCCACTGTGAGTTCTCGTTTATATTCTCGGGCGATTAAATTTAACAAAACCAGTGTAATTCAAATCGGTTCTTTCAAAGACAATCAGCAGATCGGCAAACAATACTCACTTTCATTTGCTTTTCATAAAGCTCTAAATTCAAAAATCACTTTGGCCAATCAATATGATGAACGCTACAAAGCAGGAGGCGCAAACGCTTTGGTTGACGGAATCAGAGGAACAAATGATTTTCGCGACGGACTTTGGCAAGGATACGAAGGTGTGGACTTTGAATGCGTTCTTGATATTGGTAAACCGAAAGAAATATCCAAAGTAACTTCCGGCTTCTTTCAGGATGAAAACTCGTGGATATTTCTTCCTGTCAAAGTTGAAGTTTCGTTATCAACTGATAATATAAATTATACGGCAAGTAAAACTGTTCTTAGCGATGTTCCGTTAAAAAATCCCGAAATTCTTCATAAAGATTTTACAGTTGAGTTCGATAAACAAAAAGTTAGATACATAAAAATAAAAGCCGCGAACATAAAAAAATGTCCAGCATGGCATCCCGGCGCAGGAGGCAAAGCCTGGTTATTTATAGATGAAATAGTTGTTGATTAAAAAATAATCAAACAAAAAAATTTTTAAGGTGGTAAGGAAATCCTTGCTTCGTGATTTCCATCTATTATATAGTATAAGCAA
This sequence comes from Ignavibacteriales bacterium, assembly GCA_027348115.1. Taxonomy (GTDB): domain Bacteria; phylum Bacteroidota; class Ignavibacteria; order Ignavibacteriales; family Melioribacteraceae; genus Fen-1258. The sequence goes on from DAIEQA010000196.1 coordinate 2,013, forward strand.
ACGGCTGAGGGTTTAGCGTATCATTTTCAAATGCAGACGGAGCTTTGAATTATTACTAACTGAGAGAGGAACAAATGAAATTAACCCGACCATTTCTACCCGTGTTTATTGTAATATTTTATATGGGGATATTGGTTAATGCTCAATCGACATGGGTAAACGGTTTTAACAGCAGAATTGCCGGAGAGAATCTTGATTACCACTCGTGCCATCCGAGCGCAAATTTGGCATTGCTCATTCGCTGTTTTAATAATCAGGATTATATAGAGTGGAAAACCGATTCGATTTCTCCGAGCAACAAAGATGAGTTTGTTAGTTTCTCTTGGATTGCCGGCTACTCGGTTGCTACTTCCACGGCTCCTCATAAATTTTCTCTTTATGTAAATGATCACCTAAAATTCGAATTTACTACCGAACCTCACCAGGCTCAAAATGATTGGCAGATAAAATCGAAGGACGGTTCGAGTCTTTATTTTAAATTCATCAAGGTTGACGCCGTAGATGATTTTTTCGGGTACATGGTTTTAACAATTCCTCAAAAATCTCTTGATGGAAATAATTTTGCCAGAATCAAAGTAAAGGGAGACGCTACCAACAGCAAAGATTGGTATATGACAATGCAGTACCCGTTGATTCCAAAGACAAGAATTACTCCCCAAAAGATTGTTACGAAGGACGGAGCTGGAAATCTTATGCAGCAAATAAAAGTTTCCATCGATCACTTCGATTCGCCGAAACCGGTAAAAATTTTTTCCGAAGGGAAAGAAATGCTTTCCTCGGAATTGAAACTCGGTATGAACGATTACTATTTGAACTTCAGCGCTCCTAAAAATCCTAAAGAAATTAAATTTGATATTAACATTAACGGGAAATCAAAGACATACACAACAATATTAAAACCCGCCAGAGAGATTACATTTTATTTAATTCCCCACGCTCACGTTGATATAGGATATACCGATTTACAGCCAAACATTGAAAAGAAACACTGGAATAATTACGACAATGCGATTAAATACTCGAAAGAATCCGTGGGCTTTGGCAAAGACGCTACATTCAAATGGAATGTTGAAGTATTATGGGCAGTAAAAAGTTATCTCGAAAATTTTCCGGAGAAGCGAGAAAAATTTTATAACGCCGTTAGAAAAGGTTGGATAGGTTTGGATGCGGACTACGCCAATGTTATGACTGGACTATGCCGCCCAGAAGAATTGTACCGCCTGGTTGAGTATTCGAATCTACTTGAAAAAGAAATCGGAGTAAAAATAGAAAGCGCTATGATTTCAGATGTACCTGGTTATACGTGGGGAATCGTTCAAGCTTTTGCCGATAACGGAATAAAATATTTCTCAGTAGGACCAAATCCATTTGATAGAATCGGCTACACTCTTAAATCGTGGGGCGATAAACCTTTCTACTGGAAATCGCCAAGCGGCAAGAAAAAAATTCTTATCTGGCTTGCCGGAAAAGGATATGCGTGGTTTCATCAATGGAGAATAACCCGCGACGATATTTCACCGATTGCAAAATACTTAGATGAGCTCGACGCAGAAAAATATCCTTATGATATGGTTCACCTTAGATACAATATCGGCGGGGATAACGGCTTTCCGGATTCGTCGCTTTCAAAATTTGTTAAGGAATGGAACGATGCACACGTTACTCCAAAATTTAAAATTGCCACCAACGATGAAATGTTCAAAGATTTTGAAGCGAAATACTCAAAAGTAATTCCAACTTACTCCGGCGATTTCTCGCCTTATTGGGAAGACGGTGCCGCCTCCACTGCAAAAGAAACTGCAATGAACAGAAATACAGCTGAGTTATTAACTCAACTGGAAACATTGCATACTCTGACTAACCGAGAAAATTTTCCTCAGCAAGAATTTGACGATGCGTGGAAATATGTTTTGCTTTATTCGGAACACACGTGGGGCGCATGGAACAGCATTTCGGATCCCGAATTAAAATCCGTGGTCGATCAGTGGGAAATTAAAAAGTCATACGCTTTAAAGGCCGATAGTCTGGCGCAGAATCTTTTAAATAAATTATCGAACAAAGGATCAGGAACCGGCGATCATTTTTATGTTTTCAACACTTTATCTTGGAACAGAAGTGATATAGTAAATATTCCGGCATCTGCAAACTCATCCGGCATTTGCGTAACAGACGCCGATGGAAATTCAATTCCGGCACAAAAATTATCCGACGGAAATTTTGTATTTACCGCCAAAGATATTCCCGCTTTTGGTTTCAAGGAATATAAAATTGCAGAATGCAAAAATCAGAGTATTACAGATTCGCCGTTAAGCAACAATGTATTATCAAACAATTTTTACAAACTAACTTTTGACGAAAATACATTTGCAATTAAAAACCTTACAAAACCCGGCAGCGATTATAATTATGTAAGTTCCAGCAACAAGTATGAATTGGATCAATTCTTACACACAGGGCAAAATGCAGCTAATCCAACAACAAGCAAAGATCCAAAAATAATTGGATACGAGAACGGGCCGGTTCTAAAATCAATAACAATTGAATCCGCGGCTCCCGGATGTAATAATCTTCAACAAAAGATAGTTCTCTTTAACGCTCTTGATAAATTTGAATTGCTGAACACCGTTGACAAAGCAAAAGACTATAATAAAGAAAGCATTCGTTTTGCTTTTCCGCTCAATATTCCAAATCCGGTTTCAAGAATCGATATCGCCTGGTCGGTAATTTGCCCTGAGAAAGATCAACTGCCGGGCTCAAATAAAAATTATTTTACTTCGCAGCGATGGGTAGACGTTTCCAATAACAGCAAAGGATTAACCATTGCCGGCATTGACGCACCGTTTTTTGAATTTGGCGGAATGAATGCCGAGGCATGGATGTCTTCCCCAAGTAAAGATTGGGCATGGAAAACTGCTTCGTCATCCCTTTGTTATTCATGGGCAATGAATAATTCATGGCATACAAATTTTAAAGCTTCCCAGGAAGGACTTGTCTCCTTTAAATATTTTTTGACTGCTCACAACCGGTTTGATTTTCTCCGCACCTACAAATTCGGCGTCGAAAATTCTCAACCGCTGCAAGTTGTTTATTCGGATAAAGCGATAAAAAATTATTCACCGGTTTTAAAATTGGACAAAAATTCTTCCGTAGTGACAACGGCTTTATTTCCATCGAGAGATGGAAAAGGCATAATGATTAGGTTTTTTAATCCGACCGATAAACCGGGCTCAACACAATTGTTATTTGAAAAAAGTGCAGCTTCTAAACTTTATCTAAGTAACGGGGATGAGGAAGAAATTAAACTTATTGGCAATAAAATTACTTTAAACCCGTTTGAAGTATTAACGTTAAAAATAGAAGATAGATAATTAATTCAACACCAAATAACGACGGCTTTAGATGAAAAATAAGATTTTACTTTTCGTGTTTTCTGTTTGTTCTTTAATTTCCGCACAACAGAAAAAAACCGACTTGGTTGTAAATAATCAAAGCAAGTATAAAATAATAATATCATCCGCGGCATCTGCCGTTGATTCCACCGCCGCCGCTGAACTTCAAAAATATATCGAGGAAATCTCCGGGAACAAAATCCCAATACTCAGCGACGACACTCCCATTGCCCAAAAGGAAATAGTTGTCGGCAGGAATAAACATTCCGAGGAAATTGATTGTTCGGCCATCGTCGACAACGACGGATTCTTGATTAAGTCAATCGGCGAGAAAATTTATTTTATAGGAGGAGCCGGGAAAGGTTCTATCAATGCCGTTTTTACTTTCCTGGATAAATATCTCGGCTGCCGAATGTACTCCACAGAAGTGAAAATAATTCCGAAGCAAAATTCTATTTCAATCCCGCCGATTAATGATGTTGAAAATCCGGCATTCGCTTATCGCGATGTTCATTTTTTCGAATCCACGAACGATGAATATTGCCGCTGGCAAAAGCTTGTGGATTCCCACGATAAGAAAACATGGGGATTGTTCGTTCATACTTTTCAAAAGCTGCTTCCGCCAGAAAAATATTTTGCGAGCCATCATGAATATTATGCCTTAAGAAACGGCGTTCGAGTGCCGGATCAACCGTGCCTGAGTAATCCCGAAGTATTAAAAATTATTACGGATGAACTGCGAAGGCGGATGAAAGAAAACCCCGAGGCAAAAATATGGTCGGTTTCCCAAAATGATAATTTTTCCAACTGTCAATGTCCGCAATGCAGCCGCATCGACAGCATCGAAGGTTCGCCCTCCGGTTCAATTATCAACTTCGTTAATAAAATAGCGGAGGAATTCCCGGATAAAATTATTTCTACCCTCGCTTACCAATACAGCCGTAAAGCTCCAAAACATATTAAGCCGGAAAAAAATGTGAACATTATGTTATGCACAATCGAATGTTCAAGAACCTACCCAATTGAAACCGATACTTCAAGTTCCGGTTTCTTAAGTGATTTGAAAGAGTGGTCAAAACTTACGCACAATATTTTTTTGTGGGATTACGTTGTTCAATTTACAAACCTTGTAAGCCCTTTCCCCAATTTCCAGGTGCTTCAGCCGAACATTCAGCTATTTAAAAAATACGGCGTACGCATGATGTTTCAGCAAGGTTCCGGGGGCTGCCGTGAATCCGAGTTTGAAGAATTACGAAGCTATCTCATCGCTAAATTACTCTGGAACCCTGACATAAATGTTGATTCGGTTATGAATGATTTTCTTTCCGGCTATTACGGTGCCGCCGGTAAATACATCCGCGAGTATATAAACTCGATGCAGACTTCCCTTCTGAAATCCAAAATGGATATAACCATATATGGAAGTCCAGTCGACGGATTAAAAAATTATTTATCGCCTGGATTAATTGATAAATACAATAAACTTTTTGATGAAGCGGAGTCTTCCGTAGCAGATCAACCGGATATTCTTAACAGGGTAAAAATCGCCCGTCTGCCATTGATTTATGCAATGCTCGAAGAAGCAAAAGTAATTGGTCAGGGAGAAAGAGGAATCGATATTAAAGAAGGCGAAAATAATTTCGCTGCCAATCCCAAAATAATTTCTTTGCTCGATGAGTTTGGCGCGATCACAAAAAACATAAAAGATATCTATATAAACGAACGAGGGCTTTCACCGGAGACTTACATAAACAAATACAAAGCTATACTTTCCAAAACAATGAAAAATCCTCTCGGCTTGTTCAAGCCGGTAACTTTTATAACTTCTCCAAACTGGAAATACGCTGCTAACGGTGTTAAGTCTTTGACAGACGGAATGCACGGGGACGACGATTATCATTTTAACTGGGTTGGTTACGAAGGCAACAATATGGAAGTTGTAATGGATCTTGAAAAGCCCGCAGTCATAAAAAAAGTCAGCGCTGATTTTATGCAGTATATTTTGGCGTGGATTTTTTTGCCAACCGAATATGAAGTTTCTGTTTCAACCGACGGGGCAGATTTTACGACTGTAGGAACTATAAAAAATACAAACCCGATTACCGATGAAGAAAAACGTTCGCCGGAAAAAGTAAATATCAAAAATTTCGCGTGTGAATTTTCTCCTGTTGAAGCAAGATACATAAAAGTGAAAGCGATTAATATGGGAGTTTGTCCGCCGTGGCATCCGGGCTATCCTTACAAAGCATGGATTTTTACGGATGAAATTGTGGTTGAATAAAGATTCTTAGATTAAATTAAGGCAAAAGAATTAACGACATAATTTCAAAAATAGTTTTCACTTTAGCACTATCTTTTGAAAGAAGATTAGATTAAGCAGCGTCTGGTAGTTTGCTATCATCTTTCGCTAGGGCAATGAAAATATTTTTCACAAGTAAGGTTTAAGTCAACAATAAATATCAGATTATTTAACTAACATGAAAAGCGCTATGAGACAACTATTATTTTTAATTCTTCTCTCCTTTGTATGCATCACAATGTCGGCACAGGAGAAAAATGATTATGTAAAAGAAACCGATCCGCTAGTATTACAAAAGCTTGATGAATGGCAGGATCTTAAATTCGGTTTGTTGATGCATTGGCAGCCGTCAAGTCAATGGGGCGTTGTTGAATCGTGGTCTATCTGTCCGGAAGATTACGGCTGGTGCGAAAGAAAAAAAGGTAATCATCCGGAAAATTATTTTGAATACAAAAAAGAATACGAAAACCTTAAGACTACTTTTGACCCCGTAAAATTCGATCCGGATAAATGGGCTGCGGCTGCAAAGGACGCAGGGATGAAATACGTGGTGTTCACAACAAAACATCATGACGGCTTCTGCATGTTCGACACGAAATACACCGATTATAAAATTACCGACAAAGCTTGCCCGTTTCATACAAATCCCAAAGCAAACATTACCAAGGAAATTTTTGATGCTTTCCGAAAACAAGGATTGTGGGCTGGCGCATATTTTTCCAAGCCCGATTGGCATTCGCCATATTACTGGGATCCGTATTTCCCGCCGATGGATCGAAATGTGAATTACGATCCGGAACAATACCCGGAGAAATGGCAAAAGTTTGTCGATTATACTCACAATCAAATTTTGGAACTGCTGAAAGATTACGGTAAGATTGATATCCTTTGGCTTGACGGTGGCTGGGTTGCCAAACAAAAAAACGACGTGCAAAATTGGTATCTCAATGAACGCAAAAATAGTCCCGGCGGATTCATCAAAACCAAGATGGTTAATCAAGACATCAAGATGGATGAACTGGTTGAGAAAGCACGCCAGCTTCAGCCCGGTTTAATCGTTGTCGATCGTGCCGTGAAAGGAAAGAATCAAAATTATCTAACTCCAGAAAATCAAGTTCCGGAAAAAGCTCTTCCCTTCCCTTGGGAATCGTGCATAATTTCAGGCGGCGGCTGGTCTTGGGTGCCGGATGCAAAATACAAATCATCATACGAGTTGGTGCATATGCTTGTTGATATTGTCTGCAAAGGCGGAAACATGCTTTTAAATGTTGCCCCCGGCCCTGACGGCGCGTGGGATGAAACCGCATATGAAAGACTTAAAGACATAGGCAGCTGGCTTAAAGTGAATGGCGAGGCAATTTACGGAACAAGAGAAATTGCGCCGTACAAGGAAGCCAAAATTTGTTATACAAATAAAAAGAATACCAATACGGTTTACGCTATTTACATGGCGGATGAAAATGAAAAAACAATGCCGTCCGAAATAATGCTTTATTCATTTACTCCTAAAGCCGGAACAGATGTTACCTTGCTTGGATATGATAAGCCGTTGACTTGGAAGAAAGTCGGTAATGGGGCTTTAATTAATGTCCCGGCAGAAATTCGGAATCATCCGAAATGCCGGTATGCATGGGCATTTAAATTTTCCAAGTAAGAATGTATTAGAATAGTCTTTAGGCGGAGTTTTATTGTAAAAAACTTCGCCGCGATTTTTTTTACTCTCTCATATTTTATGATTATATAACTGAACGGACCAATGAATTTTTTGATAAATAAAAAGTAGAATCAAATGAAAAAATCGAAATTTGGATTTAATTTACCAGGCAAGTTATGGGTTATGTTATTCTATCTCTTTGCAATTATACCGTTAGGTTTTGCTCAAAGCAGTAAGGAAGGTAATTACGTATTAATCCAACCCAACGATACTCCGCAACAAATTATAGAGAAGGCGGCAAACGTTACGCCATCACAAAGACAGTTTGATTGGCAAAAGTTAGAGTTTACCGCTTTTATCCATTTCGGTATAAATACTTTTGATGATGTTGAGTGGGGAAAAAAGAAAACCGATATAACAAAATTCAATCCGTCGCAATTAAATGCTAACCAGTGGGTTAAAGTATTAAAAGATGCCGGCGTAAAGGAAGTAATACTCACAACAAAGCATCATGACGGATTTTGCTTATGGCCAACAAGATATACCGATTACAATATTTCACACACTCCTTACAAAAACGGTAAGGGAGATATTGTTAAAGAGCTTTCTGACGCATGCCATAAAGCCGGATTAAAATTTGGAGTCTATTTATCACCGTGGGATATGCATGAAAGATCTTACGGCACTTTGCAGTACAACAAGCATTTTCTTAATCAGCTGACTGAACTTTTATCCAACTATGGCGAAGTATCTGAAGTTTGGTTTGACGGTGCTAACGGAGAAGGGCCAAATGGGAAAAAACAAGTTTACGACTGGCATTCTTATTATGAATTAATCCGAAAGCTTCAGCCAAATGCAGTTATTGCAATAATGGGTCCGGATGTTCGCTGGGTGGGAACAGAATCCGGATACGGAAGACACACAGAGTGGAGTGTTTTACCAGGCGGAAATATGGATGTGGATAAGATAGCGGCAAATTCTCAGCAGAATTCTTTGGATGGCGCGTTTACTCCACGCGATCTAATGGATGAAGACTTGGGCAGCAGAATAAAAATTGAAAAAGCTTCTTCGCTTATTTGGTACCCGGCGGAAGTTGATGTCTCTATTCGGCCCGGATGGTTTTACCATAAGCATGATGACGATGTTGTAAAATCCCCGGAAAAGCTTGTTGATATTTATTACAACTCAGTTGGATTAAACGATGTTCTGTTGTTAAATGTACCGCCCGATAAAAGAGGATTAATTACAGACTATGATATTAAGAGTCTGAAAGGAATGCGTTACATACTTGATAATACTTTTAATGTTAACCTTGCTGAAAATGCAAATGTAACTGCATCAAGCGAAAAGAAAGGCAATGAAGCAAAATTTATTCTCGACAAAGATTTTAATACTTACTGGACTACAGACAACGCCTTAGGCAGAGTGTCAATTGAAATTAATTTAGGCAATAAGAAAACATTTAATCGTGCTATGCTGCAGGAAAATATTTTGGTTGGTCAGAGAATTGAAAAATTTCATTTGGAATGGTTCGACGGAATTGAATGGAAAGCATTTGCTGAGGCAACCACTATAGGTTATAAAAGATTATTAAGATTCCCGGCAATTACAACCGATAAAGTAAAAATCGTGATTGACGAGTGCAGGACAAATCCGACTCTTTCTTCATTCGGATTGTACATGGCGCCGCCTGAGATAAAATTTGAAACGAATGAAACTACGTTTTCCCAAAAAACTGCGTGCAGAATTTTATGTAACGATAACTCAGCTAAAATATATTACACGCTCGACGGAAGTATTCCGAATAAAAAATCAAAAATATTTAAGGACAGCATTCAAATAAACAAATCATTGACAGTTACCGCCGTCGCAATTTCACAAAACGGAAAAACTAGTCTACCAATGACAGCTTCCTTTCATAAAGCAGAGTATAAAATTTCCCTAAACACTAATTATGATAAAAAATATTCCGGCGGAGGTAATTACGCTTTAGTTGACGACGCACACGGCAGCATACACTTTGACGACGGGAAATGGCAAGGTTATAACGGCGACGATCTGGACGCAGTTATTGATTTGGGTAAGTTAAAACATATTAAAAAAATATCGGCTTCATTTTTAAGCGATGTTTATTCGTTTATTTTTCTCCCCTCTTCCGTTGAATATTCAATATCAGAAGATGGAAAACAGTTTAGCCAATTAACCGAGTTAAAAAATAAAATTTCCGAGAAAGACAGCAAAGCTTTTATTCATTCATTTGAATTTACGCCTAATAATGTTAACGCAAGATTCATCCGTGTGAAAGCAAAAAACATCGGCGTATGTCCATCTTGGCACAAAGGTGCCGGAGAAAAGGCATGGTTATTCTGCGATGAGATTACGATCAAATAGATTATTAAAATAAATTCAATCAACAGAATTTCAAAAATGAATTACATCCGTATTTTATTATTTGTAGTCTTGAATAGTGTAATTGTACTTTCACAACCATTGAATAACTCCCGGGTTAAAGTCGTAATTGATACAACGATATTTCCGCAAGGTATGTTCGGAGGTTGTCATGCAAGCACAATAGTTGAATTGACGCCGGGAAGATTCATGGCTGCATGGTTTGCCGGTTCCTATGAAGGCGCTAGTGATGTAGGAATATGGATTTCAACCTTTCACAAAAATAAATGGTCTAAACCAATTCAAGTAGCAGTTGGAAAAGATTCAACAGGCACGCAGCTGCCGTGCTGGAATCCCGTTTTATTCAAGACAAAAAATAATTCTTTAATTTTATTTTACAAGGTCGGAGTTAATCCGCGTGAATGGTGGGGAGAATATGTTCGGTCTAATGATAATGGAGAGAACTGGACGAAGCCGCAGACACTGCCTAAAGGTTTTCTCGGTCCCATAAAGGATAAACCCATACGTCTTTCAAATGGAAAAATATTATGTCCGTCAAGTGTTGAAAGCGCAGACGGACGATGGACTGTTCATCTTGAAATCACAAATGAAAATCTTACCTCGTGGAAAAAAGTTAATATTGCTTCTGATACTTCGGTAGGCGTTATTCAGCCAACAATTATTAGACATCCTGATGGTAAGTTACAGATGCTTTGCCGCAGCCGTCAGAATCTGATCTATCAAACTTGGTCATCCGATAACGGTTTGCATTGGAGTAAATTAACTCCGACCTCACTTCCAAATCCAAATTCAGGTATCGATGCCGTCTCATTAGATAACGGAAATTTTGTTTTAGTTTACAATCCGTTACTTCACGGCAACGAGTGGTTTAACGGAAGAAATGTTCTCAATGTGGCTGTTTCAAAAGACGGAATCAACTGGAAGGATGTTTACCGGCTCGAAAATAAAAAGGAAGGCGAGTTCAGTTACCCAGCCGTCATACAGGCTTCAGATAAAACTATAAATATCACCTATACCTACGACCGAAAAACTATAAAGTATGTTGTTTTAAAAATGAATAATGCAGGGTTCTAACAATTACCTAATGACTTTCATCATACTCGCGAATTTTGATCTCGATATTTTTTTCAGCATCCAGGTACATCTCCTGGATAAAATCATCGTGGAAATTAAAAGTTCTGTCTTCGAAACTAATTTTATCTATCCTGTCGAATAAAAGCTGTTTTGCATTTTCTATGTCTTTGCCGTAAATATGATATGAATCGGCTTGCCAGTTCATTCTTCCAAGTTCGACTTGTTTACCCGTCCGTTTTGAAATTTCATTGGCGATTATATTTTTGTTGAAGTTAATGAAGCCGAACATGTTCATAAAACTTGCGCCCCAGGCATCATTGCTTCTGAAACGTACATTGCAGTTTAGCCACCATGTTCCCCCCTCATCCTCAATTATTCTATACCACAGGGACTGCAGACACGGCGGGTCGAAACATTCTATATCAAGGTTCGGCATCCACGTGATCATTTGGGCTTGGCGCGTAAACGGCTGCTTGACCAGTTTCTCAATAACCGCTTCAACCTGGTTGATTGAAAAGAACCCCGAGCTTCTCGATTCGCCGTTATGAATTTCCTTCCATGCGCCGTAAGCCGCAAGTCTGCCGTGATAAGTATATTCCCAGCGTGTGTCGTCCGGGTCGTTAATATTTTTTACCCAGTGATCTTTAGCGCCGGAAAGTTCCATAACGTACTCGCGCAAATTGTCAATTCCTCCGGGAAATGCTTTGTGAATCATAGGATCGGTCATTGGTTCGAGTATCGTTATATTCATTGTGGAATCGATACTCAACTGATCACCCGGTTTGTCGTATTGAGTTTGAAATCGTATCCCGTCTCTATAAAGTTCGATCAGCGCTTTTTCATACGCTTCGGCAAGAGTTTTACCGGCTACTGTTATTACGGGAATGCTTTTAATCATTTTCAGTCTCCAAATTTCATGATTATCAAGAATGCAAAATAAAAATTATCATCTAAAATATTTACTATAAAACCGGCCAAGCGTTTCCGAATGCCGCCGTCCAAATACCAAGCCCAGATGCTTCCTTCCATCAGCAAAAAAAATTTTTATCCTGTGTTGCTTTAACAATTCTAGGTAATTTTAGGTGTTAAATTTTGGAGAGTTGTCTTTATGAAAACATTTACTGTTAAAAAAGATTTATTAACCGGCGAAGAATATCTTGAAGTTTATCTCCGCGGCCAGCAGTTACTAACCGATCCGCTTCTTAATAAAGCTTCATCTTTCACAGAGGAAGAACGGTTGAGCTTGGGCATCGACGGACTGCTTAGAACCTCTATTTCCAATCTTGATGACCAACGTATGAGAAGTTATGAAATGTACAGCCGAAAGCATGATGAGATCGAGAAGTATATTTTTCTTCAATCATTGCTTAACCGCAACGAGACTTTATTCTACAGTCTTCTTTGCAACAATCTTTCCGAGATGCTTCCGATAGTATATACACCCACGGTTGGCAAGGCGTGTTTAATGTTAAGCCATATTACAAGAGAATACAGAGGCGTATATGTCAGTCCGGAAAACATTGGCCGCATCGACGAAATTTTGCGGGAAGTTTCGCTTCCCGAAGTTTATCTTATTGTAGTTACCGACGGAGAAAGAATTCTTGGCTTAGGCGATTTAGGATCGGACGGTATGGGAATACCGGTTGGTAAGATTAATCTTTATGTTGCCGCAGGAGGGTTGCATCCCGCTTGCTGCCTGCCTGTATGTTTAGATGTAGGTACCAACAACGAAAGACTTTTAAACGATCCGCTTTATCTCGGCTACAAAAAAAAGCGTCTTGAAGGAGAAGAATATTACGAGTTTGTTGAAAAATTTATTTTGGGCATCAAACGGAATTTTCCTAACGTGCTTTTACAGTGGGAAGATTTTGCAAAGCATAATGCGTTTAAATTGCTGGAACGATACCGTGAAAGGATCCCTTCGTTCAACGATGACATTCAAGGAACCGGGGCTTGTACCGCAGCCGCTCTTATCACGGCAATGAAAATCAAGAGACAAAGATTTAACGATCAGCGTTTTGTGATTGTAGGTATGGGCCAGGCTGGCGCAGGTATAGCGTCGAATATTTTTACCTTGCTTAAGACCGAAGGGGTTTCCGATGAAGAAGCCAGAAGTAAAATATTTGCGTTTGATTTTTCCGGTTTATTAATGGACGATACCAAAGGGCTGGCCGAATATCAAAAACCGTTCACCCAATCTCGTGCTAATATTTCCAACTGGGAATTGGAAAAACCGTCATCTATCTCTCTGCTGGATGTTGTTAGAAACAGCAAAGCGACTGTATTAATAGGAGTAACGGCAACTACCGGACTTTTTAATTCCGAAATATTATCTCAGATGGCATTGAACGATGAGAAACCAATAATTTTCGCGTTGTCTAATCCTACATCGCAATCGGAATGCACCGCCGAAGAAGTAGCCGTTGCAACAAAAGGTAAAGGAATTTTTGCTGCAGGCAGTCCGTTTCAGCCTGTGAATTACAACGGTAATCCTTTTTATACTTCTCAATGCAACAACATGTTTATATTCCCCGGTGTTGGATTAGGAGCTTTAATCAGCCGGGCAAGCAGAATCTCAACTAAAATGTTTCTGCAGGCAAGTAAAGCATTGAGCGGTCTTGTTACCGATGACCAGCTTAAACATAATAAGCTGCTGCCGGATTTAAATGATATAAGACAGGTTGCCTACACTGTGGCACTGGCTGTTGCAACTGAAGCGCGCGAATCCGGAGTAGGAAGAATAATCAATGATGAAGCATTTAGCTATCTAATTAAAAAAGCCCAATGGAATCCGCAGTATTATTCTTATCGACCCGGCGTAAAAGAATAATATGCTGTAAAGAAGGATAATGACCCTAAGATAACAGGTAAAATATTTTTTGATGTTGGAATAAATTTTATTAGCAATTGGTATAACGTTGGTTGATGTCGTTTAAAATTAGAAAAGCACTATTGGAAATTGGTTATGAAGCCATTGATTATTTTTTCTTTTGCGTTTTTACTTGCAGCCGCCGTGTTTCATCCGTGCCGGGCTCAAAATAATTCTGACGAAAAATATGCCGCGCCGACGCCGCCTATGGGATGGAACAGCTGGGATTGTTTTGGAACTACTGTAACGGAGGACGAAGTAAAAGCCAACGCCGATTACATGGCCCACAATCTTTTACAGCACGGCTGGAAGTATATCATCGTTGATATTCAATGGTATGAACCAAATGCTAAAGCGCACGGTTACCGCAAAGATGCCGTACTTGTAACGGATGAATTCGGACGACTCCTGCCTGCATCTAACAGATTTCCTTCTTCCGCTAACGGAATGGGTTTCAAACCTCTTGCCGATTACGTGCACAGTCTCGGCCTTAAATTCGGCATTCATATAATGAGGGGAATACCGCGTCAAGTTGTTTTACAGAATCTGCCGATAAAAGGAACAAATCTTAAGGCAAGAGATATTGCTGATACCTCAAGCAACTGTCCGTGGAATACGGATATGTACGGCGTTAAAGCCGATACTCCCGGCGGGCAGGCGTATTATAATTCAATTGTTGAATTATATGCCGGCTGGGGCGTCGATTATATTAAGGCGGACGACATGGCAGCATTCAACGGCAAACCTGCCGATCAAAAACGACTAAATGAAATAGCCGCTTTAAGTTCGGCAATTAAAAAATACAAACCGCAGATTGTTCTAAGTTTGTCTCCCGGACCAGCAAGTATTAAACAAGAGGAGTTTTTAAGAAAGCATGCAAACTTATGGAGAATTTCCGACGACTTTTGGGATAAGTGGGAGGACATAGTCAAGCAATTCGATTACATGAGAAAATGGTATAGATTCATCACTCCAAATTCCTGGCCGGATGCCGATATGCTTCCGCTGGGAAGAATTGGTCTCCGTGCCGAAAGAGGCAACAGCCGTTCAACAAATTTTACGAAAGACGAGCAGCTTACTTTGATGACTTTATGGTCAATATTCCGTTCGCCTCTAATGTTCGGCGGAAACCTTTCTGATAACGACGAATTTACCCTTTCGTTAATCACAAACGACGAGGTTCTTGCAGTAGATCAAAATAGCTGCAACAATCATGAAGCTTACATTGAAAACGGAATTGTAGTATGGACCGCCGGCGTTCCGAATTCGAAAGATGTTTACGTCGGCGTTTTCAACACGACGGATGAAAACAATTCCGCAGTTCAAATCTCTTGGAATAAAATTGGTTTGGAAAATAAAATTTACAAAGTAAGGAATCTGTGGAATAAATCCGGTTTAGGAAATTTTGAAAATTCGATTTCACTTTCCATTAACAAACACGGCGCCAAACTTTTGAGACTCTCGGAATAGTATCATAAGAAATCCGGCGCTGAAAAAGTCTCTTGGATAGATAAATTTACGAGAGCGATAATTTTTATTCCCGAACCGAATCGAAAATCTGCGATTCCTTTCCAATGCCGAAAGAAGCTCTTTATCATTTGACAGCAACGGGTAAATAAAAGTGAAGATACGTGAAAGCGGAATGCCGGAAGAAACTTATTGGGAATCATTTTTTGATACTCAATTTATTTTTTCACAATTGCAGTTAGATCGTTCTATTACCGATATAGTTGAATTCGGTTCCGGTTACGGCACATTCACAATACCGGCAGCGAAAATTATACGGGGTAATTTATACACGTTTGATATTGATACCATTATGATCGGGCGTTTGAAAGAAAGAATTACGAGGGAGAATATTTCCAATATAAAAATATTTCAAATGGATTTTGTAAGAGAAGGCACCGGTTTAAGCGAGAATTCGGTTGACTACGCAATGCTCTTTAACATACTGCATGCCGAAAACCCTGCCGCGCTTCTGAACGAAGCTTACCGGGTGCTTAAACCCGGCGGTAAAGTAGGAATAATTCATTGGATACATTCGGCAATTACTCCGCGGGGGCCGTCGTTGAATATTCGCCCTACACCGCTTCAATCCGCTGAGTGGCTCATAGAAGCAAATTTTAAAATTGTTAATAAAGAAATATCACTACCGCCATATCATTATGGACTAATTGGATTGAAGGATTAATAAATATAAAAACATAGGGTAACATTATGAAATACCTTTTTATTATCAACGACGCGCCTTACGGAACAGAAAAGGCATACAACGCTTTACGGCTTGCAATGCAGATTCAAAAAGATTTTCCGGAAAATGAGGTGAGAATTTTTTTGATGGCGGATGCAGCTACATGTGCCTTGCCAAATCAAAATACGCCCAACGGATATTATAATATTGAAAGAATGTTGAAGTCGGTACTTTTAAAAGGCGGACAAGTAAAAATTTGCGGCACTTGTGCCGATGCACGCGGAATCAAAAATCTTCCTTTAATTGAAGGAGCGCAAATAAGCACTATGGTGGAATTAACTGCATGGACAATAGATTCCGACAAGGTTTTAACATTCTAAGAAGGGGGAAATTATGATACGAAAAATTATACGGGTACAAAAGCCGCCGAAATAATGATTGATATTTTTACCAAACATTGAGGTTGCCCAAACTTTATCGAAGTTAGCAACGTTTTAGGCAAGTTCTTCTGCGCCTACTAAATCTCCTTTTACCATGCGCAGTTCGATGATTGTTCCATCGATTAACATTTCTTTTATTCCAGAAATGTTTTTCAGCCATGTTCTCAACTTCGATTATTGAGTTATAATAATCCGATAACCTCAGCCGATATTATGCCGAGCAGCAAATGCTGGCCCCAGCTGTTTATCAACGCAACCATTACTTTTGCTTCCTCCGCCGAAGAAGTTCTTCCGGCCGCGGAGCGGTTGCAATTTTACTTGACGGGGTATTTGATATTTTATAAATAATTGTTTATCCTAGATAAGAATAATTCCTATTTAATAACAATTATCTATGAGAAAAGAAAAACATAATCTCGACTTAAAGAACAGTTTTTTGAAAGTTACCCCTCAAAGAACTGCGGTGCTTGAAGCTTTGAAAAGCCTAAGAAATCATCCCACTGCCGATAATATCAAAGAATATGTCGTCAAAAATCATCCTAATATAGCTGTCGGCACTATTTACAAAACATTGGAAACCTTTGTAGAAAAAGGTTTGGTTAAAAAGGTAAAGACTGAGAAAGATGTAATGAGATATGATGCTATACTTGACAAACATCATCATCTTTACTGCGAAGACTCGGAACATATCGAAGACTTTTATGATAACGAGTTAAACATGTTGCTCGAAAAATATTTTGAGAAAAAGAAAATACCCAACTTCAAAATAAAAGATATTAAGCTGCAGATAATCGGCACTTTTAAGCAGAGAAAAATCTAATCTAAAAATTAATTATCAGTGGAAGAAGAGTAAGGCAAAGACGTAAATCATCATTATCAAGTTTGATTGTAAAAAATATTGTATTGAAATAAAGGTGTAGAACCGCCCGGTTATTGGAGACGGTTCTCAGCACTTCAACATTTTATCAGCAAATCAATAACTCTAAGGAGAATAAGTATGAATGAAGAAAGCAAATGTCCCGTACACGGCAGTTCAGGTAGAACTTCTGCCGGCAGGGGCACATCGAATAAAGACTGGTGGCCTAACCAATTAAATTTAGGCATTCTTCACCAGCACGCGCCGGCTTCCAACCCGATGGATACCGGATTTAACTATGCCGAAGAATTTAAAAAGCTCGACATGAAAGCTTTGAAGAAAGATCTGTATGCGTTAATGACTGACTCGCAGGATTGGTGGCCCGCAGATTGGGGTCATTATGGAGGATTGTTCATTCGAATGGCCTGGCACAGCGCCGGAACCTACCGCACTGCCGATGGTCGTGGCGGAGGCGGCACAGGCAATCAACGTTTTGCACCGGTTAACAGCTGGCCGGATAATGGTAATTTGGATAAGGCGCGCAGATTGCTTTGGCCAATCAAACAGAAATATGGAAATAAAATTTCTTGGGCTGATTTAATGATTTTGGCCGGCAACTGCGCGTTAGAATCGATGGGTTTAAAAACTTTCGGCTTTGGCGGCGGACGAGAAGACATTTGGCAGCCGGAAGAAGATATTTACTGGGGAAAGGAAAATACATGGTTAGCCGACAAGCGATATAGCGGTGATCGTGAGCTTGAGAATCCTTTGGCTGCAGTGCAAATGGGTTTGATTTATGTTAATCCGGAAGGACCGAACGGCAATCCCGATCCTGTTGCTTCGGGTCGTGATGTTAGAGAAACATTTGCCCGTATGGCAATGAACGATGAAGAAACAGTGGCACTTGTCGCCGGCGGACATACTTTTGGCAAAGCGCACGGCGCGGGGGATCCAAAATTAGTTGGACCTGAACCGGAAGCCGCACCAATTGAAGAACAGGGTCTCGGCTGGATAAACAAATTCGGAACCGGTAAAGGTGTTCACACTACAACCAGCGGTATTGAAGGCGCATGGAAACCTAATCCAACAAAATGGGATAATGGTTACTTCGACATGCTCTTCGGCTACGAGTGGGAGTTGGTTAAAAGTCCTGCCGGCGCTTGGCAATGGCTGGCTAAAGATGTTAATGAAGAGCATATGATTCCTGATGCACACGACCCTTCAAAGAAAAACAGACCAATGATGACAACGGCAGATTTATCATTACGTTTCGATAAGATATTTGAACCTATATCACGCCGATTCCACAAAGATCCGAAGGCTTTCGCCGACACATTTGCAAGAGCATGGTTTAAATTAACTCATCGCGATATGGGACCTAAGTCGCGTTACCTCGGTCCCGAAGTTCCGGCAGAAGATCTTATCTGGCAGGATCCAGTACCCGCGGTAGATCACCAATTGGTTGATGCGAAGGATATCGCCGATTTGAAAACTAAGATTTTATCTTCCGGTCTTACGATAGCCGAACTAATTTCCACCGCATGGGCTTCTGCTTCAACTTTTCGCGGCTCGGATAAACGCGGTGGAGCGAACGGCGCGCGCATCCGCTTGACTCCGCAGAAGGATTGGGAAGCCAATCAACCGGTGCAACTAAATAAAGTATTAGGCATACTTGAAAAAATTCAACTGTCATTCAATAATTCTCAAAAGAATGGCAAGAAAGTATCTATTGCTGATCTTATTGTTTTAGCAGGTTGTGCCGCAGTTGAATCTGCTGCTAAAGCTGAGGGATATTCTGTTGATGTGCCGTTTACGCCGGGACGTACCGATGCTTTGCCTGAAATGACCGATGCGGAATCATTCGCGGTACTTGAGCCGCAGGCTGATGGTTTCCGTAATTATCAAAAAACGACTTTCACTGTTTCCGCAGAAGAAATGTTGATTGATAAAGCGCAGCTTCTTACCCTGAGCGCGCCGGAGATGACAGTACTCGTCGGCGGTCTTCGTGTTCTAGGCGCCAATTCAGGTCATTCAAAGCATGGTGTGTTTACTAAAAAAGTCGGGACTCTCACTAACGACTTCTTTATCAATTTGCTTGATATGAACACGGTGTGGAAACCTACGTCCGATGCCGGCGACACATTTGAAGGACGCGATCGCAAGACTGGCGAATTGAAGTGGACGGGCACTCGTGTGGATCTGATCTTTGGTTCAAATTCTCAACTGCGTGCTTTGGCAGAAGTTTATGCACAAGATGATGCAAAAGAAAAATTTGTACGTGACTTCGTAGCAGCTTGGAATAAAGTGATGAACTTAGACCGGTTTGACCTTGCTTAGTATTATGGTAGTACTTGAAACAAATTTCTATCATCTTAAATTAAGAAGCTCACAATGTTGTGAGCTTCTTAATTACTTTTACCATCTTGCGGAAAGACAGGGATTCGCTGCCTCAGGAAAATTTTGTTTACTTTAAAATAATTACTGAGCTTTTCGAATTATTTGATTAACAAAAGACCAGCTAAAGCAATGCTAATTACATTTTGTTGTTAATCTGTTAATATTGACCGAACGAAAGATTGAATAAGGATAGAAATCCGGCTTTCTTTAATTAATATTAGGTTCGTTTTTCTAAATAAATACCGAAACTTGAAAGATATTCTTGATGCGGCAATAAAGTAATTAAACCTTCTTCATTATTAAACGAATTGACATTCGAGGTCCAGGGTTCAATAGCAATTGATTTCCTATCTTCAGGTGTGTAAACAACAAGATATTTATACTTTTCGGCATCCTGCCATATATTAACCTTAACGTTTTTTTCATTCCAAATTAATTTTGTAATTATCTTTTTCTTAGCATTGACCCTAAAACAAAAATCAAAATGTTTGTTGTATATTTTTTGAAGTTTATCAAACTCAGAGTATTTACTTATCTGTCCGGTTGGAACAAGCTGTGAATCAATTTCAATTATATCCGATACATCTAATTCAAGTGCTAGTTCATCTATCAGAGTTCCAAATTCAAAGTAATGATGCCAACCATCACTAACTGGAATTGTTATATCAGAACTATTCTTAATTCTTGTTTGGCAAATTAGTCCATCATTTATTGTGAGAATATATCTAATGTAAAGAGTATAATTAAACGGATAGCCGGGATATTCACAATTGTAAAGATATTCTAAATCTATTGAGGCATTGTCTTCATTTATATCCGAATTACTTGTAATGAATTTTTTATCATACAAGAATCCGTGGCAAGCATTATTTTCCTCGGGATAATTGACCGGCAAACAAAACTCTTTACCATTAAAGACATATTTACCATCCTTGATTCGGCCGGCAAAAGGAGACAATTTTGCATTAGTAAAAACATCATCTCTAGCAGCAGACTCAACATTGGAAATCTTTTTTAGTATAGAAAAATTATCAACACCATTATTTAGCCACAATTCTCTTACCTTTGCACCATGTTCAGGTAAAATAGAAACAAACTCATTTGTGAGATTATTTTTAATTATTACTTCATCAAACGAATTTTCCTTTTTGTGCAAAATTGAGAAGAGCTTATTTGCAGTCATAAAAATCGGCGTGTACTCTATAATTTTAACGAATTGAGTAGAATTCAATAGTTTCTTTAAGTCCCTCTTCTAAAGAATAATTCGCTTTGAAATTTAACTTTTCAATTGTACTACTTATAGTTGCCTGACTATGCTTAATGTCTCCGGCTCGCGTTTCTTGGTATTCGATGCGACTGGTACTAAAAGTTTCACTCAAGATAATTTTTGCGATGTTGTTAATAGTAGTAGCTTTTCCCAGCGCAACGTTAAAAACCCCGTTTGCGTTCTCATTAGTTGCGGCCAAAACGTTAGCTGCAACAACATCTTTCACGTAAATAAAATCTCGTGTTTGTTCACCGTCTCCATATATTATTAACGGCTCACCTTTAAGCGCATTATTTATAAATATAGGAATTGCAGCTGCATATTGGCTTTTAGGATCCTGACGCGGACCAAATACATTAAAATATCTTAAAGAAGTTGTCTTTAATCCGAAGTTTTCCTGATAGATTTGTAAATAGTATTCTCCAT
>DAIEQA010000208.1:0-7713 GCA_027348115.1 Ignavibacteriales bacterium
GAAGATTATTTTATTCTCCCCACTTTTCAGCGCGATATAGACTCGCTGGATTTTAATACGGCCATAACTTTAAAACCAAAAGTTGAATTGGCGCTTTCGAGGTTAACCGATACTCAAAAATATGTTCTGCATCTTGCTTATTACGAAGGTTACACTATAGACGAAATAGCGGATAAATTAAATGTTCCTATTGAAACAGTTCGTGCAAAAGTTTTAACGGCGCTGCATAATTTAAGGGATTATCTTACGAGTGAATGATCCGATGGAAGATAGAGCGATATATGAAATGACGGCGGCGTTTGCTGCGGGTTGCATGGATAAGGCAAACTACGTGCAGCTAAAAGATTACATTGATGCCGGAGGGGAACTTTCGCCAAGAGACCTTGGAGAGTTGCAAAATATTGTCTCAATGATTCCGGTGATACTTGAATTGGAAGAGCCCGCGCCGGAAATTAAAGACATGGTTGCCAAAAAGTTAATCGGCATTAAGGATGAAATTAAAGCCAAACTTATCAATGAAAAAAGAAGAACCGGCGCTACATTTACCCGATCCACTTCATTCGGCAAAACTTCCGTTTCTCCTCCTAAGCTTAGCTCGTTAACTTTTGCGAACAGAACAACCAGACCTATAGGACAAACAAAAGAAATTTCGGACGAAGAGATAAAAAGAAATCTTGGCATTAACGGAGATATACTTAAACTGTCCAGAGCTTTCACTCAAATAAAAGAACCCGGAAACAAGGCCCAAACTATTCAGCGCGAAGAGCCGCCGAGAATAGTTACTCAAAAACCTTCGACTTCTGCAAAAGAGCTGGAAGCAGAACCCCAGCAGGAAAGAACCGGATCCAGCGCTGCAGGATGGATTGCCCTCTTGCTGACTATAATACTGTTTACCGTTTTAGGATATTATACTTTTACTTCAGTAGAAGCGCTGCGAAGACAAATTGACAATCTAAAAGCCGACATAACCGCTTTGCAAAGCTCGCTTAATTCCGCAAATAATTTTGTTACAAACTATAATTCTCTGGTCCAATTTTTCAACTACAGCGATATTGTGGTTGTTAACATGTCAAGCCCGGATCCAAATGAAAAAGCATCCGCCAAAATTCTTCTTTCGTTCAACGAGAAAGAAGGCCTCATTCAATTTCAAAACGTAAAAGCTCTTTCGTTAAATAAAGTTTACCAGGTATGGATGATTAATCGCGGCCAGGCATATTCGCTCGGAGTTTATAGGCCAGCGGGTGGAGAATATTTGAAAATTACTTCCTTCCCGTTTTTGCCCAAAGAGCAAATTGAATCTTTCAAAGTAACCGTGGAATCCGACGCTGGGGCATCCGGTCCATCGCAAAATGTTTACCTGGTTGGATCCTTTTCTAATAAAATTACGCGCGGAAGAATTAGGTAACACAAGGCCGCAGACTTAATAATTTTGTTTTACCTCTCCAGTCTTCAGTCTATCTGGAAAAAACTATTTCTTTCTGTTGATGAACAGGCTCATTCCGAAGATAATTAAAATTACCGGCCAAAAATATTCAAAGTAGTTTCCGATCTTATTGGTAAGATAGAATAGACCCAAAGATTTGAACAGCGTAATAGTAAGAATGCTTAGGAGTATAAGAACTATACCGGCATAAAGAAAAGCTTTTTCCTTTGTCTCGTCTCCGAAAAGCATTAATGAAACCGAGCCGCCGATAAATAAAATTGAGGTGAAAATTATACCGCGCGTGTCGAGAAGATCAAAATGCGACTTCATGATTAAAACTATTCCGGTTAAAAAAGCTGCTACGCCAAAACTCATTAATCCGCGGCTGTTGTTTCTAAACGTTCTGTTTACCGTGATTAAACCGAAAAAGACAAGTACGATTCCATAGATCACGTCGTCATCGAGATGTAAAATCCGGAAATAGTTTAGTATGGAGAGAAGTCCGAATATTACGAAGGAAAGTCCCACCAGTATTTTATTATCAGATTTCATTTGAATCGGTCTCTTCCATTTTTGTTTGAATGCTGATGACAACGTAAGCTGCGGCAAACAGACCCATGCTTAACATGGTGATGATTATGAAAATTATTCTAATCGAACCGGGGTCTGAATTGAAATACCCGGCTAATCCGCCGCAGACGCCGGTAAGCATTCTGTGCCGCCGCGATCTTTTAAAAGCCGGTGCGGGCCGGTTCAGTTCAGTAATTGTATCCGGCTCTTTTCTTGAGAATAAAAGATAAGACCCAAATACTACGGAAAATACCGGCATCACAAATGAATTTGGAAAAATAAAAATCCTTCCGCCGTCGCTTAATCCAATTTTTTGAAGAGCGAAATAAAATCCTACAAGAATTAAAATTCCTCCTAATAGAATTCTAAAATTTTCTTTGCGCATTGAATCGGTTTCTTCGCCGGTAAGTATACTTGGATTTATTTCCGCAGGCATTAAAGAAGCAATTATAAGATAAGCCACCGCACTCCATCCTCCGAGCAGCAAACTCAACAGCGCGATTAACCTAACATTGGCTACGTCTGCATTAAAATAATTAGCTATGCCGGCGCATACACCGGTTAACATAACGTTTGTGCGGGAGCGTTCAAATTTTCTGATCGGAAAACGAGGCGGGGCATTTTCCATCTTTTCAAAAAAATTTTCGTCTACCGGGCCGTTTTGATTTTGTTCGTCTAACATCAAAAATTTTAAATGAGTAAAAAGTTATACATCCTGGTTGATAGATAAACGCGTATTTATTACGCGGCGTTCCGTAATTACTTTGTTCATTCTAACATCACACAAATCTGTTTCTATAGAAAGCATGAATTCAAACGCGAAAACAATTTTTTCGGATTTTGTTGCTAAAGTCTGAAGTCCGGATTTTGTCGTTGGATTTTGAAACACTTATCGCTCAATTTTTGTTGTAAGATACGAATAAAGGCATAGATTCAAAAGCAGTCGAAAATTTTGCACCGCATTTTGAAAAACCAACATTATTGCGGAAAATATATTAAATTAAAACGCAACATTGAGGCATTGCTCTAACCTTTACAGTTTCAAACCGTTATTGAATACAAAATGTAGTTAATAGATTAGGAGTAAAAAAAATATGTGGATAACTATAGGCGTTTTAGCCGTAATTATTATCGGCTTAGTTTATGAATACAGACTAAGAAGACCCGATCAAATTGTTCTCTATGAGTCGAGCGGGGAAATCACAAAGCGAACAGGTCGTTTTTACCCAAGGCATTTTAGTCTTGCGCTGCCCAATACAACGCAGTCCGTGCAGTTAGCGGTTGAAACAAGCGCAAAAGGCAATCTGGATATCAAAGTAAAACTTTCCGTTACAGTCGCGGCGTCGACAGAAAACGTTCATGCGCTTGTAAAAATTGGCGGCTGGAATAAAGACGCTGTTTCCAAAGCGGCTAAAGAATTGGAAACCTTGATTCACAGCATGGTTAAGGAATTTACCGAGAAGTATGAAATAGAAGAATTGTCTTCCGAGAAAATTTATAACTATTTGAATGAGAAAATATTTGTGAGCAGGCAGATGCTTGGGCTGGATATAATTTCTTTAACCGTTCAATCTTTTGAAGCGGTCGATTCGAAAATTTCCGATGCTATGCGCATGCAGGAATCGGCAAGAATTTTAGAACAGACCGAGGAGCTGAACCAAAAAGCCAGAATTGCCGCAAGTAAAGCAAAGTTAAAAGCCGACGAACAAATTGCTTTAATGGAAAATGCCCTCGAGCTAAAAAAATATGAATTGAAAAAAGTCGAACTGGAAAACGAATCCGTCCTTGCGGAAAAGAGAATGCAAGACGAACTCAAACGCAGAAAGATGCAGCTTGAACTGGATAAAGAAGATCTTGCATTGCTGAAGAACAATCCGGAACTGCTGATGTTGACGCCTCAAGCGGCAAGATTAGCGGAAGCAAGCCAGTCGCTTAAGAACGCAAAGACAATTGTCTCGCTCTCTCCTAATGAAATTTCACAAGGATCGGAACTGTTGGGGATGTTTCAAAAGTTCATTCAAAACGCTGCTGGTAATTCATCAAAAAAAGATGAAGCAAAAAACAAGTAAGGTTGAAAATCTAAATTCATGAACGGCAAGAACGATCCATTGGAATATTTTAAGCTTAGGACTGTCAAAGCCGCCAAGGTTTCGGAAGTTAGCGAAGCCACCGCAGCATCCTCGGTTCCTTTAGAGGAGCGCGTGAATTTTCATATAGGTAACCCGGTGCAGGATGTTGAGCTTTCTTCGGCCTACCTTAGGATGATACTCGGAATCCCAATAGAAAGAACAGATATCGGCGAATCGCAAACAGACGCGATAGTAGAAGAGCTTGGCTGGAAGGAAGAAGAAAAAAAATATCTTAAATTTTTTATCGATTTAATTAAAACAAGCGCGCCGTATATGCCGCGCGGCGGGTTCAATAAAAACAACCCGAATTATTTGGCTAAGTATTTTTATGATTGGCTCGGCAAGAACCAGGAAGAACCGCTGTCGTACGATCTTGGCGAAACATCCGGACGAAGAGAAATTATTTTAGCTACCGGCGGAGTGCCGGAAGCGTTAAGACTTTTATTCCATGCGCTTTCAAAATTTTTAATTGTTAAACCGGCAAAGATTTTAACATATGAATACGATCTGCCGGAACACTTATTAAAGTATGAGTCTCTTCAATTTATTCCGCTGAAGACAAACGAGAATGGATTGACCGAAAAACTGGTTGACGAATTAAAATATTCCCGCAGTCTTCCTACTTTTTTAATATTGGGTTCATTGCTCGATGAGAATGCGCGAAGAAATCTCCGCCAGCTTAGCCTTGAATTTCCGTTATTCTTTATTGAGTTAAACAATGCGCCGAATCATCTTTCTCTCGCACGCGAGGCAAAGATGATGGATCGTGTTCTTCGTATTCTAACACCGGGAATTTTTTCTCCCAAGCTGAAAGACCTTGCAACGGTTTTCGTCGCGGGTAATTCTGAAATATTAAAAGTGCTCGAAACAGTCCAGTTCCAGCTCAAAGGAACTCCGTCGTCTTCGGAGGTAGAACTGCTTTCGTTTATTTTAAAAGAAAGTTTAATAGAAGAAGAGAAGCAGAACGGCAATAAAATAGAGATTCTGCCTGCCTATGAATCTTATTCATCCTCGGTGATAAACGATTACAAACTTGAAAGCTATGTCCGCCGTTTCGAAAACAAACTTGCTTCCATTGTAGATGAGCAGTCCGGGCGTGTAAATAATTTAATAAAAAAGTTTGAAGAAGTGAGCTCGGCATTACAAGACAAATCCGGCGCTGCCGACAAATTTTTTCCTTACGACATGTTTTCTCACCTGAATGCCAAAGAACTTTTGGATGAATTTATTTCCAATTCCGATTCTTTTGAATGGGCTAAAGAATTGGAAAAAAGTTTTCTGTTCTCGTTTTCGAAGCATCATCCCGAATATAAACTTCAAAATTGTCAGACAGTCAGCGGCTCTTCCCGTACTGGTCTTGGTTTGCTTGGATTTCATTGCGGTATTAAAGAGGTAATTATTCCGGATTTAAGCTGGACATATGAGCATTGTTTTCCTTCTGTGACTGTTGTGCCGTTAACTGATGATTATGAATTGGATGTTGCAGCAATTAAAGAAGCGATAAATGAAAAATTAGCCCGCGATCCTCATTGGTCAAATTACGGCGCGGTCGCGCTTAATAATCCCCACAACGCAACCGGGCAGGAATTCCGGGTAGAGGATTTAACCGAGCTGATTCGATGGCTCCTTCAAAAAAATATTTTTATTATCGACGATCTTTCATACCAAAACGTATCTCCGTCGAACGAGCTGCGTGAGATAAAAACAATCCGGCAATTGACAGACGAGCTTTATAAAAGTGGTTACTTAACAAAAGACCAGGCCGATCATCAGATCACGATTCATTCGCTTTCTAAAACCGACTCTTTTGCCGGCGCGCGGTTATCCGTAATTGATATTCGCAACAAAGAAATTTTTGAACGATTCGAAAAGATAAGCTGTACCATCAAGCCGAATATAGGCGCTATATTTTTAACCTATCTTTTTTATCGCAGCAGCAACGAAACTACAAATGCTTACTGGCGGCTGCGCAATAAAATATTTAAAGAAAGAATGGACTCGCTGAACGAGGCGGTTAAAATTTTGCCAAAGAGTAGAAACCGTTTCGATATAAGGATTAAAGCACCTAAGGGCAGCATGTATCCGCAGATGATTATAGAAAAGCTTCCTGCCGGTTTGTCGCTCGATTGGCTCGCTTCCGGTCTTGCCCGGCAAGGTATAGGTCTTGTGCCGCTCTCTACTTTTGCGCGTACCGAAAAAGGATTTGAAACCGGAAGGAAAACTTTTCGCTTAACTCTGGGCGGAAGCGATAATGCTGCAATGCTGCTCTCGAAAACCCGGCGTGTTTTAATCGACTTAAACAGAATGATTGCCGAGGAAGCGGCTAATTACAACCGGAAAAAATTTGATGTGCAGCCACTGAAAATTAAAAGGATTATTCCGCAGCTTAATGTTGACGAAAAGTGGAATGAAATAGAAAAGAAAATTTACAAAGCATGCGTGGTAAAAATTTCCAACCACATAATACATCATGGTAATGAATCGCGAAGCTCCTCTTACGAAGAAAGATTTGAGAACGAATATCTCCCGGGAAGGATTGCCCTTTACCGTCAGCGGTTGAATGATAGAGCTAAGATAATTTCCGATTTAATGGAATTAGCGGCAGCAGACAAAGGCAAGGCGTTAATTAAACAATTGGAAAACGAATTCTACAAAGATAACCTCGACCGGAGAGAAAGACTTTTCAAGCAGCGGTTGTACGACCGCACCGTTCATCCTACGCAGATGTACTCGCTCAAAACGGAACTGCTGTTTGAAAGCTTAATTGATTCGGTTATCGGCAAAAGAAATATTCAAGATAGTCTTATAGATAAAACTGCCGATGAACTGATTCGAGAATTTCTCGGGCTCAATGTTTCCATCGTATCGAGCGAAGAATCTTCCGAGCTTCTGCTGGATTTAAAAGCAATTATCGCCGCCGAAAATTTCACGGCTGTTTATTCTGGGCATCCGTTCGAAACTTTTCTTTCTTTCTGGGGCGACTGGGACGGAAGCAGCCGGCCTTCAGGTCAGGGACAAAGTCTTGTTGCCGCCGTTGTAATTGAAAATGTCGCCCGGCAAGGCAAACTTCTTCAAACTTTGATGAAAGCGGATAAATCTGTGAAGATAGAACCTGCACTGCTTTCCGAACTTGAAAGTCTTCCGGAAACAAATAACCGCTTTTCAAATTTGTTGAACGAAATTACATCGCTTACCCATCAGCTGGAAAAGCGCTACAAGGGAATTCTTCCGTTCAATTTGAAACCCGGCAAATTGCGGGAACTCGGAATGAAGCTTCATATTGCAAGCGATCCCTTAACTTCATTGTGGCATCATAACGATCGTCTTGAAAGAAAAATGTTCGAGCTTCGCAAGCAAAGAAGAAAAACGCTTGAATACTATTTTTCTCTTAATAAGCAGCTTAGAAAAACTCTTCATGATCTTCTTCCGGCAATTCAAAAAAATCTTAACAGCTATGAATTGCTGTTCGAAGCATGCGCATTTAAGGATTTGTTGAAGCGTGTGGTCATCACTCCGAGGATTCATCAGAAAATGATAACCGCTCAAGATCAGTTTGCAATCGATACGACGGTTCACAACATAAACGAGATC
>DAIEQA010000216.1:0-5221 GCA_027348115.1 Ignavibacteriales bacterium
CATTGCCATTATTATGGACGGCAACGGTAGGTGGGCAAAGAAAAGAAGTCTGCCGCGCGTGGCCGGTCATCGCAAGGGCGTCGAGGTAGTTCGTGAAATTGTTGAGGCGTGCGTTAATCTCGGTGTAAAAATTTTAACTCTTTATACTTTTTCAACGGAGAACTGGAATCGTCCGAAAGACGAAGTTTCCACTTTAATGCGCCTGATTGTAAAGAGTTTGCAGAGCGAGACCAACGAGCTTCACTCTAATAATATTAGATTAACAACAATCGGCGACACGAACTCGCTTCCAAGCATTGTGAATAAAGAACTGCTTGCGGCCATGGAAAAAACCGCGGGCAATACAAAGATGACTTTGAATCTTGCATTAAGTTACAGCGGCCGTTGGGAACTTGTTGAGGCAATCAAAAATATAACAAATCAAGTTGTCGCGGGTAAATTGAAAGCGAAAGAGATTACGAAGAGCTTATTTCCAGTTATCTTTCCACTTCTCAAATGCCCGATCCGGATTTGTTGATTAGAAGCGGCGGTGAATTCAGAATCAGTAACTTCTTACTCTGGCAAATAGCTTATTCTGAAATTTTCATTTCCGATGTTTTATGGCCGGACTTTACAACAAAACACCTTGTTGAAGCAATAAAAGATTACAATAAAAGAGAAAGAAGATTCGGACTAGTTAGTGAACAATTATCGAACAAGAATATCCAGAATGCCAAACTACACTCAAAAAAAGTGGTTCAAGCTTAGTCTTATCATTTTAGTTTTATCATTTGTCGAAGTTTACCCTCAAGTTCAAAAGGTGAATTATCGGATACTCGGCATAACCGTAATAGGTAATAAAACTGCCGATGCCGGACTTATTATTGCCAACTCGGGTTTAAAAGTGGGAGACGAAATTTCCGTTCCGGGCGACCAAACCAACAACGCGATTAAGCATCTTTGGAATCTCGGCATCTTCGAAGATGTTGAACTCCTTATCGACAAAAAAATTGAGGATGGAATATTTCTTCAAATTAAAGTGAAGGAATATCCGCGGCTCGAAAAAATTGTTTTTAAAGGCAACGATGAAATTAAAGACGATGATCTGAACAAAAAAATAACCGTTGTTCGCGGTCAAACCCTCAAACCGCAAGAAATAGTCCGTATCAAAAATCAAATAAAATCCATGTACGACGATGAAGGATATTTAAACGCCGTCATCGACCCAGAGTTCTATACATTTTTCCGCGCTGATACTACAGATAAACAAGTAAACGTAATCTGGCGTAACGAAAAGGACCTTTCCCGGGAATACACGACTACATACGATCTCGACAAAACTTCCTCTATCAATTCTATTCCAAGAATTAAGGATAGAACTCTTGTACTCTTTAATATTACGGAAGGTAACGAGGTAAAAATCGAAAGCATAATTTTCCACGGTAATACGGCTTTTGACGATGATAAATTGAAAGGGGAATTCGACGATACCAAAGAAGCAAAATGGTGGAAATTTTGGTCGTCGGCAAAATTTAAACGCGATAAATTTGAAAAAGACAAAGAGCTTCTTACAAAATTTTACCGCAAGAACGGTTACAGGGATTTTGAAATTCTAGGCGACAGTGTAGTTTACACGGACGATAAAAAACATCTCGACCTTATAATTAACGTTTATGAAGGCCCTCAGTACAAGGTTAGAAATATTTATTGGGAAGGTAATACGGTCTATACTGCCAATCAGTTAAATGAACGTCTCGATTTCAAGAAAGGCGATGTTTTCGACTACGAAAAGTTTAACCAGAATTTACATTACAACGAAAAACAATCCGACGCCTCTTCCCTTTACCAGGACAACGGTTATCTTGGTTTCCAACTTGATGAGAGAGAGGAAAAAATTGCCCCGGACTCAATTGATATTCATATTAAAGTGAACGAGGGAAACCGTTTTAAAATCGGCAAGGTTGAAATTACAGGCAACGATAAAACAAAAGACAAAGTAATACGCCGCGAACTTTACACGATTCCCGGAAGTTATTTCAGCAGGGCTTATATTTTGAGAAGCATTCAGCAGCTGGCTAACCTTCAATACTTTAACGTGGAAAATCTGTACAAGTCCGGAATTGACTACAGACCTGCCAACGACAGCACGGTAAATTTAATTTACAAGGTTGAAGAAAAATCGAGCGACTATTTAAATGCCTCGGTTGGTTACAGCGGCGCATTCGGATTTAGCGGCGCCATAGGATTTACGCTTTCCAATTTTGCACTTGACTCTCCATTTAAGATGGGCGGCGGCCAGGTTCTTAATTTCAACTGGCAGTTCGGCGTAGGAAACTTTTACAGAACTTTCTCGTTAGGTTTTACCGAGCCGTGGTTTATGGATACCCCAACTTCACTTGGCTTCGATCTGTTCGATACAAGACAGCAATATATTTACGATATGAGTCAAACCGGTTTTACATTGCGAGCCGGAAGAAGATTAACCTGGCCAGATGACTACTTCTATATTCAAGGCATGTTCCGTTTTCAGTATAACGATGTATTAAACGGACATGGATTTTACGCCACCGGTTTAACACGGCAGTATACTCTCGGCGCAACTATTTCGAGAGCCGACATTGACGACCCGGTTTTTCCTACCCGCGGTTCCAGAGTATCGCTCGATGGTCAGCTTTCCGGAGGGCCTTTCTTACCGGGTAACCTGAACTACTATAAGATTAATTTCAAATCCGAATGGTATAAGCCGTTATTCAATACAAATAGAATTGTACTTTACACTTCTTCGGAGTTCGGTTATATTGGTACCCTAGATTCAGGAAGTCGTCTTAAAATTAATCCTTTTGAATTTTTCTATATGGGCGGCACCGGTTTGATAATTGCAACTACATCCTTACGAGGTTACGAAGACAGAAGTCTCGGCTTAAGGGATGCTGCTACTGGAAACGTGCTTGGAAGCAGCGTAATGGCTAAATTTACTTCCGAGTTTAGAGTACAACTTGCAAGAGAGCCGATTCCAATTTATTTACTTGCGTTTCTTGAAGCCGGTAATGTTTATTATGATATGAAGAATACAAATTTATTCGACTTAAAAAGAAGCGCGGGTGTAGGCGCCAGAATTTTGTTAAATCCTATTGGCTTAATAGGATTCGATTACGGCTACGGTTTCGACCGAAGAAGCGTAGACGGTCAAAATCCGCAGTGGATATTCCACTTCCAGTTCGGTAAAGGTTTTTAACATTCAATAATTAGAGGTAACAAGTGAAAAGAGTTATAATATTTGCACTAATCCTATTTTCGACAGCAGCTTTTGCTCAAACAACACAAACACAAAACGCTCCGTTAAAAATCGGCTACGTGGATTCGGAAGTTATTCTTGCTCAGTACCCCGAAGCGATTAAAGCAAAAAGCGATCTGGACGGTTTAGTTGCAAAATGGAAAAAAGAAGTAGACAGCATGACAACCGATTTGCAAAAATCTTATACCGATTATCAAAAACAAGCTCAAACCATGAAAAAGGATGAGCTTCAAAAAGTTCAGCAGAATCTTGCACAAAAGGATCAACAACTTCAGCAGTACAAAGATCAAAAATTTTCGCAGCCAAACGGCGAATATTTTCAAAAACAAGATCAGATGATGAAGCCAGTTAAAGAAAAAATCTTCAAAGCAATCGACGAAATTTCTAAGGAAGAAGGAATGCAATTCGTTTTCGATAAGGCGGGAGACGTAGTGCTTTTACATGCGGATCCGCAGTTCGATATTACTTACAAGGTTCTCGATCGCTTAAAAAGAGGTAAATAATAATTACCGGAAATAAAATCATGAAAAAGATCGGAATAGCAGTATCTGTAATTTGTGTTTTGTTTGCGTCGGTTTTACACGCGCAGTTAAAGATCGGTTACGTTGACAGCGACGCCATTATGAAACAGCTCCCCGAATACCAGGACACCCAAAAAAAGCTCGACGCGCAAATTAAAGAATGGCAGGAAGAACTTTCCAAGATGGAAGCTTCCTGGAAATCCAAATACGACGATTACGATAAACGCAAGCTGATTCTAAGCGAGCAAAAGCGTGCCGAAATTGAAAAAGATCTCGTTCAGACCGAAGATCAAATTTCAAAATACAGGCAGGATAAATTCGGCGTTAAAGGAGAGCTCTTTCAAAAGCAGGAAGATTTGATGAAGCCGATTCAAAACAGGGTTTTTACTGCAATTGCTGCTGTTGCCAAAGAAAACGATTATGATTTTATTTTTGATAGAAGCGGGCAAATGTTATTTTTGTATGCGAAAGATCAATACGACGTTACAAACCTTGTGCTTGATAAACTTAAATGAGAGTATATGAAAATAAAATTGAAAGAAGCCGCCGACTTAGTCGGCGGTGCTGTTATTGGCAATCCGGAAATTGAAATTACAGGCATTGCTAAAATAGAGGAAGCCGGAAAAAACGATCTTACATTCTTATACCTTCCCGCCTACGAAAAATTCCTCGGCACAACAAAAGCAGCAGCGGTTTTAATAGCACCTGATTTCAAAAAAATTAGAGAAGACATAAGCTACATCGAAGTTAAAAATCCAAACGTAGCCCTCCAGCAAATTATCATTACATTCCTTCAGCCGAAAATTAATCTTAAGGGAATTGATCCCTCCGCATCAATCGATCCGGCAACGCAATTAGGCAGCAATGTTGCAGTTGGCAAAAATGTAGTTATAGAAGCAGGCTGTAAGATAGGCGATAATACAATTGTTTATCACAACACAGTGCTCTTGAAAAATGTTAAAGTCGGCAGCAACTGCCTTCTTTACCCCAACGTTTCCGTACGGGAGAATTGCGTTATAGGGAATAATGTAATAATTCACTCCGGTACAGTCGTCGGCTCTGACGGATTTGGTTACATTCCAGATGCGCAGGGGGTCTACAAAAAAGTGCCGCAGATTGGAAATGTAATTCTTGAAGATGATGTCGAGCTCGGCTCAAATGTTTCCATCGACCGTGCGGCGATGGGATCTACAATTATTAGGAAAGGCGTTAAGCTCGATAACTTAATTCAAATAGCTCACAATGTTGAAGTTGGAGAAAACACGGTTATGTCCGCGCAAACAGGAATTGCCGGCAGCACTAAGGTAGGAAAGAATTGCATGTTCGGCGGACAGGTAGGAATTATAGGTCATTCCGAAATTGCAGACAATGTTATGATAGCAGCACAATCCGGCGTTTCCAAATCCATTACAAAACCGGGAAAATA
>DAIEQA010000217.1:0-3243 GCA_027348115.1 Ignavibacteriales bacterium
CCTCCAGGAATTGAAATTATTGCCTTGGCAAAACCAGTAATTACAACACAAACTTTTGGATCAAGCCCGGTAACGGCTCCAAGCACTGCTGCACCGCCCATAATTTGAACTGTCAGCCAGCATAACTGAGATAAAAATAAAGTGATATTGGAAAATTCCACAATCGGTTTTTTACCTTCATAGTAACAAGCGACTTCCTCGCTAAGCGTCATAAACTTATAGCGCCGCATCTTTGCGAAGAAAAGACCGGTAAGCAAAGTGCCGAGACCTAGTCCGATCGGATATGCGCTTCCAGCCCAGCCGTGTTGATATGCAAGCCCCGATCCGCCAATGATTACTCCAGTACCAATGCAAGTACCTACAATAGTTCCGATCAGAACCCAAAACGGAAGTCCGCGTCCTGCTACAAGATAATCGGTAGGCTTCTTAACGCGTGACATCATGAAGAATGAAACGCCTGTCGTTAATACGACATAGAGAACCAGTCCGATTACAATTGCGATATATGTTGTCATCCCGTCCCTTATTGAATTTTCAGATAATGCATTAAACTATTTTGTGCTCTTAAAATCCATTCTCATTTTACTAATATCTTTACGATTGCTGCTGATGCTGAAGGAACTATGATCATTAAATTTTCATTTTTATTTGAACCAAGCGAAGTCCATTTGCCATGCCATTGACTGTGGTTGGTTATTTCAGAACCACCAAGTGTCATTCCGGTTTTTGCATAAACGTTGTTGTTAGGCGAAGTCAAAAATATAACAGATGCTTTGCCGTCCGCATGACCGGTATTGATTGTAACCTTTGCTTCGCGCGGATTATCACCATGCTCTTTATTAATAACTGTAACGTAAAGATAATTAGAATCAAGTACAGCATAGGCAGTAAGATTCAAACTGTCAGGATTTGAAATCGATACAGGTACAACATTTCCGTGCCCGCCAACATTGAATGCTGCAATACCGTAACCCATCGGATTCATCAGAATATTTCCATCGGCATCATGACGAATGGTTGCATTAAACCGCCATTGCGTTGAGTGAAAATTAATTCCTAAAGCATTATGCACTGACCACCAATGCAGGTAATCCAAAGCGTACAATGCCGTTGCATAAGTGTTGCTTGCGCCGTCAATGCCTTCGCTAAAGCAATTGGATTCCATCAGTCTGTAAGGAAAGCCTGCCTTTAAAGCTGGAAGACAATTAGCATTATACAAAGCCGGGTAATTAACGCTGTCCCACACGGACGACAACATTTGGTCGACAACTTCCTGAGCTGTCTTTCCGTTTGTACTTTGCCCTACATAATTATGCTGAGCAATTAACGAGAGTATCCCGGAATCCTTTTCGTCATCAAGAAAATTTACTGTCCAGGTTTTTCCATTGTACCCTGTATCTTTTGAATAAGCTACCGGATAGTTGGAGCCTGTATTCGGTCCGGTAAATTTAGCTTCGGGAACAGAATCCAAAACTGCCTTAGCAAATCTTCTCCATTTGGCAAGATAAGACGGATAAGCAGTGCCGGGAACGCCGGGAGTAGTTTCAAATATTTCCGGATCTTCAATATGATATGAATGCCAGTCCGGCTCATTACCTATTGCGAAGCAATAAAGAAGCGGTCTGTAATTTTTCCAGATGTATTTTGCGATAAACGCATTTTCAGTTGCATTGCCGTTTGTTAAACGTAATGAATAAATAATCTTTATATCAGCAGCTTTGGCAAAGCGGAATAATGCATCTATGTCGGCAAAGGTAGGGACCTCCCGCGCATGATCCACCGTGCCTCCGCCAATGCGAAGGCTCTTTAAGCCGAGGTTCTTGAAAATAGTTAGCAATTGCTTGTCGGTCGAATCAAACAAATATCCTTTAACACCACTATTGTTAATT
This sequence comes from Ignavibacteriales bacterium, assembly GCA_027348115.1. Classification (GTDB taxonomy): domain Bacteria; phylum Bacteroidota; class Ignavibacteria; order Ignavibacteriales; family Melioribacteraceae; genus Fen-1258. Next base: position 1,890 of record DAIEQA010000217.1, read on the forward strand.
CTTATGCTTGAGGTTTCAAAACTTTCTCCGATAAAATCCGGAGGTATAACTCTACCGGGTGCATTGGTATTTATTGTTAATGATACCGGAGATTGAGAAAATAATGTAAATGGAAATAAAATGGCTAAATAGAAAAGACTGATAATCTTTTTCAAAAATGTTATTCTCCTTTAATTATTTATAATGTAGATTTTTTATCAAGTGCACTCAACGCGAACGCATAAGCTCCGATTGAGATTGCTTTGCTTGTACCGATTTTGGAAATGCCGACGCCGATACGCATCTCATAATCATATTTGATTTTTTTATCCGTACCGTAAACAGTAATTTCTTTCGTCTTCCCTTTTACAAAATCGGAAATCTGTTTTTCATCGTCGAGGTTATAAACCCTGGCAGAAAGCCTTCCGAATTGAGTTCCATCAGGTCTTGTAAAATTACTGTTCATTTCGTTGACAAGTTTAGGAAGAAAAATATCCGATGCACCGGAAAGCCCGCCGCCGATTACGACAAGTCCGTCAATTAAAGTAATAGCGTTTGCAATTGCATCTCCGGCTGCTTCTGCAAATTCTTGATAAGCTTTCACAGCAGCAGCCTTATTCCCCTCTTTTTTCCCGGTACATATTTCGTAAATGTCTTTTGGTGAAGGTGAATCTTCAAAATTTATTTTAGCTTCACGTGCGAAAACCTTTCTTAAGCCGCGGATGCTTACATGTTCTTCAATATGAGTCTGCGGATTCAACTTGTCTCTTAGCAGCCAGATTTCTCCCGCGCCTGAATTGTCTCCGGCAAATAAATTTCCATTACGGACTATTCCAGCACCAAAGCCGGTACCGAGAGTTAATCCTAATAGATTTTTATACCGCTTAACGCTACCTGCTTTTTCCAGCCTTTCATTTATCGATGGAAGAAAGCCGGCAATAGCTTCGCCGTAGGCATACAAATCGCCATCATTATTTATGAAGACAGGCAATCCGAATTTTTCTTGCAGCATCGGACCTAACGCAACTCCGCCGCGGAATGCAGGTAAGTTCGGCAGATCGCCGATTATTCCGTTTGGATAATCTGCCGGACCCGGAAAAGCAAAGCTGATTGCTGCCGGCTTGTTTTTTAATTTTGATTCTACTTGGCTGAACCCATCGACGATTGACGACATGCATCTATCAAGATTGTCGGCGTTGCTTGGAAATGTAATTTCTTCTACAATTTGTTCATTGCCCTGCATTGCAGTGAAGACGAGATTTGTCCCGCCTGCGTCAAGCGTCATTACTGTTCGTTTGTCGGTATTGTAATTCATTTCTTATTGTATATTTTTTCTCATTAAATGATTGACTATGAATTTTCTTAATCTTGCTCT
>DAIEQA010000230.1:0-2647 GCA_027348115.1 Ignavibacteriales bacterium
ATTACTTTTTTATATTTTTTAGGATCGCGGAGATTATAACCCGCTGCAAAGATATGGCACGTGTCGATGCAGACGCTCATCCGTTCCTGTTCTTCTGCCAATTCAATAATTTTTTGTAACTGCTCAAACCGGTATCCAAGCGCGGTACCCTGCCCGGCAGTTGCCTCAAGCATGCTCTTGGTTTTGAATCCTTTTGTCTCCCGATTCGCAAAGTTTAACGATTCGGCAATTAGTTTTATCCCGTCTTCCTCGCCTTGACCACCGTGAGAGCCCGGATGAAAATTTAATTGCGGAATGCCGAGCTGCTCGCATCTTTCCAATTCTTTAATAAAGGCGGCCCGCGATTTTTTTAGTCCTTCCGGATCCTTTGCACAAAGATTTATTAAATAGGAATCGTGCGATACTACAAATTTAATTTTTGAATCGCTAAGTTTGCTGCGGAAGTCGGAGATTTCCTTCTCCGATAGGTCTCTTGAGAAGTACTGGTTGTTATTCTTTGTAAATATTTGGATTGCAGTGAAGCCGAGCTTTTCGGCAGTTGCTATTGCAGAGGCAGGGCCTCCCGAGACAAATGTATGTGCGCCGAGAAGATGATTCATCCTACGCCAACTTTCTATAATTCAAATTTTTTTTGAATTATTCCTTCTCATGGAACGAAGGAAAGAGTTAATGTTGTTAGTAAAATAAATAAATAATTTTAAATTGTAACCGAGCCCACATGAAAATATTTATTACCGGCGGAAGCGGCGCCTTAGGCCAGTACCTTAATATTGAATTAAGCAAAAATCACAAAATTCTCACCCACTACTATTCGAACAAAGGCAATTGCGGAGATTACCGGAATATAAAATTGCCTCTTACTGATTTCTTAAAGCTGGAAGAAATTCTATCTTCGTTTACGCCGGATGTTGTTGTTCATACCGCGGCTGTATCGAATGCCGAGAAAGCCGATGCTCTTCCTTCAAACGTTGTATATAATATAAATGTAAATGCCACTAAAACAATCGCCCGGCTTTGTGAAAAGTATAAAGCGAGGTTGATCTATCTATCAACCGATCTTGTGTATGCAGGCTACCGTGGATCGTTTCTCAAAGAAGATTCCAAACTGATTCCAATCTCGCTTTACGCCGAAACAAAATTGATGGGAGAAGTTAAAGTAAAGGAAACCTTTGACAATTATATTATTCTTCGCGAAGCGTTGTTGCTTGGATTCGGCTTGAATCACTCGCGCAACAATTTTCATTTGATGTTTGAAAATCTTGCGGATGGGAAGCCGGTTAAATTATTTACTGATCAATATCGTTCTCCTCTTTCTCTAAGCGATGCCGCTCGGTTAATACGGGAACTGATTGAAAAGAATATTAGCGGCGAGACTTTCAACTTTGGCGGGAACGAAAGAGTCTCCCGCTTCCAAATAGGTGAACGTGTTTGCGAAGAAAAAGGATGGGATAAAAACTTACTGACGCCTGTTACAATGGAAGAAGCCGGCCTAAAATACAAAGTGGCGGATGTCTCTATGAATATTGATAAGCTGAGATCGTTTGGAATTACACCTAGGCCGTATCTTGAATCCTTAAAAGAAATTCTACTTTAGTTTATCCAGTTTGCTTTTGAGCAGCTCATTCACAATTCCCGGATTGGCTTTGCCTTTCATCTCTTTCATTATTTGGCCTACGAAAAAGCCGAGCACTTTATCTTTACCGCCGAGGTATTCCTCAACTTGTTTTGGGTTTGCAAAAACAATCTTATCAATAACCGCCTCAATCTCGCCGGTGTCGCTTATCTGAACAAGGTTTTTCTCCTTCACAATGTCGTTCGGATCCTTGTTGACGGAGAGCATTTCCGGAAAAATATCTTTAGCAATCTTACCGCTGATAGTTTTATCGGAAATTAATTTTACGAGCTTGCCCAAATTTTGCGGAGAGATGGGAAATTGTTCTACAGAAATTTTTTGATCGTTGACAACTTTAAGCACATCGGTCATTACCCAATTGCTGGCTGCTTTATAATCGTTGGTAACCGTTAAAACTTGTTCGTAATAATCCGCAAGCTGACGGGATGAAGTTAAAATTTCGGAATCGTAAATCGGCAATGAATATTGTTCAGCAAAACGTTTCTTCCGAACGTCGGGCAGCTCCGGCATAGTGGAGGCAATTTCGTTTCTCCAGTTTTTGTCAACAACAACCGGCATAAGGTCGGGATCGGGGAAGTAACGGTAATCGTGAGCTTTCTCCTTGCTGCGCATCGGTATAACCTTGTTTTGATCGGCATTCCACAGCAGCGTCTGCTGAATAATTTTTCCGCCGTCTTCAATAATGTCAATCTGTCTTTCGATTTCGTACTCGATTGCTTTTTCTACATTGCGGAATGAGTTCATGTTTTTAACTTCGGCTTTGGTGCCGAGCTTTGTCTCGCCTTTTAACCTAATTGAAATATTTGCATCGCATCTAAGCGATCCTTCTTCCATGTTGCCGTCGCAGATGCCGAGGTAAGTAAGAATTTGTTTCAGTTTTGTAAGGTAAAGATACGCTTCCTCCGGTGTTCGCATGTCCGGCTCGCTTACAATTTCGATTAAAGGAGTTCCGCAGCGGTTAACGTCTATCATCGTATCGTAACCCAAATCATGAATCGACTTGCCGGCATCTTC
>DAIEQA010000259.1:0-10995 GCA_027348115.1 Ignavibacteriales bacterium
TCCTCTCCGTTTTCTTTAACACCGCCGATGTTGATCAAACAAAAATCCGTGTAGGTGTTGCTTTCCTGTGCGGTAACTCCAACCTTCGGTGGCGCGGGTTGATTGTTAAACTTTACCCAAAATGACTGCAGAAGTTCTTTAGCGCTTTCTTCTGTAAGCAAACCGCTTTCAATATCACGCTTGTAAAAAGGATAAAGATGCTGGTCGAGCCTGCCGGGGTTAAATGAATCCCATGTGTTGAGTTCAGTCGTTACTCCCAGATGAACGAACCAGTAATACTGAAGCGCTTCCCAAGTTGTGCGCGGCGCGTTTGCAGGAACTCGCTCACAGATTCCAGCCAACGTTTCCAGTTCATTTTTTCTCTGCTGATCTTTTTCCTTCTTGGCAAGTTCTAAAAGTTTTTCGCTGTAACGTTTTGCGTATGCGATTAAGGCTTCGGCAGAAATTTCCATCGCACGGAGTTCTTCACGTTTTGAAAATGCTTCTGGGTCATTGAAGAAATCCAGCTTGGCAATAGCTTCATTAATTTCTTTTTTGAAATCGAGCATTCCCTTTTTAAAAATCTTATCGTCGCCTACAGTATGACCCGGCGCGCGTTGTTCCATAAACTCTGTAAAGATGCCGGCTTTGTAGCAATCGCGCCATTCTTGATCAACTTCTTCCAAAATTTTTTCACGGATGCTTTTACCTTTCCAGAAAGGTGCGACTTCATTCAACATTGTGTCGCGGGTTTCATCGCTTGATTTGAAAGAAACTTTCTCGCGGTTGTGAAGTATATCCAAATCTTGTTGTGAATGAATGCACAGTTCAGGGTAAGTTGGCGTTGCTTTTGGCGCGGGACCTTTTTCTCCAACGAAAAGTTCGCCGTCGTTTAGGCAAAGCTCTTTATGTTCTAAAATGTATTTGAAAGCCAATGCACGCGCAACAGGAACAGAATGTTTTTGCGGTTCACCGGTTTTATAGAATTCCGTTAACAGCAATGCGCGTTCGTGTGATAGTGTTGGAATTGCATTTATTGTCTGCTGACGTAATTTTTTTATCCGTTCGTTCAACTTATCCTCCGATTTTAACCGTGCATCCCAGCGCGGAAAATCTATCGTATAGGTTTTTCATTTCTTCATCCGTCGGAGGTTCGATATCGTGAATTTTATTTTCCTTCTTCATCCTTTCGTATTTTGAATTTGCGGTCTTGTGAAAAGGCAGAAGATCGACCTCGTTGATGTTTTTTAGTGATGAAATATAATCGATTGTTTGATTAATATTCTCTTCGGTATCGGTTATACCCGGAATGATCGGGATCCGCAAAATCACTTTTTTACCGTTCGATGTTAACTTCTTCAAATTATCCAATATTATTTTGTTTGATACATTGGTATATTTAATATGTTTCAGCTCGTCGATCAGTTTTAAATCGTAAAGGAATATATCGGTTGAATCGTAAATTTTTTCGAATTGTGTGAACGGAGTGTATCCTGTTGTATCGATAGCGGTGGGGATATCCCTGGACTTGCATTCCTTCAACAGCGAAAAAAGAAAATCTGTTTGAAGCATTGGCTCGCCGCCGGAAAAAGTTGCCCCTCCGCCGGATTCTTCGTAGAACGGAAAATCTTTTTCAATTTCGCGAATCACTTCATCGGTATAAACTTCTTTGCCAACAACATTCCTGTTTTTCGCAGAATACGACATACTCCATCGAAAAGTGCAGCCAAGGATTTCTTCCGGCTCAATTTTTTGACTTTCGGGATTATGACACCACCAGCAATTAAGCGGGCACCCTTTGAAAAATACCGTAGTCCTTATGCCGGGTCCGTCGTGAATTGAAAATTTTTTTATATCAAAGATGTAACCTTTGCTTTCCATCTTGTCCGTTGTAAAGAGTAATTTCTTTTGTCAAATTAATTAAATGACGAACAAAGAGAAAGCTTCGATTAAAACGTTAACCTTTGGATATTGGTTAATTAATTTGTACGGCTTCTAATTGCGATTAAGTTTTTCAAGCACCCTATCGAGATTAGTTTTGAAAATCTTTGTATAAGGATGATTAACCGCTACACCGAGAGTGTAACCTAAATAATAATTCCTCTTTGCGTTTTCAAGATCATTCTTGTTTTCATAAGCCTCACCCAAACTGTCATAAACATTGGGGGATTTCGGATAGAGCTCGACGTTTCGCTTGAAAATTGTTATCGCTTCATCAATCAGATGCTTTTGTAAAAAAACATAGCCCGCGCCGTTAAGAAGAATTTCCGGTGGTGAAATTTCATAACCGTATTTTGCGCTTAGGGATTTAAAATGATTTTCGATGGGATCCAAACCTTCGGTTAATCTATCCTGAGGAAAAGTCCATCCTTCATAGATGAATTTTAATCCGTCGTAAATTGCTGCAAGTACTTGAGTTTCGTGATCCTCGTTTTGCATTAAATTGTATTCCCAATGAAAATCTTTCGGCGCCGAATTTTTTAGTAGCCCGGTGAATTCATCCATCGTATTAAGAAGTTCCGCTCTTTCCAATGAACCCGCCGTAAAATAAACCGCTTTGTTCAGCGAAGTAATTTTGCCAAGATGTTCCTTTGAAAAATCCATTATATAATGATTGTTGTGAATTAACCACGGACTAATTGCAACCGAGGAGTTAAAAAGCTGAGGCCTGGTAAAGAAAGCATAAAAGGAAAACATGCCGCACAATGAATGCCCGACCAAAATTTTGTATGGTACGGTGGAATAATTTTTATCAACATAGGGCATAAGTTCTTTTTCCAAAAAGTCTAGAAAATTATCCGCACCACCCGTATTTGGATTACCTTCAACTTTCGCCGGCGTAAAATCCCGGTTCCTGTTTGTGTTTCTAATTCCAATTAAAATCATTTCAGGCATTTGAATTGTTGAAGCTAAAAACTGCATTACGCCTGCTGTGAAGTTGAAATTTCCTTCCGCGTCCAGCAAGTATAAAACGGGATACTTGCTTTGTGAGTTCTGGTAATTCAAAGGCAGGCTAACCATTATTGTCCGGTCCTCATCAAGAACGTTTGAGTGAAGAACAAACGAATGTCCGATTGTTAGCTGTTGAGTCTGCGCTTGTGTTTGGTTCAAAAAGGTAATAATGATTATAAGAAATGCCGCTCCAATACCGTAAATAAATTTCATGGAAATTCTCCGCTTCAAATTTTATAAACGCATTATATATCGAAGCAAGATTAATTCAAATATATTTTTGACGAACGGTTGAAACCAATTTTATTGAGAAAAGTTTGGCCCGTGAGTTCAACTAAATTTTTTCAATAAAGAAATCTGTCCGCCGTGATATGCGTTATGCTGGAACAAACCGATAACCATTGTTTCGAAAGTATATCCTGTTCCGAGAGCGGGATTTCTTTCTGCGCCCACAATTGTACTTAGCCTTTCATCGGATGTTTCTTTTAATTTTTCCATCAGCTTGTTGAAGTTGTCATAGATGCTTTGTTTTGTTGCATCCCAATACCCGTTTGAATCGGAAGTTGGTTTGGGCCAATCGCCGGTATGCGGATCGCCCGGCTGGTTTCCGTTTAAACGGCTTAGAACTTCCTGCGTCCAAGCGTCGATATGAAGCGCGAGTTCAATAATATTATGCGCGTTTGGAATCGGTCTTGCATAAACTTTCTCGTATGGAATATTTTCGAAAATTTCTTTCAGCGAAGAGCCGTGCCAGGGATCTTTAAATACAGAGCGGTGTAATTCTTCGGCAAGTTTTTGATTTGTTTTCATTGGACAATTCCCGATTATATTTTCCAACAAATTAAAAAAGAATGATATTGAATAAAAGGGAAATTAATTGGGTTTTACGAAAGTCTGACCAATCTCATCCAATCCCAATTTGATATTGTAGTTTGGCACCGAACGTTTTAACCATTCGATCGGTTCGTTGAAAGGTTCGGCGCTTTGCTTAAACGTCTTGGTATGAATGGGAATAAAATATTTAGCGTCGATCTCGTTTGCCATCTGCAAAGATTCTTCCGGGTTGGCATGATTCCATTTCCATGGATTGTAGGCGCCGATAGGCATAATAGCCATATCAACATGTTCACTTTTGAGAGGAAGTAATTTATCGGTTCTCGCGGTATCGCCGCCGAACAAAACTTTTTTGCCTTTGTATTCAAATAAGTATGCGTTGTAGCTTCTGCCGTCCTTCATGTAACCGCGTGAACGGTCTTTTTCCCACGGGTAGCGCCACCCGAAATGTTTTACTTCGTTTGCTTTTACTCTTACATCGTTAACAATTTGTTCTTGTCCCCAATCCAAAACAGTAATTGATTTCCAAGGCAAGTCGTCTATTACATCTTTAGTTAAATACGCCACAACAATATCAATTTGATCCGGGTATTTTTTTGCGAATGCTTTCAGCGTCGAATAATCCATGTGATCCATGTGCGCGTGCGAGACAAGAATCAAATCTGGTTTGGGAAATTCATCAACAATTAAAGCCGGGGGTGTTAATCTTGCCGGACCTATTATTCCTCCGAAGAAAGATACTCCTATTCTATTGAACAGAACAGGATCGGTAATTATCCATTTGCCGTAGATATTTATTAATGTTGTCGAGTGTCCTATCCATGCTATGGTTAGATCGTTATCGCTCCAATTGGAAGGTTCGGGTTTGTAATTTAATTTTATAAGCGGATCGGCTTTAACATCGTTTTTAATGAAAAGAGGGGAGAGAATAATTCCCGCGGCGGCCAGTAAACTTTTCTTTATGAAATTTTTTCTTGTCGTCATATTATCTAAACATACCCGCGTTTCGAAAAATTCCTCGGAAGGATTATCAGATCACCAATAATGTTCTCCGATAACTAATCAATCACCACTTCGTTGGAAATCTCGTCCGTATCGTCCGACTTGATTGGAAAATGTTTGGTAAGAACCTGTCCCACGTGTTCAATTCCCCAAAGTATTCCTTCGGAAAAATGACCGTCTTTGAATCTATCTTGAATCTGATCGCGTATTTTATTCCATGTTTCATCGCCGACTTTCTCGTGAATGCCCTTATCGGCCAGAATATAAAATTGTCTTTCTTTAAGCATCATAAAAAGAAGAATGCCGGTTTTATTGCGGGTTGCCTGCATGTTAAGTTTGTAAAACTCCTTCTCGGCAAGTTCCCGTAAAGTTTTTTTCCGTTCAGAAAAATGCTTATGATCTTTTATCGCTACCCGGATTTCTCCGGAGGTGGTCTTTTCTGAGATCTTGATTTTATTGGAGATGCGCAGAAAATCGTCGTCAGAAAAATAATTGTAGATTAATCGTTCCATGTTAATATAGTTCCAAGAGAATAAGGATTTAAGCGGCAATATCTCTGCCGGCTTTTTTCCCTAAGATCATAGCTTCGATGCTTAGATGATAATCTATGTCACTCCACTCAATTCCCGTATTCCCGCAGGTAAACGAATAGTTCTTTAATTGTTTGACAGTTGCCTTTTGTAATTCGGAATACCAATTAAGGGGTGTAGAAATAATTCTACCGTCGCTTAATTCTACATTTAGATAGGAATCGTCGAACGTGACTTTTTTACCTTTTAAAGTATTCATTCCATTTCTTTAGGAAATTTTTTTATTCTCTTTTGTTATTTCTAAGATTTTTCTCAAATCCAAATTGCTAAAGTAATTTTTCGTAACGCTTAAATCATCTAGATTAATCTTCGCGAAACCATCGCCTTTAATTACATGAATATGTTTTGGTTAATGCTCGTTTGCATAAAAGAAAAATTTAAATCCGTCTTGAATTAATAAAGTCGGCATAAGCTTTAATTTAGTACCGAAAGAAAAGTAAGTCATGTAAATAACAATGTCAACTCAAATGCCGAACACTTGTCTAGTCTTTCAACATGTATCTTAACCGCCCTTATTTTTCTTTGAAGCCGCTATCCGTAACGACTTAGATTATTTAATACCAGTTTCATTTTATAAAGAATATGGAAACCGAATCAAATGAGATAGAGATAACTGGTAGGAGAATATCCGGCGGTGTAAAAATTACGGATGTCAAACCTAATTTTGTACCAAATAAAAATAAGTTAGATTGATTTGGGGGCATATCAATTTCTATATTTGCCGAAGCATTTTTAATAATTATGGTGATAACATGTACAAAGTAGTTTTACTAAGACACGGCGAAAGCGAATGGAATAAGCTGAATTTATTCACGGGCTGGACCGATGTTGATCTTTCCGAAAAGGGAGTTGAAGAAGCTCATCAGGCAGGCAAAACTTTAAAAGCTGAGGGATATGTTTTTGATATTGCGTTTACTTCCGTCCTTAAAAGAGCAATTAGAACGTTGAACATTACTCTTGAAGAAATGGATATGCTTTGGATTCCTGTGATTAAATCATGGCGGTTGAATGAAAGACATTACGGCGCGCTTCAGGGCCTGAACAAAGCTGAGACAGCGGAAAAATACGGAAACGAAAAGGTCAAAATTTGGAGAAGAAGTTACGACGTTCCGCCGCCGGCACTTGAAGAAAATGATGAACGATACCCGGGCAAGGACCTCCGCTATGCAGATATGGATAAGAAAGATGTTCCGTTAACCGAGAGCTTGAAATTAACAGTGGACAGATTTCTACCTTACTGGCATGAAACAATCGCGCCGGTTATTAAAAGCGGAAAGCGTGTAGTAATTGCCGCTCATGGAAACAGTCTTCGCGCCCTTGTTAAATATCTTGATAACATTTCCGATGCCGATATTACCGAGTTGAATATTCCTACCGGCGTTCCTCTAGTATATGAACTTGATGCAAATCTTAAACCCATCAAACATTATTACCTTGGCGATCAGGAAGCAATTAATGCGGCTATTAATGCAGTTGCTAAACAGACCGAAAAAAAATAATGTCTGTTTCTGTTCATGCATCAAAGGAAAGAAGAAAAGAAGCGCTTGAAATGATAGGCCACCTCTGCGTTGGCCTATCAGTTTTTATGAAGGGGATTGATAAATTTGATCATCCGGGCAATGAGTTTATTGCTATTGTCTTAATAGTTATCGGCATTATTATCGTATTCATTTCTTTCGCGCACAATAAGTTCAGGTTTTTATCGAATCGAGTTAAGAGACTTGTTTTTGTTTTCGAGGGAATCGTGATGATATTGGTTGGGTATGCTTACATGAAAGAGGGAACGCATTTGGTGCATTACGCATATTTTGTTACGGCGTTCTTATTTTTCGGCGCTGCCGTTTATCTTCCCGGAATAAAACATCAAGGAAGAAAAAGAATGTCCAAAAAGTCTTAACTCAAGAGCAGAATAATGAGAATACTAATTCAATTGCATCGGAAGAAAAAAACATTTAATATTGCTACACCAAAGGAGAAGAAAGCATAATCATTTTTTACCGACAAACATTTAACAGGCAAGATTAATCATGAAAAACAGAATTTTTGCTTTATTGTTTCTCCTTTCATGCACTTCAATTTATGCCCAAACTGTAATTGGAAAGTATGCCGGTGAATTTTTAGCGATCGGTGTTGGCGGACGAGCATCCGCTATGGGAAGCGCCCAGGTTGCCGTTGTAAACGACGTTACCGCAGGTTACTGGAATCCCGCCGGTTTAGCAAGAATCGATTACCCGCAAGTAGCGTTAATGCATGAAGAACATTTCGGAAGTCTCGTTAATTACAACTACGGCGCGGTTGCCATTCCCTACGGAAACGATATGAGCTTTGGCTTGAGTATTATTAGATCGAGCATCGATGGTATTCCCGATACTCGAAACGCTCTTTACGATGCGAACGGCGACGGAATTCTGGATATTCATACTGACCGGCTTGATTACTCAAAGATTACGGAGTTCAGCAATACGGATTGGGCTTTTTATCTTACATTTGCAAAACGGCAGACCGATAAATTTTACTGGGGCGCCAACGTAAAATTACTCCGTCGTGATATTGCAGAATACAGCGCTATGGGAATCGGGTTTGACGTGGGCGCTTATTATAATCCGATCGAAAATTTATTCCTGGGCGCTAACATTCAGGATGTAACTACGACTCTTGTCGCCTGGAGTACCGGCACAAATGAGTTGATTACCCCTACGGCAAGGGTTGGAGCTGCCTACGCTGTGCAATTTTTAGGTGGGACCGTTATGCCTGCAGTTGATTTCAATATTATGTTTGAAAATAGGCAGACGGCTTCTACGTTTTATGTCGGTCCGGTAAGCGTTGATGTTCACGGCGGCTTCGAATATAATTTTAAAAATATTTTTGCAGTGCGCGCCGGTTACAGCGACGTAAAACAATTTACGCTGGGAGCGGGAATATATCTTCCAAAATTACGGGTTGATTATTCTTTTGCCCGAATGAGCGGAAGCGAAGCGGATAGACTTCCCGATACGCATAGAATTTCTCTTATTCTTACGTTAGAATCTCCCAAATTCCTTAGAGGAAATTTATAATCTTATATTGATGAGGATACGGTAAAAGCTGTATCCTTATCCGGCTGACCAACACATTCTCAACTCCATTTCAAACTTTTTTTGAATTTCCTATGTTAATTAAATAACCCTAATAATTACTGGAGATATATAAATATGCTTAAGGTTGGTCAACATGTACCGGATCAGAGATTTGAAGTCTACCACAATAATGAATTCAAGTGGATGAGTTTTTCGGAACTAAAAGGAAAGTGGGCAGTACTTTTATTTTATCCGGCGGATTTTACATTCGTCTGCCCCACCGAATTGGAAGAAGCGGCTCATTATTATGACGAGTTCAAGAAAGAAGGCGTGGAAGTTATCAGTTTTAGTACCGATACCGTTTTTGCGCATTTTGCATGGCACGATTCATCGAAGGCGATTAGTAAAATAAAATATCCTATGGCTGCCGATCCTACCGGAAAAATTTGCCGTGAGTTCGGCACTTACATCGAAGAAGATGGTCTCTCTCTCCGCGGAACATTTATTATCGATCCGGACGGAATATTAAAAACAATCGACATTCACGATAACAGCATCGGCAGAAGTTCGAAAGAAATTCTTCGCCGTGTTAAAGCCGCAAGTTATGTGCGCAGACATCCGGAACAAGTTTGTCCGGCCAGCTGGGAACCGGGCGACGAAACATTAATACCCGGAGTTGAACTTGTTGGAAAGATCTAATTGATTTTAGATTGAAGAACATGGATTTTAGAAGTAAGGAGTTTCTCTATTAATCGAAATCTATAATCCATGTTCTGTTCTATAAAGTCATTCATTAAAAAATATTTTTCTCTTCTAACAGCGCTTCTGCTTTTTTCCTGCAGCGCCGCTTCTGTTTCGTTGTACAATTTTGACTACCCGCTGACTGCAGAAACGGCTGTATCACAAACGACTTCTCTAAACGTAAAAATTCCGCGAGGATGGTTTACCGCGGATGATAACGAGTTTCATAGAATTGACCTTTGGCTAATTAAAGATGATTATTCCGAGAATCTACAGTTTACTTCCCTGCATTTGGATTCGCTCGCTAATCAAGAGGTTGAAAAGAACGGATTAAAAGAAATTGTTGATCTCAGTAAAGAATTTAAAATTGCCCGATATGGTAAAAGTATGTCCGCGTTTACGAATCCGGAATCATTTGAGCTGGGCAAAAATCATTTTGAGGCGTATCAATACAAGGATGGCCAAAACAGGAACATCCGCGTAGTTGTTTTCAAGTACGGCCACAAATTTTACGAACTCACCGCTATCCCGGCTACGACGAGTAATCTTTCGGAATTATATAGAATCCAGAATTCGGTTCTTTCATCGATAAAATAAATTTGCGGCAATTGGTCTCTTCCGTTAGAAGAGAAGATTAAATAATAGTTTTTTGCCGGCAACATTTTCATTGTTAAAGCATCTTTAATAGAAAGAGAAAATAACTTTTGAGAGATTCCTCTAAAAATATAATTGAGTTTACGCTGGTTTATAACCAGCATAAAAATGCCCTGTTCAACTTCACGTTGAAAATGGTAAGCAATAGAATGGTGTGTGAGGATATTGTCCAGAATGTATTTGTTAAGCTCTTTGAGAATTTGGAAAAAATACGGAATGCAAACGGCGTCCGTTCATGGCTTTTTACTACGGCAAGAAATGAGATTTATACTTTCTACAGGAATAAAAAAATTCATATCGATCAATACGGCGTAGAAGATTCAGATGAACTTGATCTCGAGAATTCGGTTAAGATGGAAGACGAATTCGAAATAAGAGAAACAAGCGAAATAGTTCTTTCTTCGCTAAATGCTTTGCCCGTAGAGCAAAAAGAAGTGTTTCTTCTAAAAGAATACGGCGGTTTTTCTTACAAAGAAATCTCGACTATTATGAATATTGACGAAAACCTTGTGAAGAGTAGATTATTTAAAACAAGACAAAAATTAATTTCTAAATTATCCAAGATTTTTTCGGCATAGAGGAGCTTATGAACACCGACGAATTAATAAAAATGATAGATCTGTATTTCGACAACGAACTTGAAAAAGCAAAAGAACCGGTTATGTTTTCGCTGCTGTCGGGTGATGAGGACGCTCGCGAGCATTTCAAAAAGATGAATATTTTGAAAAGCGGCATTGCGCATACGTTGGAAGAATTCCCGTCAGCCCTCGATGAAAAAATTCTGCGTTCCGTTGGAAGTATACAAGACAAACACACCGCCGCATTCATAAATAAAAAAGTTTTTTCTGTGATCACTTATTCTGCCGCAATTATTCTTCTGATTCTCACGATCTTCTTCTATCAAAAAACGGAAGATTACAAAGTTCAGTTTTATGACTTAACGCGCGAAGTCAAAAAACAGAACGACAAAATCGAACTGCTCATGAACACTTTGCCTGAAGTTGAGGTAACGGGCGGTTATTTAAGAACAAAACAAATACTTGTAACACCAAAACTATGAGGCAAAAATGAAAACGAAAATATTTTTTCTCGTATTAATTCTATCTTTTTCTGGATTGACAGCCCAGGAAAAAGAAGGCATAAAAATGCAAAGCGCGGATGAAAAAGGATTTATTCAAGTTGATAAA
>DAIEQA010000293.1:0-5103 GCA_027348115.1 Ignavibacteriales bacterium
AGCTTATTGAAGGCGCAATCATTGCGTGCTATTCGATAGGCGCTAAGGTTGCCTACTTATACATTCGCGGCGAATACCATAAATGGGTTAAGCTGATGCAGAAAGCTGTTGATGAAGCTTACGCCCGCGGTTATCTCGGCGAAAAAATGAAAGAAACTTTCGGAACGGAATTTACATGCGATCTTTTCATTCATAAAGGTGCCGGCGCTTACATTTGCGGTGAAGAATCTTCGCTGATGAATTCGATTGAAGGACTTCGAGGATATCCAAGAGTTAAACCGCCTTTCCCGGCACAAAACGGTTTGTGGGGATGTCCTACTACAATTAATAATGTTGAGACTATCACGAACATTCCGGTAATAATTAAAAACGGCTGGGAATGGTTCTCAAAAATAGGCGCAGCTAAACATCCCGGTACAATTTTATTCGGTGTAAGCGGACACGTTAACAAACCCGGTGTTTACGAACTTCCTTCAGGTATACCATTAACGGAATTGATATACAACATTGCCGGCGGTGTTCCGGGAAATAAAAAAATTAAATGTGTTATTCCCGGCGGATCGTCAATGCCTCCTTTACGCGGCGATCAGCTTGAAGGCGTGTTAATGGATGCGGAATCACTCAAAGCGGTAGGATCAGCAATCGGTACCGGTGGCGTAATGGTAATGGATGAAGATACAAATCTTTTAAAAGTTTTATTGCGCATCGCTCATTTTTATCATCATGAAAGCTGCGGGCAATGCACACCATGCAGAGAGGGAACAGGCTGGCTTGAAAAAACATTGCATAGAATTGATGAAGGTCATGGTACGTCTGCGGATTTAGATTTATTGATAAACGTCGCTCAGAATATTGAAGGCAATACAATTTGCGCGCTTGGCGATGCCGCCGCATGGCCGGTTAAATTTATGATTACACGTTTCCGTGATGAATTTGAAAAATACGTGAATAAAAATGTAAGCATTCCGGTTCCGAATAAAGTTCATTCAATGCAAGGAACAGCGCTACCGCTGGCAGAAATAAATAAAGATTAATTTTGAACTCAGACCAGAGATTTAAAAAGGCGAATCATCGATTCGCCTTTTTATTAGTGTTAGCTGAAAGCCGAAATCTATTTCGCCATCAACTCAAGATTCAGTGTCATCTCTTTACCATCTCGTAGAACAACGACATCAACTTTGTCTCCGGCTTTGTAAGCGCCGATCGCGTACATAAAATCGTAAATGTTGCCGATTGTTTTTTCTCCAAACTTTACGATGATGTCACCGGCTTTCATTCCCGCCTTTTCTGCCGGTCCGCCTTCTGTAACACCGGAAATTTTGTAGCCGCTGCCGTTGTAGCCAAATTCCGGGACGGTTCCAACAGTAACGCGTGTTTTAGTTTCGCGGCGTTCGCTAACCGGTTCTTGTACTTTTACAAAGTCGGGACGTTTATCCTGAAGATCAATTGCGTCGGCAATATCGAAAACATACTTAGCTACTTTAGCTTCGCCGTCGTTATTTATTTTGTCTGCGGTATCCGATGGTTTGTGATAATCCGAATGAGTGCCGGTAAAAAAGAAGAGAACCGGAATATCTTTGTTGGTAAAAGATTGATGATCGCTGCCTCCGGTTCCGCTTTCGTTGAATCCTAATTTAAATCCGTATGTATTCTTGCCGTTCAATAATCCGTGCCATTCCGAGGACGTTCCTGCGCCAATAACTGTGAGGTTCTCCTCGTTATTTAACCGGCCGATCATATCCATGTTCAACATTGCGGCAACATTTTTTAGGTCAACAGCGGGATGGTTTGTAAAATAAGTTGAACCAAGTATTCCAAGTTCTTCTCCGGAAAATGCCAAGAAGATTATGCTTCGCTTTAGTTGAGATTTTATAGAACCGAATTTTTCTGCAATCTCTAAAAGTCCGGATGTACCCGAAGCGTTATCATCTGCGCCGTGGTGAATCATAGGTTCTTTACCTTTGTACATCGAAGCTTCTCTCATTTGATCGATACCAAGATGATCGTAATGAGCGCCTATAACAATGTATTCGTTTTTAAGAACCGGATCGCTGCCTTCCAAAATTCCGCCGACATTTCTTCCGGTTTTTTCAACTTCTTTTGTTTCGGTTGATAAATCTACTTTAACATCTTTCAGCTCGAATGAAGCCGGTTTTTTTGCACTATCAATTTGTTTTTGATAATCTGCAAAATTAATTTTTTTCGCTTTGAATAATTCATCTGCAACGCTACGCTTAATCTGCATTACTGCAAAATCATTTATTGCCGCGGCTCCGTCGTAATGAAGTTCCATTAAAGGATCTTCATCGTTTGTTGGTGCCCAGCCGTTGACAAAAATAATTGCGGCGGCACCTTTGTCTTTTGCGTTAATTGCTTTCTGGCGGTATGTTGAATAGCGATCAAACTCTGTTTTGGAACTGTCATGTTCGGGATTGTAACGCATTGCCAAAACAATTTTTCCTTTAACATCAAGACCGGCGTAATCGTCGTAGTTTAATTTCGGAGCTGAGATTCCGTAGCCGGCAAAAACAACGTTGCCGGCAACTTTTGACTTGCCTGAAAACGGAGCCGTGATAAAATCTTTATGAAGGACGAGAGATTTTTTCTCGCCGTTAATATTTAGCTGAAGAGAATTTGTACCAACAAGTTCGACTCTTTCAACAAAAGGAAATTCCTGGAACCAGCTTCCGTTGAAGAGTGGTTTCAATCCGTATGTTTCAAACTCATTTTTTATATAATCCCCGGCAATTCTTTCTTCAGGGCTTCCGGTAAACCTTCCTTTCAATTCATCCGACGCTAAGAAGTAAATATTCGCTTTAATTTCATCGGCTGTAATTTCCGAATTGTGAATTTTATTTTGCGCATTCAGAGAAAATGCTGCAAAGAGAATCAAAAGAAAAAATTGTTTCTTCATGAATTCCTCGATGATTAATGTGTTTTGTGGGGCAAAATAATATTATTCGGGCACATGAACCAAGAAATATTCCTTGGCCGTCTTTCCGATTTCCGATGCTTGTTTTTTGGTCAGGTGAAGGTCCGATTCGTTTTCATCATGAGCGCCGGCTTCAATTATAGCAAGATCAGAATCTTTGGCGTATTTAACGAGTGATTCGCAATAAGCCGTATCTCCGCCGTAGCAAATCGATTTACCGTCGTAAATAAATTTAAATCCGAGCGAAGGAATTACAATCGAAGATTGTCCATCCTCCCCTGGTTCCCTGTGGTTAACTTTGAATGGTTTAATTAAAACGGAATCGCGTTTTAAGCTTGTTGATTTTTCAATCGGCTTTAAGTTGATTTTGTAAGAAAGTTCTTTCCCGTAAACTTTATTGAATGCCCGGTATATACTTTCAATTTCCAGGCAACCTTTAGGGTAATAAATATTCATCGGGCTTTTCTTCTTCAGTACAGAGAGATAGGTAAGAAGCGCCCATACACCGCCGACATGATCGTGATGGCCGTGACTGATAAATATATCCGAAATTTTTAGGATAGTTACAGCTCCAACATCTTTGTTGAGATCGCGCAGAATGCCGTCGCCGGGATCAACTACAAATGTTGCTTTGTCCGTTGTGATTAAAATTCCCGTAGCTACATTAGGAATAGAAGCGTAAATCTTTATAAAAAAATCTTCTTTACGCCAGATGAGAGGGTACTTTGGATGCTCGATGTTTTTCATTTATCGAATCACAATTTGTGCAACAATTCCGCCAATTAAAAAGGCAGTAATCCATGTTCCGGTCCAGACCATCATTCCTTCTTTCCATCCGCGTTCTTTGAGCATAACAACGAATGATGCTATGCATGGAACGAAAAGAGTGATTGTAATTATAGCTACAGTTTTTTGCATTACGGTAAGACTCATATGGAATAAACCCGCCGCGCCGAAATCTCTTCTTACCATTCCCATAACAAATGCGTTGGCTGCCTCCTTGGGAAGTTTAAGCCAGTGAATTGTGAACGGCGCTATTATATCCTGCCATACTTTAAGTAATCCGGTGACCTGCAGCAGTCCTACGGCAAGAGCGCCGACAAAGAACCATAAACTAGCTTCTTTCATAAATCCAACGCTTCTGAAAAAAGTTTTCTTGAATACATTATCCATGCGCGGTAATCTTACCATCGGCAAATCTATTAGGAGTGGAGAACTTTCTCCCGGAAGCATTTTATTTAAAAACGTGGATAACATTATAAGCACAGTTCCAATAACGGTAAGATAAAGAACAATTGGGCCTAAACCCGCACCGCTTAGCAGAGCTGCAATAACCGCAAGTTGTGCGGAACATGGAATTACAAATTGTAAAATAGCAGTAACAATAGATTTCTCTCTCTCCGTGCCAAGCAATCGCGTTGTGATATTTGCCATCGTGATACAGCCGAAGCCAAGCATAATAGGAATTACCGCGCGGCCGTTTAATCCAATTTTGTTAAACGAACGATCGAGCATAGTAGCTAAGCGCGGTAAGTAACCGCTATCTTCAAGCAGAGCCATAATAAAATAAAATCCTATAACGAGAGGAAGAAGCAGGCATAATAAATAAGTGGTTGTCATAGTTATCACGCCGAATTCCCCGAACAATATTTGCGCAACAGGATTTTTAAATTGAAATTCAATGCGGGCGTTAGGATCGTTAACGTAACCGTCCGCTTCTTTTTTAAGCTGCGGGTTTTGTTTGATGCCTAAAGGGAAGTCGAATACTTTTTTGTTAACCGGGTTCCCGTTCGCGTCGGTGAGTTCAACATCAATGGATACTGGCGTAAACTCGCCCACAAAAGTTTTTACGTTATACTCGAATAATTCCTTGCCAATTTTATTTTCCGTGAAATTAACCACCCGTTGGGAAATAAAATCACCGATGAATAAGTAGACAAGCATCAGCATTACAAATAAAATCGGAATTCCGGTTTTAGGATTTAAGGAATATCTACCGAGCAAATTGAAGATCTCGCCTTTCTTAGTGTCCTCGTATTCTACAGCGTCGACGATTTCATTCACCCGGTTTCTTCTGCCTATATAAATCCTCTCACGGTCATCGGCTGTCCCGCCCTTAATATTAAATCTTTCCGCTATGGATTCGTCGCCTTCAAGAATTAAAAGCCGTT
>DAIEQA010000298.1:0-1516 GCA_027348115.1 Ignavibacteriales bacterium
GCGCTGCTGGATTCTTGGCGCCCTTCGACGCCAATTTATTTTTTAGCGCGGCGAATCTTCCACCTTGTCCAAGCGGAGCCTTAGAATTAGGTTTAGCAGAATTTTCATAATTCATCATCGGCATTTTTGCCGGCGGCATAGCTTTCGGCCACATCGACTTGCTTATAGACATAGGGGTGTTTTTCATTTTTGAGTTCCTCTCTCGAGGCGATTACATTCTTATTAGTTTCGGCAAACTCGTCGGCAATCTCGACAAAATCTTCACCATGAACGGTTTCCGAAAATTCTCTCTTTGAGCCGTCTTTTCTGGTAAAAACAACTTTACTAATTTTCTTTTTCGGACCATCTTCTTTGGCATCGGCTTTTGCTTGAACCAAAATATCAGCCAATTCGTCGGCCGTTTCGGTACCTTTAAGAGCCGGAATAGTTTCCGTTCCTTTTTCCGTAGTGATACCAAAAGTTTCTAATTTTTTGAGGAGAGCCTCAATTTTTTTCTCATCTGCTTGAGTCATAATTTTTATTTAAACTATTAATAAACTAACTATGAATTAAGCCTACACTTTCAGTCTTTTTTATAACGATAACTATTTAGCCAATTCGCTTTCCAATTCTTGATTCAAAGTGTCAATCTCGTCGTCGATGTTTTTGCATACCATGTCCAAAAACCATATTCTGCTCTCAATCAAAAACCATAATTCACGCTGAGCTTTCTCGTCGCCCAAAAGTGATTTATCGGTGCTCAATCGTTTTCGAGCAGCGAGAATTTCCGACCTGCATAAAATAACAAGTTCTCTCGTTACGTCATTATCCGAATACTCTTTAAGTTTCAGCAACTTTTTTACCCGAATCGTTTCTTTATCAATTCTCAACAAATCATCATCTTCCGGATATTTCTTTCGAAGTGCCGCTAATGTTTTAAAAATTTCTGTCATGTTTAAACAGCCGCCTTAGCGGTATTCATAGCCGCTTTAATGCCGGAATTAGTGGCGTCCGCCGGCACAGGTGACGCCGGATTAGCCGCACCATTAGCAATAGCTGCTGTTGTAATGGCTTGTCCTTGGTCTTTGGCCTTTCGCTCTAAATTTTCTCTAACAATCTCATCGTGTGCGTTGATATAGTCCATAAACTGAAGATATTTCTTATTGCCAATTTTAGATCTGTAATTCCGGGCGTAATCATAAATAATCTGCTCGAATAATGTTGTGGCTCCGTAATACAAATCCGGATTTTCGTCCGCAATGATTTCCTGGATGGCTTTATGTGCGTAAGCTGTCTCTTCTTTGCTACCATAATTTTTTGTATCCATAAGCACGGCAATCTCGTGATCCTCAAACTCGGCCCCGGAGCGAAGTTTCTCCTCAACCACTGAACGAGGATTGACGTAAGCAGCTTGATTTGGATCGGCGCTTATTTCCGCAAGGGTTTTCATTCGCGCTTCTTTCTTCAATTGCGAATTGCGCATCTCAAGCGATGAAGAAACAATACGAATGTTCAAGTCGGAATAAGTATCAAGGTC
>DAIEQA010000024.1:0-5233 GCA_027348115.1 Ignavibacteriales bacterium
GTTATTCAACGCATACTTCACGGATTCAATAACTTCCTTGCCCTCATTCATTTGGAAAACGCCGAGCCCGAAGTAAGGCATTTCTACTCCGTTGTTAAGTTTAACTGTTCCGTCAATGCCGGTTATTTTCATTTGTGTCTCCGCAAAAATAAAACTCGAAAAAATTTGTTAGCGATGGTTATTATCTCCTCTTTTCGGAAGGGGAGACGGCCAATTTTTATTTCATCATGTACTAAGAAAAATCAGTGCAGTTCAGAATGCTGTAATGCTATTTCCATTCCTCTAAGTTCGGCCAGACCTCTCATCCTTCCAAATAATGAATAGCCAGGGTAAATTCCTTTCCTGTTTTGGTCCGGCGACATAAGATGCCCGTGATCTGGTCGCATCGGCATTCTTGAATTTACAGCGTTTGTATTTACTCTTTTCTTTTGTTCGAGTAAAAGAGTTTTCATTACGTTATAAATATCTATTTCCCCTTCAAGATGATTCTCTTCGATAAAATCGCCGTCGCTGTTTCTGTTAACGTTTCTCAGGTGAACAAAATTTATTTTCGGTGCAAAAGTTTTTGCAATATCGGCAAGATCGTTCTTAATCCCGGCTCCAAACGAACCCGTGCACAAAGTCAACCCGTTAAAAGGGGAGTCGACAGCATTTAGAATTTTTTCAACATCGTTTTTGCTGCCAACAATTCTCGGCAATCCCAGCAAAGAGAAAGGGGGGTCATCAGGATGAATTGCCATACGCACACCCGCTTCTTCTGCTGTTGGAATTATTTCGCGTATGAATGAAAATAAATTCTCACGGAGCTGCTCTTCGCTAATATTTTCATACTCGGCTATCGCCGCTCTAAATTCATCGAGAGTGTATGCCTGGAGAGAGCCGGGTAGTCCGAATAAAACCGTTTGAATCAATCTCGTTTTGTCGGCTTCGTTCATGCTTTTGTAATATTCCGAGGCCTTGAAAATTATATGTTCGCTGTAATCCGCTACTGCGTTCTTTCTTTTTAGAATGAAAAGATCGAACGCGGCAAAAACATACATCTCGAATTTAGTAGTAATAGAGCCGTCGCGGAATGCAACGTTAAGATCGGTACGCGACCAATCGAGCACAGGCATAAAATTGTAGCAGGCGGTATCTATGCCGCACTCACCCAAATTAATTATCGTCTGTCGGTAATTATTAATCATCGACTGAAAATTGTTTTTCCGTTTCTTAATATTTTCATGAACAGGAACGCTTTCCACAACCGACCATGTCAGTTCTTCTGCTTCTATCATTTTCTTTCTTGCTAAAATTTCGTCAACCGGCCAAATTTCACCGGGAGGTATTTGATGCAGTGCAGTAACAATTCCGGTCGCGCCGGTTTGTTTTATCTCGTTAAGAGTGATGGGATCGTTTGGACCGAACCATCTCCATGTATGTTCAAAACCCATTTGCATTCCTGGTAAAGTTAATTATTAGAATCTTACACGCCGCTGTTGATGCTGAATCCGCCGTCAATCGGAATTATTGTGCCTGTGACAAAAGTTGACGCGTCGCTTGCGAGCCATAATACCGTTCCGATTAATTCATCCGGCTCGCCGAATATTTTAAATGGAGTCATGTTTATAATTGTTTTTCCGCGCTCGGTTAAAGAACCGTCGTCGTTGGTCAATAAATCTTTGTTCTGCGATGTTAAAAGGAAACCCGGTGCAATTGCATTCACTCGAATTCCGTTGCCGAATTTAATTGCCATCTCTACGGCCATCCATCTTGTAAAATTATCGACGGCGGCTTTTGCAGCGGAGTATCCTACCGCACGGCTTATAGCTCTAAACGAAGCCATCGAAGAAATATTTATGATCGAGCCCTTCTTTCGTTCGGCAATCGATTTACCGAAAACAAGTGTAGGGAGAACAGTACCGTTTAGATTTAAATCCGTTACTTTTTCAAATTCCTCTATTTGCAAATCGAATATGCTTTGATCAACTCCGATAACCGCGCCGGGAACATGACCGCCGGCAGCGTTAATCAGAATGTCTATGTGGCCAAATTTTTCAAGCACTATATCATTCACTTCGTAAATTCTACTTTTATCTAAGACGTTGCATTCAAGCCCGATTATCTTCTCTCCAAATTCCGATAGCTCTTCCACCCTGGATGTTATCTTTTGAAGAGTTGTCCCTAAAATGGAAACTGATGCCCCTGCGGATAATAATCCTTTGGCAATTTCGCTTCCAAGAATTCCGCTGCCCCCTGTGATAACCGCCGTTTTGCCTTCGAGATTAAAAAGCTGGTTTATATAATTCATCATTATTCTTTCGAGTATTTTTTTATATTGAAGAAGGAATTAATTGTAATTGACAATGGAATAATGCTCACTGATTTCTAACAGTTATGGCTTAAAAATAGTTCAAGGAATTTTTGAAACGGTTCAATTATATCGATAAGTTCCGTCATTTTCAATGATTTTTCCTCCTTTTCGGTAGAAAAGAATTGCTTATACTTTTTTAGATGAGGTAAAATATTTTTAAATTAATCTGAAGATCAAAGAGATATGAAAAAGAAAACTTTACGAAAGGAAATTATTTTTACTTTGACGCTAAGCCTGCTGCTTTTCTCTAACGCAGTTAGAGCACAAGATTCAACGGCTGCAATCGAAAAGTTTTATTCGGTAATCAATTTAGTTATGCAGCATTCAACATTTGGATTTGTTGATAAACAAAATGGTTCTGTTTATTCTTCCCCGGAAGACGCGCCACTGAATGCAGTTTTGCAATTGGAGAGTCCGTACAACGATTGGCGCTATTGGAACGGTGTACTTAATTCTACATTCATATATCTTTCCGAAGCTTTATCCAAACATGAGTATAAAGAATTTGCCCGCAGGAATATTTCCTTCTGCTTTGATAATTATGAGTACTTCCAAAAGAAGTACAGCAACGAAGGGAAATGGAATTATCCATTCGGACAATTTTTCATTATGGAAGAATTGGATGACTGCGGCGCTATGGGCGCAGCCGTAATAGATATTTATCGATTGGATCCTCAAAAACGTTATTTGGATTACATTAATAAAGCAGCAGATCATATTCTGAATAAGCAAGGCCGATTAAGCGACGGTACGCTTGTTCGCGCGTTTCCGCACAAGTGGACTTTATGGGCGGACGATCTTTATATGAGTGTTTCGTTCCTTGCTAGAATGGGTGAACTTACCGGCGAGAAAAAATATTTCGACGACGCTGCTCTTCAAGTGATTAATTTTCAAAAATATTTGTTCGACGAAAATAAAGGATTGCTGTACCATTACCGTTACCTGGATGTTGATAGAAGCGGCGTT
Source organism: Ignavibacteriales bacterium (assembly GCA_027348115.1). Classification (GTDB taxonomy): domain Bacteria; phylum Bacteroidota; class Ignavibacteria; order Ignavibacteriales; family Melioribacteraceae; genus Fen-1258. The sequence continues at coordinate 3,320 of DAIEQA010000024.1, forward strand.
GCTTTTTGGGGAAGAGGCAACGGCTGGACAATACTTGCCCAGGTTGAACTGCTGGATCGGCTGCCGGTTAATCACCCCGAAAGAAAAAAACTTCTTGAATTATTACAACGGCAAATTATTTGTCTCGCTCGATATCAAAGTGCCGCAGGTTTGTGGCGCCAACTTCTCGATAAAACGGATTCTTATCTCGAAACGTCCTGCAGCGCGATGTTTACATACGCAATTGCAAGAGCGGTTAATAAAGGGTACATCGAAAAACGATATTCCTCTTTAGCAAAACGGGGATGGGAAGGGTTGCTGACTAAAATTAGACCCGATGGAAAGATCGAAGGAATATGCGAAGGCACCGGAACCGGCGACGATCTGGTTCATTACTACAATCGGCCTACGCCGTTAAACGATATTCACGGTATTGGTGCTGTGCTTCTTGCCGGTATGGAAGTTTTTAAACTGCCTAAGTAAAATATTACGGCTTTAATTCTTTTTATTAGGGTAAAAAATAAAATCAAACCAGGAAAAGAAATGAATAAAAAATTATTAATTCTTTGCACTTTTGTTTTGTTTGTTCATCCTTTAACCGCGCAGGATAAGCATGATTTTAATTTTGCCGCAGCTAAAAATCTTATTCAGCGTGTAATAGGCGAACGATCTCAAAATTTTATTCTTCAAAAAGATTTCGCCTGTCAAAAAGACGATGCTTTTGAAGTCAGCTCATCGGATGGTAAAGTTACCATCAAAGCTAATTCAACTATTGCGCTTGCAAGAGGATTTTATCATTTCTTAAAGAACGCATGCAATTGTCAAATAACCTGGAGCGGCCAAAATATTGTTCTACCGAAAAAATTCCCGGATTATAATTCTGGCAAAATTATCTCGGCTTTTAGTCTTCGGCTCTACTACAACGTTTGTGCGTTTGGATATACTACCGCTTTCTGGGATTGGAATAGATGGCAGCGGGAAATAGACTGGATGGCATTGCACGGTATTAATATGCCGCTTGCCATGATTGGCCAGGAAGCTGTTTGGCGGCGCGTTTGGAAAAGTATGGGACTAACAGATAAAGAATTAAAAAATTATTTCACAGGTCCTGCTTTTTTACCATGGCACCGTATGGGAAATATTAATAAGCATGATGGCCCTTTGCCGCAAAGTTATCTTGACGAAAGTATATCGCTTCAAAAGAAAATTATTGCGAGAATGAAAGAGTTTGGAATGAACCCGGTTGTTCCCGCGTTTTCCGGTTTTGTTCCTTCTTCGCTTAAGCGGATTTGCCCTGAAGCCGAAATTATTGATATGCAGCCGTGGGCAGGATTCGAGGAAGGATGCGGTACCTTTATTCTTTCGCCTAAATCGGATTTGTTCCGCCTTATCGGCAAAAAATTTATTGATGAGTATAGAAAAATGTTCGGCAATTTTCATTATTACCTTGCCGATAGCTTTAATGAAATGAAAGTTCCCGTTACGCCTGAAAACCGTTATGATGAATTAGCATCTTACGGCGACGCGGTTTTCCAATCCATTAACGCCGGCGATCCTAACGGTGTATGGGTAATGCAGGGATGGATCTTCTTTGCCGATTCGAAATTCTGGGATCAAAAATCCGCAAGCGCTTTACTGAACCTGGTTCCAAACGACAGAATGATAATTATTGATCTTGCGGAAGAAGCATTCCCCGGCTGGAAAAAACACGATTCCTTTTACGGCAAGAAATGGATTTATTCCATAATTCATAATTTCGGCGGGCATAATAATCTTTTCGGAAATTTAAATTTAATTGCCAAGGATCCGTTTGATGTTTTGAAATCGACCGGGAAAGGTAATTTAGTCGGTTATGGCCTTTCTCCCGAAGGAATAGAAAATAACGAAGTTGTCTATGAACTTTTAACTGACGCAGCCTGGAATGAAAAAGAAATT
>DAIEQA010000025.1:0-16300 GCA_027348115.1 Ignavibacteriales bacterium
TTAATCCCGAGACGCCGGTATTGCTCATATCCACCACTTGAAACAAGACATGCACCTGGTGCGGCAGCGATGTGGAGTTGTCATAAAAATACATCGCGTTGCCCACCTGCCCGGGTGAAATTGAAGACGCCGTTGTGAACCGCCATATGGGTCCTGCAGTCAGCGCCCCGCCGCTCGATGTCTTAGCAAATACCTGCCAATAAAAATTTTGATTCCCGGTAACCGGAAGGGTAACGCCGACTGACTTTCCGCTTATATCGAGCCACTTTCCAACAGGGTTGGAAGTCGGATCGCTCGACAGTGATAAGTAAACATCAAAGTAGCTGCCGCTCGATTGCCATCCGAGCGTAATATTATTCGGTTGATTGACGGCTTTATCCGCCGGTGTAGGATTGCTTGGAGTTAATTGGCCGTTGCCGCTTGATTCGTAAGGATTTGGTTTATTTAACGAACAGCCCGATGCCAAAATGACGGCAAGAGTAAACACAAAACATAGCTGTAAAAGTTTTTTCGACATCAATGGCAAAGTCTTTTGTGGTCTACCGCAAATATAGTTATAAAAATCATTTTTACGCGATTCAAATTGTGAACCCGAGTCGAGCTGAAAAAGTCGCGAAGCAATTTTCTTATCCCGGCCTAATCGACCCGTTGAATTCCGGCGATTCTATTTTTGATAGACGGGTGACTGTAAAAAAACCACTCGACGAACCGATGCGGTTCTTTATCGCCAAGATTTTGTTCCGTCAACTTGTCTAGTGTTTTGATGAAGGCGTCTTTCTTCCCGGTGGATTTAACGGCGTACTCATCTGCTTCATACTCAAACTTGCGGGAGATATAATTGGAAAGTGGCGTTTGAATCAAACCGATTAGCGAAGCCCAAAGTACTAAAACCGGGAAAGACGAAATTTGCGATATGCTGCTAAAGCCAAACCACACAAGGGAAAGACTGTGCATCTGCGCTATCAAGAAGAAAAGAAGAAAGCTGGATACGGTGCTTATCGCAATATTTTTTACGATGTGCTTTCTCTTGTAATGCCCGAGTTCGTGAGCGATAACGGTTTCAATTTCGTCCTCGGAATAATTTTCGAGCAGTGTATCGCCGAGAATAATTCGTTTTGTCTTGCCGAGTCCTGTGAACGCGGCGTTGGCCTTCCTAGTGTTTTTGCTCATGTTGAATTTGTAAACGTTGTCAACTTTAAGATTGACGGCGGAACAAAGCTTAACAATTTTTTCTTTCAAGCTGTCGTTATCAACCGGCGTAACCTTGTAAAAGATGGGAAGAATAATTACCGGAACCAGCCGCGCAAGGACAACCGACAATACGAATAGTACAATGCCGAATGGTACCCACCAATAAATGCCGAAACTTCTTATTACATAATAGAAAATCACAAGCACCGGCAGACCGATAACCGCGCCGACCATAATACCTTTTGCGCCTTCCCAAATCCATTTTATAAAAGTCTGGTTGGAAAGATTATACTTGTGTTCCAGGAAATATCCGGTATAAAAATTCAGCGGGGAGAAAATAACGGCGGACGCAATTCCGAGTATCAGCACAAACGCGCCAAGTACCAAATAATCATTCGAAAAATATCCTCGGATAAAATTTTCCAATGAAGAACTGTAACCAAGCGCGACGAATAATAAAAGCAAGATGAAAGAAACTACCGCTTCGGTTATTCCAAGAGCGAGTTTGATGTTATTGTATTTTTTTGCTTCGGATTTCATATCATAAAAAAGGCAGTTATTACACTGCCAAATTTATAACTTTTTTTGAATTTACATCGACTCTTATGTGCCGATCATTTCGATTGAAGGAATATATGAATCTTTAGTCTTAGCCGAATTCCCGTGTTCTTTCAAATACGGACATTCGCCGGAAGAACTGTTTCCGTTCAAATAAGGGCATTCCTCGCATGTGTTTTCTTTGCCTAGTGATTTGAGATAAGGGCAAATCATTGTTCCGGAGCTCTGCTGCATCTTATTTAAATAAGGACACTGCGAATTCGGTACATAATTGACCCGGTTACTTGAGACGTAATTCCCCATGAAAGAGACGGCTATAAAAATAAACGCGGCAAATAGAAATACCTTCTTCATTTTGCTTCCTTTCGAATGGATTAACGGTATAACAGAAAAGAAATACGATTAGTTCATGAAGAATGTTTACGGGAAACCGATTTTTACCACAGAGAACACATAGGGCACAGAGAATGTGTCATCAAATTTGACCGAGTGCGTCTCTTTGTATCCAGCCGACTTTGCCGTCTGCCAAACGGATTTTGACCCAATCGTTAACGTTGTCTTCGAGAGAGAATTTAATTCCCTCGTGGATTATAAACGCGTCGCTGCTTTTTGAATCCGGCGAAATTTTAACGGAGTAAGTTGGTGAAAGCAGTATGCCGTAGTTGGTGGATGCCTCTCTTCCAACACGGGCAAAAAGGAATACAAGGGTGAGAAGTAAAACTGCTAGTGAGATAGAGCCGCTCATGAAAGCGATTCGCTGGAAAAACGATCTTCGCACAAGAAGGTACGTTGCCACGCTTCCGATTAATGCAAGGTAGAATATAATTACTATAATAGACCAGCCTGTTACGGAAAACGCGGTGATTAATCCTTCCCACCACGAGACAATAAAAAGTTTGGGCAGTTCCTGTATTTTATCGAATGTACGGGAGTTGGCAATTTTCAGGTTGTAAGCAAGATCGTCGTCGTTAGGATCGAGCTTCAATCCTTTTTCGTAATTATAAATTGCCCAGCCAAGTTTGCCGCTCTTGAAATATGCATTGCCTAAATTGTAATAAAGCGGTCCGCTCTCAAAACCTTGAGACAAAATTTTCTGGTATGTTTGTATGGCTGCGTCGTACTGTCCATTATGATAATACTGGTTGCCGGACTTCATCAATTCATCCGGTGACTGAGCAAACAATGTATACGTAAACAAAATAATTAGAAGCGAAATCAATTTTAAGTTTTTCATCTTATCTTCTCCCCTTCTTCGAGGCCAGTACATTTTCAAGTTCGATAATTACCTTGACGGCTTCGTCATAAATTTCCGCTGCGGAGGCGGAAGTTTCCCCCTGCGGCGCAAATCTTACATACTCGCATTTTTCGGCGATGCGTTTAACACGATCGATCAGCTCGCCATTGACGTTTCTTTTTGATAGCACGGCAACAGCTCCATCAAGAGTGAATTCGGATTTTTGAATGCTCAGTTTATCTTCAAGATAGCCGAAGAGAGCAAGCGATAGTTCGGAATAGAACCCGGTTATTTTACCGGCGTCGAGAGCCGTCTTCGAAATTTTCAATCTCTTGCGCGCGGCTTTATCCGCCTTTTGATATCTCATCAGCTGAACGTTGCCGGAAAGTTTATCCTGCCTTCTCTTGTAAGTAACAATTCCAATTAGAGCGAAGAAAGGAACAACGAGCGAAGCCCAGAACCATGGTTTAATAAGAGTAATTTCCTGACGGCGGTCCAACTTGAAATCCGAAGTTTTTATATAACGAATATCCTCGTTCAACAATTTTACGTCTTCCTTTGAAAAACCTTGCGAGGCCACTTCGCTGCCGCCTACACCCTGCCGGACGTTTAACTTAATCGGTTCCGTTTTCAGCGTTACATATTTTCTCGATGAAGGATTGAAGTATGTAAATTCGATTGGAGGAATTTCTTTTTCGCCGGCAACTCTCGGCACTATTAAGTAATCCACAATTTTTTGGCCGGATATAATTCCCCCGTTTGAGTTAACGTTATCAATCGGTTTGGGAGGATACTGATCGAGACCGCCGGGAAGTTTCGGCTCCGGCATTTTCAGAAGCTTTATATTTCCGCTGCCGCTTAATGTAAGACGAAGCGTAACGCTTTCATTAGTAGCAACATTATTTTTATCCACTTCAGCTTTCAAATTGAAATTACCCACCGCACCGTTAAACGAAGCGGGGGCGTTTGACGGAAGCGGTTCAACTTCAACCTTAATCGTGTTGGATTTGGCTTTGAAGTCAACCGTTTGAGTCTGGCTAAAAAAGGAATCGTTAAAGAACTGATCGAATACATCGTTGCCGGAAGGTCTTTTCTTTTTGATGATTACCGGGATGCTCAATTCAAAAGGAGTTACCGAGAGCGTTCCGGTTTTGGACGGAAAGAGAGCGACCTGTTTAATCTTTGCAACACGGTAACGTTCACCTTTGTACATTCCTATTTCAAAATTAATATTTTGAATCGGTCCTATTTCCTCCGCCCAGAATCCTTCATACGATGGGAGCTTAGTTATTTGAGGTGACGCAATATTTAATTTTGTATAAAGTTTATAGGTTACAGTAATCTGGTCGCCGAGCAACACTCTCGTTTTGTTTGCCTCGGCAACTATAAAAACATTTTTAGCAAGTTCCTCGTTTGTATAACCGCCGTTGCTTTCTTTCTGCTGCTGTGGCGTTCCTTTTTCAACCTTCATCTGGATCGGCACAGTACGGTATGTTTTGCCGCCGTAATCAATTAATGCCGATGTAATTGTAAAATCGCCAAGACTTGTGGGCTGCAAAATATAAGAGTATGTAAGCGAGCCGGATACTTTTCCGTTAATGATCTGCATGCTGGTCGATTGATTCGGTCCGCTGAGCACGCGAAAGCCGTTAAACGCTGGCGGACGGAAATTGCTTAAAGCGTTCACATCGGCGCCGTCAAATGTAAAATACGCTTGAAAGCGATCGTACTGACCTACAACGGTTTTATCAACCGTTGCAGAAAATTTCTGCGCGTAACTGCTTCCGGATAAGAGTAGAATAGTAACGACGGCTATTAATATTTTATCTTGAGCTTTTATTTTCATAATTCCCGTAATAAACTTTTCAAATATAATTACCAATCTTTTTCCGTTGCAACCGGCTTGCTTTTATCTTTTCGTAATTTCTTCTGAAGATCCTGCTCGTTATTCTTTAACGCGTCAAGGATTCGCTGGGCTTCCTCTTTAGAAATTTGATTCTTCTGCTGCTGTTGCTGCTGCTGATTTTGCTTATTCTGGTTTTTATCCTGTTTATTCTGCTGGTTCTGATTTTGATTCTGCTTGTTGTCCTTATTCTTGTCCTTGTTTTTATCGTTCTTGTTCTGCTGGTTTTTATCCTGGTTTTGCTTCAGCATATTCAGCGCGTAAGAAAGATTGTACTTCGTATCCTTATCCTTAGGATTTAGCTTCAGCGAGTTGGCATAAGCCCCAACACTCTCTTTGTACTTTTTGGATTTAAGCAGCGAGTTGCCGATGTTATGAAAAACTTTTGCCTGATCCTCTTTATCCTTAGTGTACTCTAAAGAATTTTTATATGCCTGGAGCGCCTCATCGTAGCGACCTTCTTTATAATAAGTATCGCCGAGATTGAAATGACCTTGGAACATTTTCGGATCTTTCTCCAATCCCTTTTTAAATTTCACTTCCGCATCGTTATACTTTCCGAGTTTGTATAAATCCACGCCGTCGTTAACAAGACTTCTTTTGGATTGAGCGCTTATGTTTGAGACGAATACGCCGCCAATCAATATCAAACTAATGGATAAAATTTCTTTCGCTTTCATTAGCTTGTCTTCCTTAAGCTTTCGAACCGCATCAGCAGTTTGGATTTATTCGAAGAAATAAAAAATTCGCCTATTAAGATCAGTATTGCCGGAATTAAGAAATAATAAAAACGGTCTTCATAATCGCTGATTCGCTTGCTGCCGTATTCGCTTTGATGAATCTTCGATAAATCCTTGTAAATCAAATCGAGTTCGTCTTCCGTATTGCTTGCCCTATAATATTTTCCGTTGCTGTTTTCAGTAATCGATTTCAGCGTAGCTTCATCAAGCTTTGTTAGAACAATATTTCCGTCGTTGTCTTTCTTGAACCCGATTTGTTTGCCGGAGTCGTCCATTATAGGAATGGGGACGCCTGCCGACGATCCGAAACCGATAGCGTAAATTGCCACATCTTTGGATTTCGCCTCGTCAACCGCAGCGTTTATATCTCCTTCATGATCTTCGCCGTCGGTCATTAATACGATTACTTTTTTAGTGTTGTCGTCGTAGCGGAAAGATTTCAAAGCTTTTTCAAGCGCGGGTGCTATCGCAGTTCCGGGCTGAGGCACAGTGCTGAAATCGACGGCGTTTAGAAACAGATTTGCCGCAGAATAATCCGATGTCAGCGGAAACTGAATGAATGCATCACCTGCAAAAACAATCAGACCGATTCTATCTCCCTGAAGCCGCTGAATTAAATTCGAGATTTCAAATTTGGCTTTGTCAAGCCGGCTCGGTTTAATATCCTGCGCCGCCATACTTTTAGAAACATCGAGCAAAATATAAACGTCAATTCCAATTTGTTTAACATCTTCTATCTTGGTACCGATCTGAGGATTAGCAATGGCGATTATCAAAAGTCCCATTGCAAAAAGAGTAATTCCGTATTTCAACGGGGACTTTAACGCGCTTCTTAACGGAAAGAGAACATCGTGAAGTTTTGTTCCGGCAAACTTTTCCAGAATTTTATTTTGTTTGTTGTAAGTGTACCAGAATAAAAATATCAACAGCGGTATAAGCCACAACAGGTAAAGGTATTCACTATGTGCAAAACGAATCACGGTAACTTTCTCAAATAAGTTCTTGATAATCCGACTTCGGCAAAGAGCAAAATAAATCCGGCAAATGCCCAGCCGTAAAAAAGTTCTTTAGCATTTCTGTAAGATGTTACTTCAACACGGGTTTTTTCCAGCTTATCTATCTGGTCGTAAATCTGCTGAAGTTTCTGGTTATCCGTAGCGCGGAAATATTTTCCGCCGGTAATGTTTGCTATTTGCTGCAATAAATTTTCATCTATCTCAACGGGTATCATCTGGTAGCGAATTCCAAACGGAGTTTGGAAAGGATAAGGTGCTTGCCCTATCGTTCCGACTCCGACGGTATAAATTCTTACTCCAAATTTCTGAGCGATCTGGGCAGCGGTAAGAGGATCAATTTCACCGGCGTTATTAACGCCGTCGGTAAGCAGTATCATCACCTTGCTTTTAGATTTGCTGTCCTTCAACCTGTTAACGCCGTCGGCAATGGCATTGCCTATTGCAGTTCCGTCTTCTACCATGCCGGTTTTCACTTCTCTAAGAAGGCCTCGCAAAACGTTGTAATCAATTGTAAGCGGGCATTGAGTAAATGCGTCGCGGGAAAAAATTACAAGACCGATTCTGTCGTTTGTTCTTCCGGCAATGAAATCATCGATAACCTTTTTGGCGGCTTCAAGACGGTTGGGTTTAAAATCCTCGGACATCATACTACCGGAAATATCAAGCACCATGGCAATATCGATTCCTTCCGTATACATATTTTCACCGCTGGAAAAGCTTTGAGGTCTTGCCGCAGCAATAATAAGCAAAGCCAGCGCGGCTAAGCGGAGCCATGCCGGAAGATCTGCAAGTTTTTCTTTTAGCGTTCGCGGCGCCCTTCCAAAAATTTGCAATGAAGAGTATGTGAAATTTGGAGAAACCTTATCGCGCTTTTTCCAATACCAGTATCCTATTGCCGGTACAAGCAGCAGCATCCACAATACAAAAGGGTAAGCGAATTTAATATCACTGAACATTAGTTTCCTCGCTTACATCCGGCTTTGGCGCAGCCGGTATTGTTTGATCGACAATATTGTATGCCTCTTTCATCATTTCTTCGTTAACACTCGGCATGGGCTGGAACTTGGCAAATTTTACAAGGTCCGCGTTGCTGAAAAAATCGTTTGCGGCATTTACAACTTTTTTACCTTCTTCTATAAAACCGAGCACCGCTAAAATTTCCGCGGATGTCATTTCGAGTGCGCGGAAGTTAAAACGGTGTTCAAAATATTTTCTTACTATCCCGGTAATCTCGGAGTGATATTCTTTGACCAATCCCTGCTGCCATAATTTTTTATCTTCAAGAACATGAAGTTCGCTAAGGGCAACTTCGTGCGGGGGAATAATTACTTCCGGTATAATATTTTCTTTTTGCTGTTTGCGTTTCTTGTAATACTTGTATCCGTAATATCCTGCAAAGGCCAGCAACGCAATTCCCAATATTAAAAGGATAATAAACAGCCAGTCCGGCGGAAGTTTCATCGGCTCTTTAATATCCTTAATATCTTCCTTGGGATTTACCTCAAGTGTCTTAACAAGAATTGTAACCGGAATTGTATTTAGGAATTTTTTAGCTGTATCATTTCCAACTGTATAAAAAACTTTTAGAGAAGGAATTGTAACCTGGGCGGAATCGTATTTAGAAAAAATGAATGTGTACTTTTTATCGATCTTTGAATCCGCCTGGCTGCTGTCCACGGGCATCGCTTTTATAAACTCCAATACTTTAACGCTGTCTTTTACCGGAGGTAGAACAGGTTTTATTTCTTTGTCGTACTTGAGTTCAAGCTGATATTTTATATAATCGCCGACATTGTAAGTGGTAGTATCGGTCGTGGCTTTTACGGAAATATTTTGCGCCTCGACTGAGACGATGGAAATAAAGAATAAAAGAAGAAGCGGACGAATAAATTTTACCATCGTTTTTCCCTCAGCTTAAAGAAATTTACAAGAGGCGTTACATACGAACCGGAGGTTTCGATATCAATCGAATCCAATCTGCTCGAAAGAAAAAGCTGCCGCCGGTATTCGGCCCAGCGTGCGTTCTCGTCGATGATCGCCTTTCTAACCGCTTTATCGCTTGTATCAACAAATCTTAATTCCCCGGTTTCGGCATCGCGAAATTTTACAAGGCCCGCATCGATAATTTCTTTTTCTCTCGGATCGCGCAATACTATTCCTATCAAGTCGTGCTTCTTGCCAACAATGCGTAATATTTTTTCGTAACCGATATCGATAAAATCGGAGATCAAAAACACTATGGCTTTTTTCTTAACGGTGTGGTTAAAGTATTCGAGCGCTTGTCGAATATTTGTTTGGTTACCTTGCGGTTCGAAAGAAAGAACTTCGCGGATTATTCTCAGTACGTGGCTCTTCCCTTTTCTTGGAGGAACAAACTTTTCAATCCTGTCCGTAAATAATATCAGACCTACTTTATCATTATTCTTCAAGGCTGAAAAGGCAAGCACAGCGCTTAACTCGGCGGCTATTCGTTGTTTGGTTTTTTCTACCGAACCGAAAACGAGAGAGCCGCTCAAATCCACAAGCAGCATAACCGTAAGTTCGCGCTCTTCCTCAAATATTTTTACAAAGGGATGCCCGAACCGCGCGGTAACATTCCAGTCGATGCTTCGTATATCATCGCCGAAATTATATTCGCGTACCTCGGCAAACTCCATTCCTCTTCCTTTAAATACGGAATGATACTCGCCGGAAAAAACTTCGTTTACAATTCCGCGCGTGCGAATTTCAATTTGTCTAACTTGTTTTAGTAATTCTTTAGTAAGCATAGTTTTGTCAGTGTTCAGTTGTTCGTTGCCGGTGATTGGTTGTTAAATGCAAAATGCATAACAACAGACGACCGGCAATGGACAACCGACAAATTCATTACGGCACTTCAATCTTATTTAATATTTTCGAAATGATCGTTTCCGAAGAAATATCTTCCGCTTCGGCTTCGTAAGTAACAGCAACACGGTGACGAAGCACATCGGCGCAGATTGACCTAACATCTTCCGGAATTACATAACCTCTTCTTCGTATAAAAGCCATAGCCCGCGCGCCCATTGCAAGGTTTATTGTTGCACGCGGAGACCCGCCGTAACTAATAAGCTCGGTCAGTTCGTCAAGACCGTAATCTTTAGGGTTTCTTGTAGCAAATACTATATCAAGGATATATCGTTCGATCTTTTCGTCTACATAAATTTCGTGAACAAGTTTTCTCGCGTTCAAAATATCTTCAGGAGAAATTACTGGATTTATATTTGCCGAATCGTTCGAAGTGTTCAGCTTCATAATTTTTTGTTCTTCTTCGCGGGAAGGATAAGTGATTTTAATCTTCAGCATAAAACGATCTACCTGCGCTTCCGGAAGCGGGTATGTTCCTTCCTGTTCAATAGGGTTTTGCGTAGCGAGCACCAAGAACGGTTCATCCAATTTAAATGTCGATTCTCCGATGGTTACCTGTCTCTCCTGCATTTCTTCGAGCAAAGCGCTTTGAACCTTGGCGGGCGCGCGGTTGATTTCGTCTGCAAGAATAAAGTTGGCAAAGATTGGTCCCTTCTTTATTGCAAAGTTACCGTCCTTCTGGTTATATATAAGCGTGCCGATTAAATCCGCAGGTAAAAGATCGGGAGTAAATTGAATTCTCTGGAATTTGGCTTTCATAGATGCCGAAAGCGTTTTAATGGCTAAAGTCTTAGCAAGACCCGGAACGCCTTCCAGTAAAACGTGCCCGTTTGAAAGCAGTCCAACAACAAGCCGTTCGATCATTGCTTTTTGCCCAACTATACTTTTACCTATTTCGTTGAACAAGACATCAATGAACTCACTTTCTTTTCTAATTTTTTCATTGAGCGTAGTAATATCCAATGGAATCCTCACTGTTTTTGTAATTCGATTGTTTGTACAACCTTAAATGAATCTAGTTTCGAAAAAAGTGTTATTTTCTGTTAAATAAATTTTCAAGGCCAAGTTCAAGCGGATCTCATTTTTCTTCCCGTAATTTTTTTTCCTTTCCTGCCGGAGTATTTTGAAATCCGAGAGCAAAATATAACAAATTTATATTTCAAGGATTTAATTTGGCACCGCAAAATTTTCTAAAGATTTTTTTAATTGAGCTCTCAAGACAAATTTGTACATCATTCTCCATTTAAACCTCAACATTTGATTATTGGTCTAACCCGTGATTGTTTTTAGAAAGAGTGCAAACAATTTTTTATAGAACAAAAGGAAAAAATCATGAAAAGAGTAATTAGTTATATAGCGGCAATGTTGTTAATCTTTACCATCAGCGCTCAGGCTCAAATGAGAATGACCCATGAAGAAAGAGTGAAACAATACCAGGAAAGATTGAAGCTTACCGATAAACAAACCAAGTCCGTCGATACTATTCTTACAAAGATGGAAGAAAAAATGAAAAGCATTAACACCGACGACAGATCTCAAAGACGGGAAGCTTTTATGAAAATCATGGACGAAACAAACAGTCAAATAGAAAAAATTTTAACTCCCGGCCAGAAAGATGAATTCAAAAAGATGCTTGAAGAAAGAAGAAATAGAATGCGAAACATGATGGGCGGCGGACAGAACCAGCAATAGACGGTTTTTAATTCCATAGAAACTTACACAGCTATAAGAGAACTAACATGAAAAAAAAGGTTATCATAATATCCTCGGTCATAATCGGGTTGGCAATTGTATCTTATTTCTTATTCTTTAACAGCAGTTCGGAACAGACTAAATTTAGTTATGTCCAGGTAACCAAAGGTAATTTGGATGTATTAATCAGCAGTACCGGTACGCTTCAGGCTGTAAAAACTGTTGATGTCGGCACGCAGGTCTCCGGTATTATAGACAAGCTTTACGTTGATTTTAATTCGGAAGTCAAGAAAGGTCAGTTGCTGGCTGTACTAGACACGGTAGTATTAGCCGCCGCGGTTCGAGACGCACAGGCAAGTCTTGATAGAGCCAAAGCCCAGTACGATCAAGCCGTTGCCGTTCATGAAAGAAATAAACAGTTGTACGCAAAAAAATTCATGAACGAGGTAGACTTCATTGCGTCCAAGACCAATGTTGCCTCGCTGCTTGCCGCGTACAAATCCGCAGTCACTGCCCTCGAAAGAGCGAAGCTCAATTTGAATTACGCTTTCATTCACGCGCCTATTTCCGGAACAATCATCAACCGTGCGGTTGAACAGGGGCAAACAGTTGCGGCAAGTTTTTCGGCACCCACAATTTTTACTATTGCCGAAGATTTATCTCACATGTGGATTTTAGCAAGCGTTGACGAAAGCGATATTGGACAAATCCAGGTTGGGCAAAAAGCAACATTTACGGTTCAAGCTTACGCCAACAAAACTTTCGAAGGCAAGGTGCTTCAGATAAGACTTAACCCTAACGTTGTTTCCAACGTTGTAAATTATACCGTTGTTGTTCAAGCAGAAAATAAAGACAAGCTTCTTCTGCCCGGCATGACGGCTACAATCGACTTCTATGTAAACCATAGAGAAAATGTATTGATGGTTCCAAATATTGCTTTAAGATTCCAGCCGACCGATGCAATGATGGCCGAGTTTCGAAAAAATATGCAGGAAGAAATGGCAAATCTTCCTGATAGTGTTAAAAAAAGATTCCAAGCGTTTCAAGGTCAAGGCGGAATGGGCGGTGGACAATTTAATGCCGGTGCCGGCAGCGGAAGTAACGGCAATAGAAGACGCAGCATGAACCGTCTCTGGTACTTTGACGACAAAGGCAAATTGAGAATGAGCCCGGTGTTTGTTGGTCTCTCCGATGGTAAGAATACCGAAATAATCCGCGGAAGAAATATTAAAGAAGGAATGAAAGTGATATCGTCGGTAGAAGAAAACAATTCAGGCCAGTCTGGCAGCAGCAACGTTTTTAACCCGCAGCAAGGCGGCCCAAGATTCGGAAGAGGATTCTAAAACTGGAGACCATATTTTGGAAAACATAATTATCAACACTAAAGATCTTACCAAGACTTATATAGTCGGCGATATTGAAGTTCCCGCGCTGAAGCATGTGAATCTTACAATTGCACAAGGCGAGTTCGTGGCAATAATGGGCGCTTCGGGTTCCGGTAAATCTACTTTAATGAATTTGCTCGGTTGTCTTGATATGCCCACCTCCGGAGAATATTATCTCGACGGTCATAATACGAGCAAGATGACAAAGAATGAATACGCTGATATACGAAATCAAAAAATCGGGTTTGTGTTTCAAGGTTTTAATCTTTTACCAAGAACAACGGCGCTTGAAAATGTAGAGCTTCCATTAATGTACGACCGCGCCGGCAAAGTAAAGGACCAGCAAAAGCAGGCAATTGAAGCGTTGAAAAGAGTTGGACTCGAAGACCGGATGCATCACATACCAAGTCAACTATCGGGCGGGCAGCAGCAAAGGGTTGCCATTGCACGCGCGCTTGTGAACGAACCGGCAATGATTCTTGCCGATGAGCCGACCGGAAACCTCGACAGCAGAACGTCGGTAGAGGTTTTTAATCTTTTTCAAAAACTGAACGATGAGGGAATTACAGTTGTAATGGTTACCCACGAAAGAGATTTTGCCTCGTTTGCAAAACGCATTGTAGAAATGCGGGACGGAAGAGTTATCAGGGATACCCTGATAAAAGATCGCCTCAACGCCGAAGAGGAACTAAAAAAAATCCAGGAACAAGCCGTCATTGAAGAATAAGGGAAACGGATAATGAAATCAAAAGTAATTTTAAAAGTAGCCACAAAAAGTATTTTGAAATCAAGATTGCGAAGTTTGCTTACTGCGCTTGGAATTATTATCGGCGTAGCAGCAGTAGTTGTGATGGTGGCAATTGGAGACGGCGCACAATTAAAAGTTGAACAGCAAATTGCTTCGCTTGGAACTAACCTAATTATTATTACGCCGGGAGCTTCGAACACAGGCGGTGTTAGAGGCGGCGCCGGAACATTTAATAGATTTACATTCGACGACGTAGAAAAAATCACAAACGAATCCACACTTGCAAAAGCGGTATCACCAGTGATCATGGCGCGTTCGCAGGTAATAGGCGGCATTGGCAACTGGTTCACTCTTGTTCAAGGCGTGTCCCCGGATTACCTCGACATTCGCGAATGGCCGTTGCAAAGCGGAGAATTCTTTACCGATAGAGATGTAACAGCCAGAGCTAAAGTCTGCGTTCTGGGTACGGACGTCGTAAAAAATTTATTTCCAAACGACGATCCTATCGGGCAGACAATCAGAATCCGGAGCGTTCCGTTTAAAATTATCGGGGTGCTGACTTCGAAAGGCCAGTCTTCCGTTGGAACGAGCAACGACGACGTGATACTTGCGCCTTCGCGGACTGTTCTGGATCGCCTAGCGGGAGGTAAATTTATCAGTTCAATCCAGGTAAGCGCTCAATCGAGCGAAAAGATTCCCGCAACTATTGAAGAACTTAAAGGCATTATGCGCGAAGCTCACAAACTTACTGCCGGCGAGCCGGACGATTTTACAATCCGCGATCAATCCGATATTACTGAGGCGGCAACCGAAACTTCAAGGGTGTTGACGATTTTACTCGCATCAGTCGCCGGTGTGTCTCTTGTTGTCGGCGGCATTGGAATTATGAACATTATGCTTGTGTCCGTAACGGAGAGAACACGCGAAATAGGAATTCGTCTTTCAATAGGCGCAAGGGCTTCGGATATTCTAATTCAATTCTTAACCGAAGCAACGGTGTTAAGCTTAACCGGCGGCATAATTGGAGTGCTGCTTTCGTTTCTCATTACGTACCTATTAAACAATTATACCGATCAGGCCGCGTACATTAAGCCGCAGGTAATTATGATAGCGTTCGGCTTTGCAGGCGCAATCGGTATCTTCTTCGGATTTTATCCGGCAAGAAAAGCCGCCGCGTTAAATCCGATCGATGCTTTGAGATATGAATAGTTCCAAGAAACTTTTTAATGAATACTCAGTTAATCTGAAAAAAATAATCCGGGATAATCCGATGAAAGTAAAAGCAATAATTTTATTACTACTTATGTTTATTTCAATTCGCCAAATTAATGCGCAGGAAAAAATTACTCTAAGTCAGGCAATTTCTATCGCATTGAATCAGAATACATCGATAATTAAAAGCGTAAACAATCTTGATGCCTCAAGCGCAGCAGTTAAGAATGCTTACGGAAATTTGATACCGACGGTAAATTTCAATTCCGGCTGGAACTGGCAGCGTTCTGTCAACAGCCAAGGAACCACGGTTGTAAACTTTTTTGGCGAAGCTCAAAACTTAGGTCCAACCCAAACCGATACTCGAAGTTATAATATGTCGTTGGGAGGAAACGTTACTCTGTTCGACGGTTTATCGACACTTGCCAATATAAGCATGCAGAAGAATAATCTTGAAGCGGCTAAATTCGATCTCGAAAAACTTAGGCAGGATGTGACACTTCAAACCGTTAATCTGTTTGTCACTGTTGTTAACGATGAAAAGATTTTAAGTTTTCAAGAAGAGGATCAAAAGTATAACGAAGACCTTCTCAAAAAAGTTAAGGAGATGGTTGATTTAAAAATGGCAACCAATGCTGATCTCTACTCGCAGGAATACCAGACTTCAAATTCGCAGCTGGCGTACCTGCAAGCAAAGAGTAATTTTGAGAAGGCCAAAATCAGTATGCTGAATTATCTTTCCAGGGATGTATTGAAGGACTATTCTTTCGAAATTGATTCGACGTACATTCCTTCCGTTTCAAAGTACACCGATGATATGGAGCTTATCTACCAAACTGCATTAAATAACAGAAGCGACTATCAAAGCCAAAAAGCAAAACTGCTTTCCGCGCAGTATCAACTCACAATTGCAAAAGGCGGATTATTCCCGAGCTTATCCAGCAATTACAGTTTATCTACAAGTTCAACGCAACTTTCGGATTTGTTCACGCGCAAAGTTTACAGCGTAGGTTTATCTCTTAATTTTCCAATCTTCTCGCACTGGAATACCGAATATTCAATTCAATCCGCCAAGGTGCAAATTGAAAACGCTAACGAGGATTTGGCTGCCCTCGAAAGACAAATTAAAAGTGATGTTAAGAATGCGGTAATTGATCTGCAAACTTCCAAGCTGCAGCTGGATGTTACAAAGACAGCTGTCAAGTCATCTAAGGAAACGTGGTCGATCAAAAAAGATTCTTACTTAATCGGTTCGGCAACGTTTATAGATCAGCAGCAAGCTTACAGGGATTACGTGCAGGCGATGAATAACGAAATCGCGGCTGAATCAAATTACATTTATAAACAGTTCGGTCTTCTGAGCGCTCTTGGTCTCCTGAAAACGAATTAGTATTAAATAAAATATTTCTTCATGATGCCGAGGTAATCTTCGGCATTTTTATTTTGGGGAAACGCGCACGCCGGCAAATTTGAGATAAACGGTTTCTTCCATTGCCGGAAGCGACGGATGATCCAGCGATGCATTGCTGAAATGAAACAGCTGGATGTTCTTTCCCGCTTTTATAGCCGCGTTATTTATTAAGTCAAGAAAAACATCTTCCTTTAGATGATGAGAACACGACGAAGTAAACAAGATGCCGTCCACGTTCAGCAACTCCATACCAAGCCGGTTAAGCTTTTCATATCCCTTAATTGCTTTCGGAAGACTCTTTTTGTTTTTAGCGAATGCCGGCGG
>DAIEQA010000043.1:0-7055 GCA_027348115.1 Ignavibacteriales bacterium
ACCGAAAGATTTCAGAAAAAATGTATTAAGATATTCGAGCGCCTGAAAGAATTGCAATTTATCAACGAGTTGAATTTGAAAGAGCCGGTGATATCTTATGATCTAACAAGTCAATTTCATGAGCGTAAATTTTCTCACTCGGATTTTGCCTCCAAAGAAATTTGGCAACAGCTTTTTTACGAACTTGTGTTTGAGGCTCTTGGATATACGAAAAACAAATCGCAGATGACGAGCCTAGCCCAAGCCGCAAACATTAAATTTCTTTCCAAGATTGAATCCGACGGTGTCCTGCTCGAAAAATATGAAGCTGCGCTGTTGTATATCGGCGGGTTAATTCAGAAAAAGGAAATTGTAACCGAAAAAAAATCTTCGGATTATCTTGAGAAGCTTGAACTGCACTGGAATTCGCTGAAGCCGTTTTATGACGGGAAATATTTTGATGAAGCTCAATGGCATTTTTTCAGACTTAGACCGCAAAATTTTCCTACTGTTAGAATTGCAGGCGGGGCAAGATTGCTGCATGGCTTAATCAAAGGTAATCTCATAAGAATAATTGTAAAGAAAATTACTGAGATATATAATCTTACCATCCTTATAAATTCCATTCGCTCTCTCTTTGTAATTAAATCCGACGGATTTTGGAAAACTCATTATGTATTGGATCAACCGGCGACAAGCGAGATAAAATATTTTATCGGAGTATCGCGGGCCGATGAAATAGTTGTAAATGTTGTTCTTCCTTTTTTCTCGGTCTACTTTGACGTATTCGGGAATCAAAATCTTTCTAAAAAACTTTTGAAACTGTATAATCTTTACCAGCAGAAATCCGAAAACCAAATTATTAATGAAATGGCGTTGGCGTTGAAAATGACCGACCATGCAAGGCGAACTGTTTATGCGCAAGGGATGATTGAATTGTTCCGCAATTACTGTTCAAAAAATAGATGTCTTGAGTGCGATATCGGCAGGATAGTTTTTAATTAGTTCCGCCGGTAAGACGGTTTATTTCATCTCTTAACTTGGCTGCTCTTTCGTAATCTTCCTTTTCAATCGCCTCGCGCAAGGAATCTTGAAGTTGAGCAAGTTTAGTTTCCGAGACATTTTTCTTGGGGCTTTTCATTTCGCTCTTTTTGTTATCTGGCGATTTGGTTAACTCTTCATCCGATTCTTCGCTGGAAGGAATAAATGCCGCTAACTTCATCACATCTTCGGCAACAAACAAAGGTGTACCTGTTCTAACCGCAAGCGCAATTGCATCGCTTGGGCGGGAATCGATTTCACTGTTTAAAGAAGAGACTTCCATTTTTATTTTAGCGTAGAAGGTATTTTCTTTCAATTCATCAATTATAACTTCTACGATTGTTCCTCCAAGATTTTCAATTACATTTTTCAATAGGTCGTGGGTCAACGGACGCGGCGGTTTGATACCTTCCATCTCAAGAGCAATAGATTGCGCTTCGAACTGCCCGATTATAATAGGCAAACGACGGAGTCCGTAAACTTCTTTTAACAGCAGCGCATAGGCGCCGCCAGCCGATGGACTGGCGGACAATCCTAATATCTCAACTTGTACTTTGTTCAAATTATCCTTTTAAGATTTTATTTTTTTTATCTCTTCTATCAACACTGGAACTACCTCAAAAACATCGCCAACAATTCCGTAATCAGCAGCCTGGAATATGGGAGCGTCTTTATCCTTATTGATTGCTACAATATATTTTGAAGAGCGCATTCCCGCCAGATGTTGAATAGCGCCGGAAATGCCAAGCGCAATATACAAATTCGGCGAAACCGTTTTACCTGTTTGGCCTACTTGTTCGCCGTGCGGGCGCCAGCCTGCATCAACAACTGCCCGTGATGCGCCGGTTGCCGCGCCAAGTACATCCGCCAGTTCTTCAACCATCTTAAAATGTTCAGGTCCTTTCATTCCCCTCCCGCCAGAGACTATGATATCGGCTTCGGCTACATCCAGTTTGCCCTCGGATTTTTTTATTTCAGTAACCCTCACGCTCATATTGGGCGAGTAAACATTAATTACGTTTACTTCAGCTTTATTTTCTGCCGGCGCGCCGGGATTAAATACGTTGGGACGCAGCACAAAAATTTTATTTTCCGAATTTAGTTTAATATCGATTAAGACCTTGCCTGCAAAAATAGGACGAGTAGCCACAACATCGGAGCTTTCAATATTCAGAGCTGTGCAGTCCATAGCAACAGCGGCATTCAACCTTACGGCAACTCTCGGGGCTAAATCTTTGCCCAATGAAGTGTTGGCAAGAAATAAAATATTGCATCCCTGTTCCGCTGCGTACTTAGAAATGATATCCGTATAAGCCGATGAACTGTAATTTGCCAGTTCAGCATTCTTAAAGTGAGATACTTTTGCAACGCCGTAGCCGCCGATTTTTTCGAGGGATTCAATTTCATTTCCTACCGCTAAAGCTTCGACCGTTCCGGAAGTTTTAGATGCTAATTCCGAAGCTAATTTTGCCGCTTCGAAAGATGATTTTTTTATTTGCCCGTTTCGCTGTTCAATAAAAACTAAAATTTTATTCGCCATAATTTCCTCTTAGATTACTTTAGCTTCTTCTCTTAATAAACGAACCAGTTCCGTAACGGCTGTTGCATCCGTTCCAACAATTTTACCGGCTTGTTTAAGAGACGGTTTTTTCATTCCGAGAATTTCAACGCTGTTGGAAAATTCAACCGGCTGCTTCTCAATTATCTCTTTTTTCTTTGCGGCCATTATTCCTTTTAACGAAGCGTAACGCGGCTCGTTCAAACCCTTCTGGGCGGTAATTAAGGCCGGCAGGGTTGTTTCTACAATTTCTTTGCCGCCTTCAATTTCTCTCTCGCAGGTAATTTTACTTCCGTCAAGGTTAAAACTGACTGCAACTGTTACGGAATTAAATCCCAGAATTTCAGCAGTCATTTGGCCTACAGTAGAATTATCATAATCAACAGATTGTTTCCCAAAGAAAACCAGTTCCGCTTCTTGAGCTTTGATTTCCTCTGCCAGAGCTTTTGCGACAGATAGGGAATCTCTGTAAGATGGATCTTTAAGCAGCATGGCATTATCAATTCCCATTGCCAGGGCTTTACGAAGAGTTTCTTTATTGGCATCTCCGCCTAAACTAATAACAACAGTCTCGCCTCCAAATTTTTCTTTTGTCTTTAGTGCTTCTTCTATAGCAAATTCATCGTATGGATTAACTACAAATGTAACGCCTGCAGGGTCTATACTTTTGCCGTCTCCGCCGATATTTATCTTGGCAGCCGTATCGGGAACGTGGCTAACGCAAACAGCAATTTTCATTTAACCTCCTGGATTTCAAATTATTTGGACAGATAAACGTATTATCTTTGCAACGCCAAATATAAATAAAATTTATTTTTGTGAGGCAATTTTATAAATTGAATTATAACTATTGAACAAGATGAGCACAGAAAAACCGCAAGAGATAATTGAGCCTGTAATTGATGAAGAGGTTACAGTAAATCTCCCCTACAAGGTAATTCTATTCAACGACGATTGGCATACATTCGATGAAGTGATTAACCAAATAATTAAAGCCGTCAAATGCGGTTACGAAGAAGCGCGCGGTTACGCTTTCGAGGCGCATGTTAAAGGAAAAGTCGCGGTTTTTAACGGTGAACTAAATCAGTGTCTTAAAGTCAGTTCAATCTTGGAAGAAATTGCTCTTCATACTCAAATAGTTTCGTAAGCCGTATTTCTCCGGTTTATCGCTTATCGATTTCGAAAAAATTTTACTTATATTTTAAATAGCAATTGTTCATTTAATCGCTTTGGAAAAAAATGCAAATTGGTCTAGTTGGTTTACAGTATTCGGGCAAAACAACTCTGTTTAATACTCTATCGAGCCGTCATTCCGAGTCATCTGCTGTGAAAGAAGAGGCGTCCGTTGAAATTGTTAAGGTGCCGGATGAGCGGCTTGAGAATTTGACAAATATTTTTAAACCGTTAAAACAAGTTAACGCAACAATCGAAGTATTCGATTTACCCGGACTTAAAATGTCCGATGACAATAAAGTGAAAATCACGTCAAATTTTTTGAACGGTGTTAGGAATAACGACGCATTGTTTTATGTTATCAGGGCATTTAAGGATGATTCCGTTCTTCACCCGATGGATTCGATTAATACGCTCCGCGACATAGAGTTTTTGGAGACTGAATTTCTTCTTTCCGATCTGGGCTTTTTAGAAACACGCTTGGAAAAAATTAAAAAGGATGTTCTAAAGTCGAAAGACGAAAAATTAAAACGTGAACTTCCGCTGATTGAAAAATGCCTGGCTCATTGCGAATCCGAGCAGCCGCTTAGAAATCTAAATCTGAGCGATGATGAATTAAAATTATTGGCGGGTTATCAGCTGCTAACGCTTAAGCCATTAGCCATCGCTATTAACTACGACGAGAATTCGATTTCATCGGTCGAAAGTGAAATCGAAAATTTGAAATCTAAGCTTTTGAAGTCGGGCGCCGCTTTAATTCCTTTCTTTGCCAAGATAGAGTTAGAACTCTCCAAACTTGGCGATGAAGATAGAAAAGTTTTTATGCAGGATTACGGTATAAGTGAATCTGCGCTAAGCAAAATTTTACGAACATCGTATGAAATGCTCGGTCTTCAATCATTTTTTACGGTGGGCGAAGATGAGAACCGAGCATGGACGATCAAAAAAAATTATACTGCGCAACAAGCCGCCGGTGTAATTCATACCGATTTTTTCAACCGCTTTATTCGTGCCGAAGTTGTGCACTACGACGATTTTATGAAATACGGTTCATTCCATAAATGCAAAGAAGCGGGTGTGTGGAGACTCGAAGGAAAAGAATATATTGTGAAGGACGGAGACATTTTAAATATCCGTCATAATTAATGGGGCATTAACGCGCGGATATTCCGCATTATTTTTCAGGAGGAATCAATGTCGGCATCAGAAATAAATAATTTATCACCGTCCTTGCTTTGGAAAAGATTTCACGAGTTAAGTCAAATACCCAGGGCATCTAAAAGCGAACAGCAGGTTCGGCTTTATCTTAGAAATTTTGCCGGGCAGCACAATCTTTTAATAGACGAAGACGAAGTTGGAAATATTTTGATTCAGGTTCCTCCCAAACCGGGTTTTGAGAATTCACCTGTTGTCGTATTACAGGGACACGTTGATATGGTCTGCGAAAAGAACCGAGATAAAGTTCATGACTTTTCTAAAGATCCAATAAAGCTAATTAAAGAAGGCGACTGGATAAGAGCAGACGGAACAACTCTTGGTGCGGATAACGGTATTGGTGTAGCAGCAGCGTTAGCAGTTGCCCTCGACGATTCATTCGAACACGGCCCGCTGGAACTTCTTTTTACGGTTGATGAAGAAACGGGTTTAACCGGTGCCAACAATCTCACTAAAGGATTTATAACTGGAAAAATTTTGTTGAATCTTGATACGGAAGAGGACGGCGCATTCTATGTAGGTTGTGCCGGAGGAATGGATACTGTTGGAACCTATTACGTTGAACAAGATGAAAGAAATAATAAGTTCGAGCCCTTCACATTGTTTATCTCCGGATTAAAAGGAGGTCATTCGGGAATTAACATAAACGATAAGCGAGCCAATGCGATTAAAATGATGGGACTCCTGCTGGATCGACTTACAATGTTTAATTATCAGTTAGCCTGGCTGCAAGGCGGTTCGAAGAGAAACGCGATTCCAAGAGAGGCAGAAGCCGTAATCTATGTTGATCCAAGTCTTGAATCTAAAATCCGCGAGACAATCAATGAGTTTTCTTTGGAATCGGTTTTGGAATTTAAAAAAACCGACGGCGATATAAAAATTACCTTCGAACGAGGAAACTCAGCAAATCAGAATTTCGAAAAAACATACTCTAAAAAATTTTCGCAGAAGGTTATCGATGCTTTAATCGGTATGCCGCATGGTGTTATTGCAATGAGCTATGAAATACCTGGCTTAGTCGAGACGTCAACAAATCTCGCTACGGTAACGGTAGAAGATACAATTTTGAGAATCGGCACGAGTCAAAGAAGCTCTATCGAAAGTGCTAAGAAAAATATTGCGCGCACTGTTGACGCTGTTTTCAAATTAAGCGGAGCGGAAATAAGCGTAGGAGACGGGTATCCCGGTTGGCAGCCAAATATGGATTCCGAAATTCTAAAGTTATCGCAAAAGGTTTTTACTGAAACGTTCTCCAAAGAACCTGATGTTAAAGCAGTTCACGCCGGTCTCGAATGTGGAATACTTGCTGAAAAATATCCCGGTATAGATATGGTTTCTTTTGGTCCCACAATAGAAGGCGCCCATTCGCCGGATGAGCGAGTGAAAATTGCCGATGTTGAGAAGTTTTACAATCTGTTAAGAAACATTCTAATTGAAGTATCCAAACAGAAATAAATTTTGCGCAGTTTATCAGCGGTGTTCTTTTTTATGAATGTTAAGATTATTCATCAACAAACATAAATTAAAATGAGAAAGGAATTAAAACTCTACAACGTTCCCCGAATTTATTCGATTCAGGAAATGATTCTTCGATCCGAGAAATTTTACGGTTCTAAAATTGCGCTCGAGGATTTGAACGACACACCACTCAACCGCGTCACATACCGTGAACTGCTTGAAAATATTTTTAAATTCGGTATGGCGCTTAAAGAATTAGGCATTAAAGAAAGGGCGCATATAGCGTTGATAGGTGAGAACCGTGTACAGTGGGCCATCTCGTTTCTTACGGCAATGTGCTTTAATTACGTAATTGTCCCCATCGATAAAAATTTAACTAAGAATGAAATCATGAATATAATTCATGAGTCCGATGCCGAAGCAGTGATTTTCTCCGGTAGTTATGCCGGAACTATGGCTGAGGGAAGAAATTTTTTGAAGAAGCTTAAGAACTTTATTTGTATGGATGAAACTTCCGAAGAAAAAGATTTTCATTATATGCTCGATTTGATACGCAACGCCAATCAAATATATCCTGAGGGACTTCCAAGAATAAATCCCGACGAACTTGCAGAAATTATTTTTACTTCCG
>DAIEQA010000035.1:0-2741 GCA_027348115.1 Ignavibacteriales bacterium
TCTTCCGCTTGGATGGAAACAAAAACTTGCGTTCAGCATTTCCATTCTGCACGATCCTAAAATAGTATTTCTGGACGAACCGACCGGAGGTGTGGATCCGATTACCCGCCGCCAGTTCTGGGATATGATCTATGAAGCCGCTCATCACGGCATTACGGTATTTGTAACAACCCATTATATGGACGAAGCCGAATACTGCGATAGAGTTTCAATTATGGTAGACGGCGCAATTACCGCTCTCGATTCACCAAAAAATCTGAAAGAAAAATATAACGCTTCCACAATGGAGGAAGTTTTTGTACAGCTTGCAAGAGGCGCAAAGAGAAGCGAATAATTTTTAAGCCGGCTCTTTTTATAAAAGTCCGCATTTGGAAAAAATATGAAACAGCTTTTAACATTTATAAAAAAAGAGTTCCACCACATTCTAAGAGACCCGAGATCAATGCTTATTCTGCTGGGCCTCCCAATTGTTCAGCTCCTCATTTTCGGATTTGCGATTACAAACGAAACACGCAACAGCAATATTGCCGTTCTGGACAACGCTAAAGACGATGCAACGCAGAACATTATAATGAGATTGGAAAACAGCCGCTACTTCGATATAGACAGATCTCTCTCTACAAACGAACAGATAGAAGCCGCATTTAAAACAGGAAAAATAAAATTGGCCGTTGTATTTCAGCAGAATTTTCAGAACGAACTGTCGCACGGCAATAAAGCGCAAATCCAATTGATCGCCGATGCAACGGACCCGAATCAGGCGACAACGCTGGTTAATTACGCCAGCGCAATCATAATGGATTATCAGACGGAACTGAATAATCAAAACCAGCTTCCGTATAATATAGAAACGGAAATGAGAATGCTATATAATCCCGAATTGAAAGGAGCATATACATCCGTTCCGGGAGTAATGGCAATGATTCTTCTTTTGATCTCCACAATGATGACCTCGATCTCCATCGTAAAAGAGAAAGAACTTGGAACCATGGAGATACTTCTTGTCTCTCCGATGAAGCCCCTGCTTGTAATTTTAAGCAAGGCGATCCCCTATTTTATAGTTTCACTTGTTAATGTCGCCACAATACTATTGCTTAGTGTGTGGGTTCTGGGAATGCCTATTCACGGCAGCATGGTTTTGCTCTTCGCTGTTACAATATTATATATCCTCTGCGCGCTTTCTTTGGGACTTCTTATATCGACTGTTACCGATTCGCAAATGGCGGCAATGATTGTCTCCCTCCTGGGACTTCTACTCCCGGTTGTAATGTTAAGCGGTTATGTGTTCCCGGTGGAGAATATGCCCCTGCCGCTCCGGATAATTTCAAATTTTGTTCCGGCTAAATGGTACATCATTATGATTAAATCGGTTATGATAAAAGGAATGGGATTTGTCGGAGTTTGGAAAGAAGCCTTGATCCTTTCGGCAATGACTTTCGTTTTTATTTTAATCAGTCTGAAACGTTTTAAAATCAGGTTATCATGAGAACTCTTTTATTTTTGTTGAGAAAAGAATTTTTACAGATCTTCAGGAACAAACTCATTCTGAGAATGATTTTTGTTATGCCTCTGTTCCAGCTTATAATTCTTCCGTTTGCGGCAAATTATGAGATGAAAAATATTTCCTTGAGCATAGTTGACCACGATCATTCGGAATATTCCCGAAAGCTTATAAATAAATTCATCTCTTCGGGTTATTTCAGATTGACGAATTATTCCTCTTCTTACGGAGAAGCCCTTAAAGTGATAGAGAACGACAAAGCCGATTTGATAATTGATATTCCGGCCGGATTCGAAAGAGACATTGTCCGGGAGAACAAATCTAAAATAATGATTGCCGCAAACGCCATAAACGGGCAGACTGCTGGGCTTGCGGTTTCTTACTCAAATGCGATCATAAAAGATTATAACGGAGAAATCAGAACTCAGTGGATTCAATCGCCGCGGCTTGGCGCGCAGCCCGTTGTTGAAATAACAAGCTCGAACTGGTTTAATCCCAAAATGAATTATAAATATTTTATTGTGCCGGGCGTTCTTGCCTTGCTCGTTACTTTGGTGGGTTTTATTCTAACCTCGCTGAATATTGTTAAAGAAAAAGAGGCGGGAACAATAGAGCAGTTGAATGTATCTCCAATAAAAAAATATCAGTTCATACTCGGCAAGCTTATTCCGTTTTGGATATTGGGAATGGTCGTTCTTTCTATCGGTTTTTTGGTGAGCTTTGTTCTTTACGGAATATATCCCGCCGGAAGTTTTATTATCGGTTATTTATTTGCGGGACTCTATTTAATAGGCATTCTCGGATTCGGATTGTTTGCTTCTACACTGGCGGAAACGCAGCAGCAGGCGATGATTGTTGCATATTTCTTTATGGTGATTTTTGTTCTGCTCGGCGGATTGTTCGCACCGATCGAAAATATGCCGGACTGGGCAAAGTATCTTACTTATATTAATCCGGTGAGCTATCTCATCGAAGTAATGAGAATGCTTGTGCTGAAAGGAAGCGGATTTTCCGATCTCGCAAAACATTTCGGAATAATAATTTTATTCGCAATCGGCTTTAATCTGCTGGCAATTCTGAATTATAAAAAAACAGTCTGATTTTCGTTTTATCGTCTCCTCTCGGGATCGGTTTCCAACCGATCCTTACTTTTCAATTTCCCATTTCAAAGGATTCTGTTCTATATATCGTCTGATATTATTTAATTCCTTTTCATTCCGGATTATTCGGTCATAAAAAG
>DAIEQA010000059.1:0-2750 GCA_027348115.1 Ignavibacteriales bacterium
TCCACAAAGTTTCCTGCCCGAAGCCTGTAGAAATAAACTCCGCTTGCAAAATTGCTGCCGTCAAATTTTACATGATAAATTCCTGCAACTTCGTTATCTTCTACAAGAGTTTTTACTTCTTCGCCTAATAAATTATAAATCTTCAACTTTATATTTTCCGACTTTGGCAACTGATATGTTATTGTTGTTGTTGGATTAAAAGGATTAGGATAATTCTGCTCTAGTGAATAATACGAAGTCGGCATTTCCTTAACCGATGTAGTTCCGTCATTAACGTTGAGATCCGTATACCTTGCAATGGAAGCAATACCGAGCTTGGTACATCTTTCATAAAACGGTTTGTTGATATTTTCTACTCTGTCATTTACCGTGTGCATGTACGGATTTTGATAACCATAGAGTTCGATAATTAATATCGCCGGGAAATTATATTTCCAGAATGAATCATTATCCGCATTCGATTTTCCCGGATTAACTATGGTAATGTACAAACCAATGTTGCATTTGTCATTCAAATCTTTAACATCTTTTGCGAGCTGATCCGACAAACTAATCGATGGTTTCGAATCGATCTCAACATCGTTTTGATTATTCTTGTCCCAGCCGATCATATCAAGATTTATTACCGCACCAATTGTATCGCCGTTTTGAGATGCATGCGATGCATAATACTCACTTCCGTTTAAGTCATCTTCCTCGTAGTCGAAAAATGCGTAGACTATTGTGTTAGAGGAGGAATATTTTGAAAGTATTCTTGCTGCTTCCAAAACAGCGGCAGTTCCGCTTCCATCGTCATCGGCTCCGTGAGAAATTGGGCCGGGAGGCATGCAATCGTAATGCGCGCAAACAATAATTTGCCTCTTTGGATTTTCAGTTCCGGTTTGCACGGCAATAATATTTTTGCCGGAATCAGGTAACGGCTGCTCACTGACCTTCAATCCGCCGTATGAGTTAAGTTTGTTCTTAAGAAAAAGAGCAGCGCTTGAATCGCCGGTTGTCCCTCGAAACCGGGTAGAAATTGTTACGCTGTTTCCATCCAGCGTCACCGGTTTTTCGCCGGTCAACAAATTTAGATTCTCGATTAATGTATCGATGCTTGCATTGCCGATGATGCTCTTGATCTTCGTATAATCTTGAGAAAAGATTTGCGAAGCACACAGAAGAATAGACATTACGCATGAAAGAATTAATTTTCTCATAGTTCAGTTCCGGATATTTGTTTAAAAGAAAATTCTCTACAAAATTAGATATTAGTTGCCCGCAAAAAAATATTTTTGTTCAGGGAATTATATCACACTCCCTGAACATAACTCCTTACTTCATTAGGATTAGTTTCTTCGTTCCAACAAAGTTGCCAGCTTTTAGAGTATAGAAGTAAACTCCGCTGCTTAGTTGTCCGTGGTTAGTCGTCTGTTGCCCGTTGAAAGTAACTTGATATTTGCCTGCACTTTGGAATTCATTCACAAGTGAAGCAACCTCTATTCCGAGTACATCAAAAACTTTCAGCGAAACATTACTGCCGGCTGCCAACTGATAACTGATGACCGTAGACGGGTTAAACGGGTTAGGATAATTCTGTGAAAGTGAATACGCAAGAGGAATATTTTTTTCTTCATTCACCGCAGTTACATTTATCCTGGAACTGTAAACACCATTTCCAAATGTTCCGACAACTACGGTTCCATCTAAGTCCCTCGTGTCTATCGCCTCTGCATCTACCATGCCGATATTATCTGCCCCTTGCTGTACCCATACAGTAGACATTCCATTTAAGTTTGCAGTTGAGTACAAACCTGTACTTGTTCCGGCAAAATAGATTTTACTTCCGTCAACATTTAAAATTCTTACCGAACGAACCGAAGGTCCGTTGCCCGTACCATCGGTATTCTGTTCAAGGTTTCCTGAAACTGCATTCCATGTTGTCCCGCCGTCGCTCGTATAAAATATACTTAAGATGTTATAATTAGAAAACGCAGCCATAACATTGTTTGCATTTTGAGGATCGACCGATATTCTGCTGATAAAACCTTGCGGAAAATTATTTCCAGTAATATCTGTCGAAGAAGGATTGCCTTGATCTGCATTAGTTACTTTAAAAAGCTTTCCGTTATTTGTTCCGTAAAATAAAATATGCGATGGCTGCTGCGATACGTCTAATGCGCTTATACCAGCACTGGTATCTATGTTTGTAAGATCTGTCCAATTAATTGAAGTGGCAGAGTCTGTACCGATTGGAATGCTTAGTAAGTCTGAATTTCTCCATATATGATTACCGGCAGCAATAAACATAATTTTACTATCGGAAGGATCGAGCACATAAGGAGTAACGAACATAAATCCGAATGCGCCAACAGGTTTAATAAGAGCGCCTTGTTGATCGGACAGCCTTCCTTCCATAATATTTCCGTTTTGAGTTGAGAAGTAAATATACTGCCCGCCGTTTGCAACAGCCGAAATACATCCGTCTCCGCCGTATGGAAGAACATACCAGTTTGAATTTGCATTCCAGGTAGTGTCCAACATATTTCCGTTGTCTTGCATACCGCCTACTATTAAAGGAGAATTTTTTGTAGCGTGGTCCAAAGCAACAGAATAAAATTGAGTTGTAGAAAATCCGTTATTCATGCTTGTCCAGTTTACCTGGCTTGCGGCTGCATCATTAGTGTAGCTTACTCCGCCGTCATTAGCTGAATAAACAATTTTTGTATCTGAAGGCAGAAAGAAAAGATCATGTTCATCAGGATGTTGAT
>DAIEQA010000038.1:0-12793 GCA_027348115.1 Ignavibacteriales bacterium
TGATGGCGGAACGGTTGCTTGAAAAAGGTTACGATGTAACGGTGTGGAATAGAACAGCATCCAAGACCGAAAGTTTAAAGGAAAAAGGCGCGGCGGTTGCATCAAATCCTTCGGAAGCAATCGGCAAATCAAAAGTGATAATAACAATGCTTTCCGATTTTATTGCCGTCTCAAATGTTTTATTCGCTGAAAAAAATGATTTTGAAGGTAAAACTGTAATTCAAATGAGCACTATTTCCCCGGGTGAAAGTTGTATTGTTAAAGAAAGGGTAGAGCAATCCGGCGGAGAATATATTGAAGCGCCTGTGCTCGGCGGAATTGCGCAGATACCGCAAGGCAAATTAATTCCGATGGTCGGCGGTGAAGAATCGCTTTATAAAAAATGGAAACCTTTTCTCGAAAACTTTGCCGAGGAAGTTCATTACATGGGCAAAGCGGGAAAAGGCGCGGCAACAAAACTTGCCTGCAACCAGCTTATTGCAACAATGGTTTCTTCGTTCTCTATGAGTCTTGGTTACATACAGTCGCAGGGAATCGACATTGAGACTTTCATGAAAATTATTCGGCCAAGCGGCTACTACGCGCCCGCATACGATCGAAAATTGGAAAGTATGGTTACCCGTGATTTTAAAAACACCAACTTCGCGTTAAAAAATTTATTAAAAGACGCAAACCTGGCAAGAGGAGAATTTGCCGGGAGCGGGGTCAACACCGCGATACTGGATTCCGTCGGTGAAATTCTGCGCGAAGGGGTGAAGCAAAATTTATCCGAACTTGATTACGCCGCATTGCACGAGGTTATTTATCCGCTCAATCAAAATAGATAAATCATTCAGCAGTTTTTTTCCAACTAAGCCAGAGGTAAAGTGGAAGAAAAATATGGTACTTTTCAAAAAGCTGGACTCTTTGCCGGCATAGCAGCCGCGTTCATAATTTTTTTCTTTTTCGATTTCGGTCCCCAAAACAAAAATGCGCAAATAGTTGCCGCTGTTGCGGCGCTGATGTCAATCTGGTGGATAACGGAGGCCCTGCCTTTATCAGTCACTTCTCTTGTTCCTTTAATTTTATTTCCGCTTACCGGAAGTCTTAACGCAAATGCCGTTTCGCAAGCTTATATGAATTCCACGATTCTCCTGTTTGTAGGTGGATTTATAATTGCAATCGCTCTCGAGAAATGGAATCTTCATAAACGAATAGCAATAAACATGATCTATTTTTTCGGAAGCAGTCCTGCAAAACTTGTATTCGGATTTATGGCGGCCTCGTTTTTTATTTCAATGTGGATATCGAATACGGCAACAACATTAATGGTGCTTCCGATCGGGCTGGCAATACTTTATAAAATTGATGAAGAACTCGGAGTTGATAGGACTGGAAAGTTTGCCGCGGCTTTGTTGCTGGGAATTGCTTACGGCGCTTCAATAGGGGGAATGGCTACGCTTATTGGAACCCCGCCTAATCTGGTGTTCGTGCGCATCTTTAAAATCAGCTTCCCGGATAAACCCGCCGTAATGTTTCTTGAATGGATGAAGTTTGCTCTGCCGATCTCTTTACTTATGCTGATGATTACCTGGGCGGTTCTTACAAAAATTGTTTTCCGTTCGAAGAATAAAGTAGCCATCAATAAAGAAATTATCAAAGCCGAAAAAGAGAAGCTCGGCAAAATGAGCTTTGAAGAAAAAACAGTTGCCGTAGTTTTCTTTATTACTTCGATGTTATGGATTTTTAGAAGCGATATGGATCTGCAGTTGATCGTTATACCTGGCTGGTCAAATATTTTTCCCAAATCGGATTTTATTGATGACGGAACCGTTGCGATGACAATGGCATTCATCATGTTTTTAATTCCGTCTAAGTCGAAAAATTCCGGGAACCGCTTTGTACTTGGTGCCGAGACGATAGGAAAAATTCCGTGGGATATTGTCCTTCTCTTTGGCGGAGGTTTTGCTATAGCGGAAGGATTTATCTCTTCCGGCTTATCGAAACTGATAGGCCAGCAGCTTGCGGGATATTCCGGCTTTCATCCGCTTATCCTTCTATTGATTATTTGTTTTGTCGTAACCGGTTTATCCGAACTTACATCGAATACTGCAACGGCTCAAATTATTTTACCGATAATCGCTTCCCTGTCTATCGAAATGAAAATGGATCCGTTTCTGTTAATGATACCGGCAACGCTGGCGGCGTCGTTTGGATTTATGCTTCCGGTCGGCACGCCGCCTAACGCAATTGTGTTCAGCAGCAAAAGAATAAAAGTATTCGATATGGTTAGAACGGGAATAATTGTTGACCTGTTGAGCGTAGTAGTGATTGCAGTTTATATGTATCTTTATTTTCGTTGAATCGCTTTTAAATTAGATTCATCTAACTAACTAAAAAGGTTGGAACATGGCATATTACAACTCAAAACCGGTAGCATATACTTTTGATGAAGCTATATCGAAGGTAACCGAGGAATTAAAGAAAGAAGAATTCGGTGTTCTCACCGAGATTGACGTAAAAGAAACGTTGAAGAAAAAACTTGATGTTGATTTCCGCAAGTACAAAATATTGGGCGCGTGTAATCCGCCTAACGCATATAAAGCTCTTTCAATGGAAGAGAATATCGGCGTGCTTTTGCCTTGCAATGTAATTGTGCAGGAGAAAGCAGAAGGTAAGGTCCATGTGAGCGTTGTCAATCCGATGGAATCGATGCAAGCCGTTAACAACCCGGCGCTGGGCGAGGTAGCTCAGACCGTTAGCGATAAACTTAAGAAAGTTTTGGAGAATCTTTAGTCATGCTCTTCATCGATTTTTAGAATTGATAATATGGTAAAATGGAATTAGTTTTCTTCCCAAAAGGAGAGAGGTATGAAAATATACAATTATAAAATTGTTGTGGAAGAATGTGAAAAAGGCGGTTTCTATGCTGAGTGCCCGGCATTTCCAGGCTGCCATGCCGAAGAAGACACGTACGAAATTACAATAAAAGAAATAAAGCCGCTTTAAAAAATTTTATTGAAGATTACCAATTAAGAAACGAAAAACTGCCTTCCGATAACTTTGCAGTTATGTGATATATCGTCGAGCTTCCGACGGTAAAAGAACTACTATCCCAATTCATGGAAATAAATCGTTGAAGAAAGAAATAATTAAATCTATCTGCCGGGACTTGGAAATAAGTATAATACGACTAAAAGAATTACTATAGCCGCATGTTGCAGGTTACAAACGCATGATTAAAATATTATCGTGCGGGACTTTATAACCTGCAACCTTCAACTTTTAACCAATAACTAAATTGAGCTTTCGGTTACAGTTACCTGAACCATTTGATCGCCCTGTTCAATCGAATCGACAACATCCAAACCATTAACAACCTTTCCAAATACAGTATGTTTACCGTTCAAGTGCGGTTGGGGAGAGTGCGTTATGAAGAACTGGCTGCCGTTTGAATTTGGGCCGGCGTTTGCCATTGATAAAACACCGCGTTCATGTTTTAAAGGATTATTCTTAAGCTCATCTTCAAATTTATAACCGGGGCCGCCGCGTCCTGTGCCGGTAGGATCGCCGCCTTGAATTACAAAGTCTTCAATCACACGGTGAAAGCTTACACCGTCGTAAAATCCTTCTTTTGAAAGAAACACAAAATTGTTTACTGTCTTTGGCGCGTGTTCCGGGTAAAGTTCTATTTCAATTATGCCTTTGCTCGTGTTCATCGATACCGAATATTTCTTCTTCGGATCAATAACCATTTCCGGCGGTTTGTTCCATTGCTTGGATGACATTTTCTCTCCATCGTTTGTTGTGATAAAAATAAAGTTTAGCTACTTTATCATGTACTGCATTCCCGGCGCATCGTCAGGTCTGCTTTCAAATCCGTTTTTAATATAGAATTCTTTTTTCCCTCTGGCACAAAATAATTGTATGTCTCTTATTCCTTGTTGTTTGCATTTACCGACAAGCATCTTTAGTATTTGTGTCCCGATTCCTTTACCCTGAAATTCCGGATCGACAATCATTTCGTAAATCATCGCGTGAAGAATACCGTCTGTAATCACTCTTCCGAAGCCGACAAGTTTTTCATCGATGTAAGCGCTTACAATGTACCAGCTGTTGTTTAGAACGGTTTGCATCATTCCCGAAGTGACCTTGTACTCTTCATTCCATCCTGTAGTGCAGAATAAATCCATGTACCGGTTTATATCCGGCGGCTCTTCTTTGAGAACTATGTTGCCAGGCATTTCACTTCAAAATTTATCTTGTAAGCTTTTTATACTTAACTCTGTGCGGAATATCCGCCTCTTTGCCTAAACGTTGTCTTCGATTTTCCTGGTAATCCGAAAAGTTACCTTCGAACCAGACTACTTTGCTGTCGCCCTCGAAAGCTAAAATGTGTGTACAAATTCTATCGAGGAACCATCTATCGTGACTGATAACAACCGCGCATCCGGCAAAATTTATTAAACCTTCTTCAAGTGCGCGCATTGTATTGACGTCGAGATCGTTTGTAGGTTCATCGAGCAAGATAACATTAGCCGCTTGTCTTAATGCGATTGCGAGATGTACTCTATTTCTTTCTCCGCCGGAAAGCATTCCGACTTTCTTTTGCTGATCGCCGCCGGTGAAGTTAAATTGTCCAACGTAAGCGCGGGAATTGATTTCTCTTTTACCCATCGCAAGTAATTCATCGCCGTCGCTTATCATTTCCCAAACAGATTTTCCGCCGTCGAGAGCGGCGCGGCTTTGATCCACGTAGGCGAGTTCAACGGTATCGCCTATTCTGAACGAACCACCATCCGGTTTTTCCTGGCCGATAATCATTTTAAACAATGTTGTTTTACCGGCACCGTTCGGACCGATTACACCAACTATACCGCCGGGTGGAAGTTTGAAATTCAAATCCTCAAATAAAATTTTATCGCCGTATGCTTTTGAAACATTTTCTGCTTCGATAACAACATTGCCTAAACGAGGGCCGGCAGGAATATAAATTTCCAAATCATTCTGCCGCTGTTCGGTTTCTTCGTTGAGCATTTTTTCGTAAGCGCTTATACGGGCTTTGGATTTTGCTTGCCGTGCGCGCGGCGCCATTCTAACCCATTCAAGTTCACGCTGCAAAGTTTTCTGTCTTTCAGTCTCTCGTTTTTCTTCCTGGAACAAACGCTGCTGTTTTTGTTCCAGCCATGATGAATAATTTCCTTTCCACGGAATACCTTGCCCGCGATCCAATTCAAGTATCCATCCGGCAACATTATCAAGAAAATATCTGTCGTGTGTAACGGCAATCACGGTTCCCGGGTAACGATTCAATTCCGCTTCGAGCCAAAGAACTGTTTCCGCATCAAGATGATTAGTTGGTTCATCAAGCAGAAGAATATCCGGCCTCTTTAACAAAAGTCGGCACAACGCAACGCGCCTTCTTTCCCCGCCCGATAATACTTTAACCGTGGTATCGCCGGGGGGACAATTTAAAGCGTCCATTGCCAATTCAAGTTTGGAATCGAGATCCCACGCATTCATGTGATCTAACTTTTCCTGGATTTTGCCCTGGCGCTCTATTAATTCATTCATCTCGTCGTCGCTCATCGGCTCTGCAAACTTTGCGTTGATCTCATCATATTCTTTCAGTACATCTACGACTTCCTGAACGCCTTCCTGAACAATCTCTTTTACGGTTTTGGTTTCATCAAGCTGCGGTTCCTGTTCCAACATGCCAACGGTAAAGCCGGGAGAGATTGCCGTTTCACCGTTGAAATCTTTATCCACTCCGGCAAGTATTCTTAAAAGGGAACTCTTGCCCGATCCGTTCAATCCCAGCACGCCGATTTTTGCGCCGTAGAAGTATGAAAGGTAAATATCTTTTAATACCGGTTTTTGATTGTAAAACTTGCTTACCCCTATCATCGAGTAGATGATTTTATTCGGTTCGTTGCTCACAGATTCTCCTAAAATATTGGACTGATTAAGTTGCCATGATGATGAATTCTTCAGCTCAAATATAAATAAAAAGTACGATCAATTGAGTTATTGAAGCTATTCTTAAAAGCCAATTTTCATGATTACGAATGACGGCGTTAATTATACAAAGTTTGATTCGATAATAAAGCGTGGCGAGATACCAATTCGGAAAAATTTTTTATTTTGCATTGCGTCAATAATTCCAGGTGCGTATGAATTTAGTAAAAATGAGAGAGATAGCGGATTCGCTTTTAGACCAGGGAAAGTACGATGACTCATATTATGTCTACGATGAAATATGCGGCCAAATTTGGGGCGCTATCGGAAGCGTTCAAAACGGGCTGACGGATTTTTCGCAATCCTATCTTGGCAACAGTTTTAAATCCAATTTTGAATTCCGCGATTCATACACTAAAAAAGCATCGGAAAGCGTTTTCAAAAAATATTTTAATCTTGATTCCGATCAATTGCTCAACGAATTCACTTTTTCAACTTACGGGCATCTCCAATCTGTTTGTTACTCTCCTAAACTTTGTTCGGAAGTATCGCTTGAAACAGTCTTCAACGAGTTTCTTGTTCTTCATTCGTTGATACTTGAAGCCGAAAACGATAGCTGGGTAAACTCTTTGTTCAAGGTGGTGTCGCCTGTAGTTGATAACAGACAATTTAAAAAACTCAGGTCGAACCTAACGGATAAAAATTTGAAAAAAGCTGTCGTGGAAAACGCAGCAAAGATTAAAAGTACCGATTGGTATAATGTAAACGTTACTTTCCTGGATTATCTAATCAACATCGGCGATAATAATTCGGAAATGTATTCATCGGTTTACAAAATAGTAGGATTTCATTTCAAGCAGAAGACGCATCGTAAACGAACATCACGCAACACCGGCGAATCGGAAAGCAAGAGTCAGGGCCAATATGAAAGTTATGAGAGCTACGAAAAGTATGAACGCTACGAGAAGTATGAAAAGCATTCGTTTAAAAAGGAAGAAGAGTTCGATCCTACCGCGGCAACAGAATATGAAAAAGCAAAATACTTCGGCCAATTACTTGGTTTAACCGGCAGGGTCACAAAATCACAGATTCGTAAAAAGTATCTCGACCTAATTGCCAAGTACCATCCGGATAAAGTATTTGATCTCGGAGATGAATTAAAAATTCTCGCGGAAAAGAAAACCAAACAGTTAAATCTTGCGTACGAATGGATGAAGAAGAAATACAACTTGTAACCCAATCCGAATAAGTCTGCTTTTTCCATCATCGTCATTGTTTTTTCAGTTCTTGTATTGCTCGTTCCAAAATTACATCCTTACCGGCAATCGAATCCGCCGCAGTGATCCGAGCGTATATATCAGGCGCAAGGCCAATATTTTCGTAAGTCTCCTTAGCAGTCGTATACATAATCCATCGCGGAACCCAATAAGTCCAACCGTTTGGAAGTTGAAGAATGATTGGATTGCCGGAACCTCCGCCTGTTGTATCGCCTATACATTTAACCTGTGGAAAAGATTTAAACATTAAAACGGCTTCCTCGGCGCTGCTGAATACATGGCGATTGGTTAGCAAAATAACCGGCTTAGTAAATTGTCTTACGCCCTGAGGTGCAATAGTCATAGGAATAAAATCTGTAAAGTCGGAATGATTGGCGCTGATATTTTTCCATCGATAATAACAAAAAGTACGATTTCGATCCGCAAATCTTCCTGCAACTATATTTGCTAAGTTATCACTGCCGCCGCCGTTATTTCTAATATCAACAATTATACCCCGCGTATCCTTCAGCGCCGCTATTATCTGATCAATTGAACTCGACCATGTATTGGAATTCCCCTGAAAATTGGGACCTACATATACGTATCCTATATCGTTTGAAATAATTCCGTAATGCATATAACCGTTGGCAGTATTACCAAAATCGGTACTCATATACGGAATGACGGCGTTCAATCCTAAAAAATTTTGAGGATATTTTTTGTACCAATCCATGTACGCATAATTACCGTAAGGAGTAATAAAATTTACATGACCGTCTTTAAGATTGCTAAGCATAGAAGAAATGATCTTGAAGAGGTCGAGATCAGTGGTTGTAGCTGTAACCTGCGGTTTATAAATATTGTATAACGCAGTCCAATCGATATGCTTTAGATCGAAGAAAGAATACCTAACGTTATACTGATTCCAAAGAGTGTCAAAATTAGCAACCGGCGATCTATCACCGGAAATTTTTGCCGGGTAAGAAATCATTTCCCAGACGGTTATACCGTTATCTGAAGGAATGTTCGCTTTAAAATGGAAAACGGTTTCCGTTAATTCCAATATGTCAAGGGTAAGCTGAGATGAAGTTCCTTTGTTTAATAAAATTTGTGTTTCCTGGTTTATGAATTCCCATGTGCCGTTCATAACTGAAGTATAAACAGTACCGTCTTTATTAAATGTTTCGTATACGTAAGGCATTTGCGATGTGATATCAATCTTTTGACCGGGCGACGAGCTTATATCGTAGACTTTTTGTATTTGCCAAGAAGTTTGTGTGAGTAAATCGGTTTTACTTTTTGCGGGAGTTACCGGTGAAGAATCTTTACAAGCAGTCGCTGCTAAAATAATAATAAAAAATCCTGTCGCTGTGATAAATCGTTGTACTTTCATAGAACATTTCCTATTCTAACTTTTTATTCATGCAATCCTTTCTGCAATATGATCGAAAATTTATTTGGTTCTTCTAATAGCTTATCTCTCTTACATATGAATTTTTATCGAGCTCTTTAATTTGAACCGTGATACTTAGTTTCAAGCTGGAAAGCGATTCCGAAAAAATCTTTTTTAATGCTTCGAGGCATGCCGACGAGACAGATCTTTTAGTTTCGTCGCTTCTCCCGCTTAGAATCGATACCGTTAATGCAACGAATGCGCGTGATTCATTACCATCTCCGATAAAAAAATCCTTATGCTCAACAGCCCTGCTTTTTATATCGGCAAGCTGAAATAACCCGGTCTTATCAAGAGCGGTATGAATTGCCTGGAGGGCGTCCCGGCTTTTATTTTTTTCTATTATGTTCGAACTGTATTCGAGGAGACAATGAGGCATTGATAATCCTATTAGAATCATTATTAAAATAACTGTTTTGTAAATTAATTGAAATGAATTCGTAGGGAAGCTTCTAAGGGAGAGAATAGGGGATAAGCTTTTGCCTATCCCCGTTTACAATATTACAGATTCGTTAAGCTCTTTGCGTCTTCTATCATGACTTTGTAGGAGTAACCGTAACCAAAATCTTTGTTTGTTGAAACTTTACCCTGGAATGTAACAACATCTCCAACCTTAACTATATCGTTTGTAGTGACTGTTAAATCGTAGTCGCTTCCGCTGCTGGTGCCGTCCTGAATATGAACCCAATTCTTTTTCATAATGCTGTTGTTAACCTTGGTTACTTTTCCGCTGATAAGAACCGTTTTGCCTTCATATACCGAAGGATTCGAAAAGAGTTTTGAAATTGTAATGCCTCCTTTTGCCGGGGGAACTGAGACATCGATTTTTTCAATCGTTGGTCTTTGAGGAGTTGCGGTCATGCCTTCGCTACCGTGGGGCGATGCTGCCGGTGCGTTGATTGGTTGCGCGCTAAGTGTCTGAACAAAAAAGATGGAATCAAATTTTCTATTTAGGGTTTTGCTCTCGAAATTTTTCATTTCCATCGCGCCTTCGTAATAAACTGCGGCGCCGGTTTTTACATCTATTTTATTTCCGGCAAGCCAGAGATCCTGATCGCCTTCTTTTACGCGGACGTATGTATATTGAGAAACCTGCAAAACCTCTTCGACAACTGCTTTATGTACGTTTGGAGCTAAATTTTCTGATTCCACTTTCTGCTCATCTTTTTTTGAACACGCGGAAAACGCCAGCGCAAAAACAATTGTTAATATTAAAAGCTTACTTCGCATTATTGTACCTATTTTATTTTTGAAAAATGATGACCGAAATATAAACAAAAGCATTAAGGCGAGTATAGATTATTAATTCTTTTTGTTCTTAGGATAACCGGTTTCTATTGGCAGTGAGAAATCCCTCGACCATTCGTTCCAGGATCCAAGATAATTGCGAACATTCTTGATGCCCGCCAGTTTCAAAGAAATAAAAACGTTGGAAGTCCTGGCTCCTTTGAAACAATACACGTGAACTGTGCTGTCCGGTGTTATTCCTGCTTGCGCAAACAGCGATCGTAATTCATCCGGCTCTCTAAAGCAAGGAGCGGTACCGTCGTGTTTCATTACTTCGTACCATTCTATCCAAACGGAACCGGGAATTCTGCCTTTGCGCGGAGTGTATTCCGGCCCATACGGAGAAGAACTAATACCAATCCACTCGGACCTGTCCCGGCAATCCAATTTTATTATGGAGGAATCGTTTAGAGAGTTAAGCATTTCTTCCGATGAGATGATTATGGAATTATCCTGATTAATTGGAAAATCTTTTTTGGAGGGAACCGGTACTTCCTTAGTTAACGGCAGTTTTTCCTCAATCCATTTTTGAAATCCGCCGTGAAGAACTGTTACATTCTTATGACCAAGATGGCTCAAAATAAAATAACCGCGGCAAGATCGTCCATAACCGTTGTCCATAGCATCTTCATAAATTACCACTCGTTCGCACCCGTTAATACCGGCATCGCCGAATAATCTTGCAAAATGCCGGCGCATAGTTTCGTAGCCGCCGTTTTCTTTAGTAGCCAGATAAGTGAAGATATCGTAAATGTTAACGGCTCCCGGAATATGTTCAACGGCATAATCTTCCGGCTCGCGCGTATCTATAATTACAACATCACCGCGGTTGAGCAGACGCGATAATTCCTGTGTCGAGGTCAGATATAGTTTTTCAATGTCTTTATCCATTATTCCGGCGGATTGAGTATAGATTATATTCGAAAAAAAACAGAGTATGTTTAGCGGTAATATGCAGACAATGAAAATTGTTTTGAATCATTGATTCGTCATTCCGCACGCATCGCAGTTTCCGCAAGGCGGTTCCCCGGGAAAGCCGAAGTAATCCGAAATATAAACCCGCCGGCACTCGATTGATTTGAAATAATTTACAACGGAAAGAAGTTTCTTGTTGTCGTTCATTAATTTTTCTTTTAGATATTTCTCGTCGTGTAATTCGTGCGTCAGCTCATCAATTATTTTCAAATCTTTTGTCTCTATAGTTCCTTCTGTAACACCATATCGGTCAAGCATTGCCAAAACCGTCTCGACCCTGAAATCGCTTTTATCTTTGAAACTCATTTGCTCGCGGAGATAATCCAAACCTTCGGAATTTACCGCCTCAATATTATTGCGGAGTAG
Source organism: Ignavibacteriales bacterium (assembly GCA_027348115.1). Taxonomy (GTDB): domain Bacteria; phylum Bacteroidota; class Ignavibacteria; order Ignavibacteriales; family Melioribacteraceae; genus Fen-1258. Next base: position 11,278 of record DAIEQA010000038.1, read on the forward strand.
ATCGTACATGCGACTGTAGTAATTCGCATCGGGATTAGCCCATTTTATAAATTCCATTTGTGTATACAAATCTTGCTGATTGTACAGAAGCATGCAGAGAGAATCTTTTCCGTCTCTTCCGGCGCGGCCAATTTCCTGGTAATATGATTCTATTGACGACGGCACTTCTGCATGAATAACAAAACGAATATCCGGCTTGTCTATCCCCATTCCAAATGCATTGGTGGCGAGAATTAAATTTTCTTTGCCGGAAAGAAAATCACGCTGTGTTCGCTTTCGCTGTTGCGGGTCCAGCTTACCGTGATACACGCCGTGTTTGTAACCTTTATCGCCCAAAATTTGAGAATAGTATTCCAACTTTTTTATTAATGCAAAATATATTATTCCGGGTCCATTGTATTTATCAAGCACTTTATAAATTGCAGCAAGAGTTTCCTTTTCGTCGTAAATGTCCGTTGTCTCAAGACGGAGATTCGGCCTCTCAATTCCCTCGTGAAATATTTTAATGTCGCTTTTTGTTAAACCTAATTTGGAAATGATATCCTTCTGAACTTCTATTGTTGCGGTGGCAGTAAGCGCGATGGTGAGGGGATTATTAAGCATTGCCCGGAATTCCGCTATACGGGAATAATCGGGACGGAAATCGTGTCCCCATTCCGAGATGCAGTGAGCTTCATCGATGGCGAGAAGAGAAACATTGGCGGTTTTAATCGCATCAACAAATTCCTGCTTCCTAAATCTTTCTGGCGTTACATAAAGCAATTTGGTTTTGCCTTCAACGAAATTTTTGAGTCTTTCTTTTCTTTGGTTGGGTGTTACGGTGGAATTGATAAACTCCGCCGGAATATTTTTTTTCTTAAGCGCGTCAACTTGGTCCTGCATAAGAGCAATTAAAGGACTAATAACAATTGTTCCGCCTTCAAACATCAAGGCCGGCAGCTGATAACAGATCGATTTTCCACCGCCGGTGGGCATTAAAACGAGACAATGGCTTTGCTCTTTGACCAATCTGTTGATTATGTTTTCCTGCTCTCCGCGGAAGGATGGATATCCAAAATATTTTAGTAAGTACTCTTTAGGGTCTTGCAATGATTACCTCCTTTTACACCACAAATTTACCAATAAATTTTTTCTTGAAGGATTGATTTAACCGGCAATGGACTAAAGTGTTATATTTGAAATAAAAAAAGGAAGCTGTGTTGGCTACAATAATTTTGAGAAAAAACGAAGAGCGAAGAATTAAACACGGTCATCATTGGATCTTTAGTAATGAAATTGCTTCCGCAGATGGCTCACCTTCAACCGGCGATGTTGTTCAAATTTATGATTATAGAAACAACTTTATTGCCTCCGGATTTTATAACGCCAATTCTCTCATCGCTGTTCGCGTTTTATCTTTTGAAGAAAAAGTTGATCTTGGAAAATTATTCTCTACTCGTTTGAGCAAATCGTTTGAATTCAGGAAGAGAGTATATCCTAATCGTAATTCTTTCCGCATGGTATTTAGCGAAAGCGA